>CAMAGI010000052.1 GCA_945833775.1 uncultured Lachnospiraceae bacterium
GCGCATTTTAATACAAATCAGGAAAAAAAGTAACAAATCGGGTAAAATTATAGACAATCCCTTTTTTTGTGGTAGAGTGTATATCAGGAAGGCAAAGAAAACAAAGATTTCCAAAATAAAAGGAGCAGAAACATGAAGAACGGTATTGTAAACAACAACGTACTGAAAGCAATCTCCCTTGGACTTTCCGCTGCAATGCTGATGGCGAATCCCATGAGCGCACTGGCAGACGGAACGAGCGAGGATAAGGGATTGGGTGATTCTTCCGTTGAAGATAAGCAGTTAACCGAGGATGCGGTTGCATCCGAACAGACCAAGACCAACGAAACCGCCATGGAAGACCTCGGCAGTGTAAAAGAGGAATATAATGCGGCAGCGGATGAAATCGATGCTGAGAATACGGAGGAACTGGCGGATTATGGTGACGTAGTAACCAATATCAGCGAGATTGAGGCGAAGGTTGATGACCTCAATGAAGCAAATGATGCAGCTGCAAAGGCAGCCGACGAGTTCGACGATAAGTTGAAGGATGCACAGGATGCAATCGATGCAGCAGACGATGCTGATGCCCCGGAGCTTGTAGAAGAGGCAAATACGGCTACGGAACAGGACGTTGTAGATGCACAGGCAGCCGAGAAGGCAGCAGAGGAGGCAAAGAGCAGAGCTGAGGTAAATCAGGCTGCAGAGGATGCGGATGCTGCGGCAGATAAAGCGGAGGAGGAAGTAAGTGCCCTCGAGGAAGCACTGGAGGAGATCGATGCGGATCTTACGAATGCAGAGACGGCTGTTCAGGCTGCTTCCGACGCGCACAAGGCTGCTCAGACCAAAGCCGAGACTGCTCAGAAAGAGCTGGACGATCTGCTTGAGGCAAACGGACTCGGGGAGTTCAAGAGCAATTCCGAGAGCATCTACACGCTCGATGAAGACGGCAACGTGGTGGTTGATGAAAGTCTCTTGAATCACGAATCCGTGGAAGAGGGTGACAACGTTGCGAAGGCAATCGCAGCCGCACTTGCAGCCTGCGAGAAGGCAAACGAGGAGCTTGTGGCTGCAACCGAGACACTGGAGAGCCTGGAGGGACAGTATGCAACCAGCATCCTGGAGTGGCAGGAAAAGGTTGCTGAGAGCACCGGTCATGATTACTGGGTGAAGACCAGAACCTTAAATGAATACATGATCCGTTATTATATGGTCACCAGTGATGAGTTTGCAGATGTGGATATGAGCACTGTGCAATTCGGAAAATGGACGATCGACGGAAAGTCTACATACGAGAATGAGAACTTTGTACCGGTTACCTATCTGCAGGCGGTAAGAGACAGCGAAGGCAATTATGTGCTCGGTGAAAATGGTGAAAAGACGTATGAGCAGGTGACGAAGTACTACAATTACCATCGCGAGGACGGCAAGGTGAGCACGACCGGTGATGACAGAAGAATCGCCGTATTTGAGAAGGAGATCACCGGCACTGAAACCGTAACCTCCACAGAGACTTATGAGGTAACCGAGTTCCAGAATGCTGACGGCAGTGTTCTGGAGACAACGGAGGAAGGCGACACCACTTCCTACACAGTAAAGACCACCGATGAGGATGGTAATGTAACGGAGACCGCCGTTGACGGAAGAGTCGAGGAGATTAGTCAGGGTGAAAGAGAAGGCAGCCTGGCCATTCTCGGTGATGTCATTGGTTCGGACGGAAAACTGGAGGGCGTTGATGAGAAATCCATCGTCGACAAAGCGTATGAGTATGTTACCGAGAGAATTCTGAATGTGGGCGCTTCGACGGAGAAGGAAGCAGTTTCCAAGTCCTACTACACTCCCGGATTAATTGGAAAGTCCTGGGCGAGAGATGCTGTCAAGGATGCCTTTGAGGACAACTCCGACATCGTTGTGGAGATTAAGTTCGCGGATCAGATTGACGGAGAGATTTTCCATTGGACCCACAAGAGCGTGGTATACACCGATAAGAAAACCGCGGATGACAACTTCTTCGATGACGTAGATGGCCTGTTGGATGGAAACATTTTGGGCTTTGCTGTATTTGTCCATGATGCACAGTACGATATTGTGGATGCCGTAAAAGAGACCGTCTCCGTAGAGGAAGCGATTGACGATTATCATGAGATTACGGGCAATCGGTATTACTCAGAAAGTTATGCCAAGAATTCTGCAATCAATAAACTCGAGGACGAGTATCGGGAGCTGTACCCCGGATGCACCTTCAAGAATGTTTCGGGCAAAGGATTCACGGTCGTTTTAGCGGGTGGCAGAGAAATCCCGGTAGAGTATTCGATAGATGTTGAGGGCTCTTGGAGAAAAGGATATAAGGCAACGGTCAAGGGTGGCATGGGTACTTTCACAGACGCGTTTACATCCGAGACCATCTATCGTGCAGATCTCTTTACTGAGACTGAGGTTACAAAGGAGAGAGAAGTCTCCACTGAGAAGAATGTATGGACCGAGACCCTTGTGCTCAAGGAGAGCCAACTGGAGCTGAATTACGAGGAACTGAAGAATGAAGCCCAGACAAAGGCTTCGGCAGCAGATGAGCTGTATGAGGAACTTGTAAAAGCTCTCGACAAGCTGCTTACCCTTCAGGCAGCAACTAATGTATCCGATGCTGAGCTGAGCAAAGCGCAGGAGAAGGTAGAGCAGCTCAGAAACGACTATAATGAGGCAAAGGAAGCGGCTAAGACCGCTCAGGAGAATGCAGAGGAAGCAAGACGTGCCGCAGACCATGCAGCAGAACTGGCAGCAGGCTGGACGGATCCTGTACCCGCGACTCCGAATCCCGTAGTTCCGAATCCCGCACCTACCGAGGATGACGATGACAATGATGATACCGTAGTCATTGAGGAGAATCAGGTTCCTCAGGCTCCCGCAGTGGCAGCACCTGCTGCAACACCCGTTACCCAAATCACGACACCTGCCGCTGTTGCTGATGACGAGCAGACCGTGACCGAGATTGCGGAGGAGGAAACGCCCCTTGCACCTGCTATTGAGCAGAGCGATGATGACAATCAGAGTGAAACCGTGATCATTGGCGAGGAAGAGACTCCCACCGTTGCAATTCCCGCAGAGGAGAAGAGCACGATGAACTGGTGGTGGTTGCTTGTAGTGATGGTGCTTGGTGCTACCGGTTACGAGATGTACAAGAAGCATCAGGAGAAGACAGCAAAGAAAGACGAAACTGATACAGAAGCATAAGTCCGGGTGCAATCGAACACTTTGGAACACACAAAAGAGGCCGAATTTCCGGATGGGGATTCGGTCTCTTTTACCAAACGGTATTCCTTGCGTGCAGAAATGCGATATGATAAAGTTATGCTGTAACGGAAGTTTAAAATCCTATGATGAAATGGAGGAAAACCAAAATGGAAGAGAGAAGATCAATAAATCGTATTAATTATCAGGCAAAAGCGGTTGTTGTGGTTTGCGATACGCAGGAAAAGTACTATGTACAGGTGGCAAATGTGAGCCCGCTGGGAATGGGCGTACATATGGATGCAGACACACCGGATATTGTGAAGAAAGACATTATTATTGTCGCACAGACCTTGATTATGTATGCGAAGGTTTGCCGTATGAGTAAGCTTGCGGACGGAAGTTTTGACGTAGGAATCCATGCGCAGGAGTTTTCTCCCGAAATCCTTCAATATCTGTTCGACCACATCGGCTGAACAGTCCCTTGCTGCCCGGGTGGCAGGAGGGTGAGGGTCGATCGAAAGTAAATCAAAGACAAATGTGAGGCGTAGAGAATAGTGCTTCGACGCTAAAGCGTCTGTGGAATGGAGATTATTATGAAAGTATTGGTTACAGGTGTACGGGGACAACTTGGATACGATGTGGTAAGAGAATTGGAGAAGAGAGGGCATACGGCGCTTGGAGTGGATATTCAGGAGATGGATATTACGGATATGGTCAGCGTCGAAAAAGTGATCGGGGAGGCTGCCCCGGACGCGGTGATTCATTGTGCAGCTTATACCGCCGTGGATGCTGCGGAGGAAAATGAGGATCTCTGCCGCAGGGTAAATGCAGACGGAACCCGTAATATTGCGGAGATGTGCAGACGTCTGGACTGTAAGATGATCTACATCAGCACGGACTATGTCTTCGACGGAACCGGCGAAAAGCTCTGGGAGACCGACGATATGCGTGCACCGGTGAGTGTTTACGGACAAACCAAATACGAAGGGGAACTGGCGGTGCAGGAGCTCCTTGAGAAGTATTTTATTGTCCGGATCGCCTGGGTGTTCGGCATCAATGGCAATAATTTTGTCAAGACCATGCTCAAACTTGCCCAGACGCATGATTCGCTTCGTGTGGTAAATGACCAGTTCGGATCCCCTACTTATACCTTTGATCTCGCAAGACTTTTAGTGGATATGGTTGAGACCAACAAATACGGAGTTTACCATGCAACCAATGAGGGCATCTGTTCCTGGTATGATTTTGCCTGCGCTATTTTCAGGAAAGCCGGGCTGGGAGATAAGATAACGGTTCATCCGGTCAGCACGGCTGAGTACGGAGCCAGGGCAAATCGGCCCGCCAACAGCCGCATGAGCAAGGATAAGCTGGATAAGATGGGCTTTGAGAGACTCCCCGCATGGGAGGATGCCTTGGAACGCTACCTCAAGGTTTTACAGGAACAGGCCTAGGGCGTCACTTTTTCTGCATCGTGTGACTTCTGTGTGACAACTGCACTCTATAATGAGCTTGTAATATGCAGAAATAGGGATTTCCGAGAGGTGGAAAATAGTGAAGAAGAAAGCAATTCTCATGGGCCTTGCGCTTGCATTGGCAGCAACCGCTGCGATTGGCACAACACTTGCGGGATACAATACGGAGACGGATCGCGCGGGCGTGGCAGACATTTCCGTCCGGAACCTGAGCATTCAGATTCTGGATGAGTCGGTTCCTACGTCGGACAGCGCGCAGATTGATTTCCGCGTACCCGGTGATATGGTAGAACTCGAAAGACAGGTCATCAATAACGAAGCGAACGGCTACGAGCTGTATACCCGTGTGACAATCAATAAATCCTGGGCAAAGAGAAGCGATCTTGACAGCAACATGATCCACCTCCTTTTGGATGTGTCGGAAACCGGGGAGCCGGATTATATAGAGCTCGCCCAGGAGAATGCGGATGCCCTGCTTGCAAGGGGATGGATTCTCTGGTATCAGGACGACGAGCAGGTGATCCTGTTCTATCAGGATCCGCTTGCAGTGGGTGAGAGTACCGGGGCTGTTCTTTCTGCTGTTTTGATTGACGAAGAGATTGATAATGAATATGCGGACCAGAATATCGAGATTGCGTTTCGCACGGACGCTGTACAGAAGGTGGCTGTGAACGCCGCAATGCCCTCTGAGTGGGGTGTATATCCGGTGTTTGAAGAAGGCAGTGACAAATTGTTGGCGGTTGAGGAGTAAGGAGCATAGAGATGAAAAAATCATTCTTTTCGGTAGCAGCGATTGCTATGGCTTTGACAATATGGACCGGTGCTTCCATTTCCGCACAGGCATCCGATAACACAACCGTTACGTTTACAAACTCCAGAGCACTTGAATACGGCAATGCGAGCGGAAGCGGTGAGGAAGTGAACCTTGGCGATGCGTTTGCAAACGTGGTTCCCGGTGAGGAAAGAAACCAGACCATCACATTAAAAAATGAGTATAACAACAGTGTTGACTTCTATATGAGTGCGGAGGTCCTGAAAGCACTTGAGGAAACCGGGATGGGCGCAGCCGGTGCAGGCTATGATATTGTTCTGACTGCCGGAGGTCAAACCCTGTATGATTCTTCTGTGGGTGGCTACAAACAGAGCAATGGCGCGGCAAGCGTTGATGGGCTGAAGGAAATGAATAACAGCGCGTTGAAGGATTCCGTGTTGATTGCAACGCTTGCAAAGGGTCAGACGGCAGATGTCGTGCTCAAAATAATTTTTGACGGTGAGGCCATGGATAATAACGCGGCTGCTGTCAACTATGCAGATACCGTCGGACAGATTCGCTTTGCTTTTCAGGCCGGCTACGAAGATCCCACCGGACTGACCACAGTCTACAAGGTTGTGACAAGCGAGGGCGAGACCAAATACGTCACACGCATTGTGGAGGAGCGGGTTCCACTCGCTGTACCCACCGGGGATTCTGCGATGCTGGCTCTTGGTGCACTGGTTTTGATTGCCGGCATTGTCCTTCTGTTTCTCACCCGCAAAAAGAAGGGCGGGAAGGCCAATGTTTCCGCATTGCTCTTTGGCACTGCGCTTTGCTTTCTGTTAAGCGGGGCGGATGCGAAAGCTGCTTCGGAAAAGACCTATACCGTGACCTATCGCCCCGGCAATGTGGGTGCTTTTGCAGTGGAGAAAGAGGAAAGCGCTGAAGCACAGGAAGGCGAGGAAAACGATAAGTGTAAGGCAGCTCTGGAAGTCGCAAACATGCTTTACGGCGCAGACGAGAGCGTTCGCAATATTGAGGTTACCAAAAACGGTGCCATCAAGTTGACGGTTGTCGAGGGGGCAGCGATTCCGCAGGCACCTTCCTATGTGAAGGTACAGGAGGGTTATTTTGTCAAGAATGCTTCCGAATGGGGGCCGGATGCGAATGCACTGGTCGAAAAGAACATCGATTTTGTCGTCGATTATGGGAAACTGATTGACGGTGTTGAATACACCGTTCGTTATGTTGACATTCAGGACGGTTCCTCGATTGCACCAGTTTCGGTAGCCTATGCCAATGCCGGTGACAAGGTTGAGATCAAGGCACCTGCCACCATTACAATCAGCGGGGCAGCGGTTTATCTGCTCCGGGATGAAGCTGTTCAGACTCTGGTTCTGAGCAAGGATGAAAAGGCAGTAAATGAAATTGTTTTCCGCTATGAGGCCGCACCCCGTGGAACAAATGTGGTGACTACCACCGAGTACACAGAGGGACAGACCGTTGAAAATACCGAGGTTGTCACGGTTACCGTTCCGGTTCGGACACCGGGCGCGAACCTTGCACCGAATCAGACCCCTGTCAACCAAAATCCTGTCAATCAGGAGGACGTGACCGTAATTCCCGAGGATAATACTCCCGCGGATGTGGCACCCGAATCGGATACTGCGGCTGAGGATGCAGAAGTAACAGAGCAGTCGGATCAACCTGGGGAAACCGTTGACATTCAGGATGAGCAGTCGGCATTGAGTTCCGGGGTAAAGGTGAATGCACCGCTTCTGTGGATTTTTGCAGGGACAGCGATCCTTTTGGCCGCTGTCAGCGTAATCTGGGCCATGGCGCGTAAGAAAGCGGAGGATAGGGACCGGACGGAGGAGTAATTCGAAACGGGAAGAAAGCGGTATAATCTCAAACAGGATGAAAGGACTTACAAACGGTCCTTTCATTTTTGAGTATCGTAATCCATATGTTTCGAAAGACGATAGGAGGTGGGGACGATTATTGCAGTAAATCTGTTGGGTAAGTTTCAGATGATTGACGAGGTACAGCGCTTGAACAGCGAGGATATGCGCTCGGATATGTTGCTGAAGCTTTTGATCTATATGCTTATGAATCGGACTCATGTGATTTCGGTTCAGGAGTTGTCGGAGGCATTGTGGGAAGACGATGAGACAGAGAATCCTGCCGGTGCATTGAAAAATCTGGTTTATCGGCTGCGTGGAATCCTGAAAAAGCATTTCGGGGAACGCGATTACATACGGACTGCCCGGGGCGGTTATTTCTGGAATGAGGAAATCAAGGCGGTTCTTGATATTGAAGAGTTTGAACAGCTGTGTGAAAAGGCCAAAAAGGAAGAACACATAGCAGAAAAGATCCACGATTATGAAAACGCGCTTTCGCTGTATCAGGGTGATTTTGTCATTCAGATCACGGATCGCTATTGGGCCGTAACCGCAGCCGCCTATTATCACTCCATGTTTTTGTCGGCGGTCAAGGCGCTGGCGGATTGTTATCTGCAGGAGAAACGATACGAGAGAATGGAGGAAATCTGCAATCTCGGACTTCGGTATGATGCCGTCGATGAGCATTTGTACTGTTATCGGATCCGTGCCCTGATCCGACAGAATAAGCAGCGCGCTGCCATGGAACAATATGAGCAGGCAAAACGTACTCTGAAGGAAGCACTTGGTATTTCGAAGACACCGGGCTTAAATGCCGTATACCAGGAAATTCTCAGCATGTCAGGAACCGCGGTCGCCAAGAATATTGACAGCGTTTCCCGGGAGATGGCAGAGGAGGAAGTGTCGAACGCTTTTCTGTGCGGATACCCTGTTTTTCAGGAAATCTATCGCCTGGAATCCCGCAAGATCAGCCGTCTGGGAGAATCGGAGTATGTTCTTTTACTGACCCTGAGTCTGCGGGATACTTCCGGCGTTCCCAATGCGCAGTCCGAACGGTTTTTGATACAGCGCGCAATGGAGCAGATGCTGGAATCGATCAAGTCCACATTGCGCATCGGAGATGTGGTGGCGCAGTACAGTGATTGTCAGTACGTGATCCTGTTGCCCACATGTACCTACGAGAGCAGTATGCTGGTGGCAAACCGTATTTTGTCGGATTTCAGATCCCGCAGTGACAGAAACAGTCGAATTGCGGTCAAGACAGAGTACGAGGAAGTAGCAGTGGCGGAATCCGCTTTGGTAAAATGATATGGAGAGAAGGAAAACAAGTTATCCGTTGAATTCATTCCGGGTCTGTGTGGACGGACAGGAAAACGATATTTTTGGCAGAGTCTATTCCCCCTTGTCGGAGAGAGAGCTCTCCTTTGATGGGATTGAACAGCTTCTGGTGAAGATGGATCGGATTTTTGATGAAGCCGGATATCCACAATCTTTCCAGGATAAGCGAAGCTTTGATGGCACGGAGGGAAATCGATATCAGGGAAGACCGCAAAGATGCCTGGATGAAGAAATTATTCTGCAGGCAGCAGGGAAAACCGGCACCTATGATGTGCTGGTCGATTCCCGAAGAAATGCAAGCTGGCAGGGGAAAGTGACCAGACTGCCCGGCGGTGAGGTTTTTGTGTTCCTCGGAGAGATGGAACTGTTAAAGTACCTGCTCTGACAATTTGCCACGGATCTTCTTACACAAAAGAACATGGGAACTGAGTGGGAGATAGATCGTCGTCTCAGCGGATTCGCACCGGAAACGGTGCGATTTTTTTGTGTAAATAAATCGGTGTGACTAGCGTGTGACTTTCCGTTGCTATAGTTATGGAAGAAAATGAAAAAGTGTGATTATCGAAGATTGATCTTGAGACGAAGACCTTGAGGAGGATAAGGATGAGAGCCGGTTTTGCGAAGAGAATGCTTGCTTTTACATTGTGCGTTACCATGACCATGGGAAGCTCCATGCTGGTGAATGCTACGGAGGGTGCAGGGAGCGAATCAACGGATAATATCGCTGTGGTCGGGGAAGAACCCATCGTAAACGAAGGCGAAGCGCAGGATGTCAGCGGAAACGATGCTGCCGGAATCGGCAAAACGGATGGGAAGGACACGTTTTCTACGGATTCTGCCTTCGAATTGAGTGAGGATGAGATTTGGGAGGCGCTCGGCCTCACTGCACAGGAGGCAGCTGAAATCGGATTTACTCTGGAGGATCTTGAGGAGCTCGGAATTCTGGTGGAGGGACGGGTAGATCTGGAAGCCTGGGAGAGCTTTAACAGCCTTTCGAATCAGCAGACAGCATTTGCGGCAGCTCCGACAGGCAATGCAGCGGTGGAGTATTCGACCGCAACAGTTGATCCCGCCACTGTAAGAAGTTCGGAATATACTTATTTTAAAGTCAACATGTTTGACTATGAGAAGAGTACCATCAATGCGGCGAATGCCAAAGCTGCCGGAGTTGAGCATTTGCCCGGTAACTTTAATGACGGGAATTCGAAGAAATCTCCTAAGAATAAAGGTTATCTGTGGTTTGGCACGGAAGGACACGGAAACGATAACACCTATGGTTCCTGGAATGCCTATCATACCAACCCGGACGCTGTGTATCAGGGTATTGCGGCAGCAGAACTTCAGGATGGACTGATTCAGTTTCAATACAAAGAGGGAGGACTTTTCGCAAGGGAAAGCGGAGATTCCTATTACTATAGTACTGCAGATGGCGCAAAGGAAGCCTATTACAATGTCGATTTCCCCTACTGGAAAGAGGGCGATTACTATGTATTCGACAGCGATGTAAAGTCGGCTACTCTTTATAAAGAAGCCGGTGTCGTAACGGTAGGAGATGCCAATAACGGCTTTCGACCATTTGGAACCGACGGCGACAAGAATTATTACTTCGGCATGAACTTTAAAACGGAGTTCTATATGACGGACGACGGTCAATTCCACGACGAGGATTGCAAGTTTGAATTCTCTGGAGACGATGATGTATTTGTCTTTATTGACGGTGTTCTTGTTCTTGATATGGGTGGTATCCATGGAAAGAAATCCGGATACATCAATTTTGCGACCGGTGAGGTTCATTACGATTCAGTCTACAACCCTCAGGATGATCCTGCTCTGGTTCCGGACAGTGAGTATAACACGGTATATGGCGGATATTCCTACAACTTCTATACCAAGGACAATGGTCTTTCCCGTGATAATGTTCTGAACAG
Organism: uncultured Lachnospiraceae bacterium; assembly: GCA_945833775.1. Lineage (GTDB taxonomy): Bacteria > Bacillota > Clostridia > Lachnospirales > Lachnospiraceae > Acetatifactor. Next base: position 10,601 of record CAMAGI010000052.1, read on the forward strand.
AGATTACCATGAGCTTCAGGTTTACTATATGGAGCGCGGTGCCTCCGCTTCCAACTGCAGGATCAAATTCAACCTTCCTCTGGACGAAACGGAAGTGATTGAATCTACAGAAGAGGATTACGTAGCAAGCAAAACCGCAGAATTGGTGAATTGGAACGACAGAACCTATGACATCCGTCTGACTGCCAGTTCTACTTCTGTAAAGACCACAACCACGACCACCCCCGGTCAGAAGGTACACAACCCGGTGGATGTTGTTCTGGTCCTGGATGTTTCCGGTTCCATGGACGAATACGATGGAACAAATAAAACCCGCCTTGCAAATTTGCAGGATGCTGCGAATAATTTCATTGACAAGATGGCGGAAGATGCAGCCGACAACAGCCGCATTGCAATTGTGGAGTTCTCCAGCGAGTATTCGGATTGGAGTCATGGGATGAGTCGTGCTGCAGATGCTTCGATTCTGAATAATTTCACGGATGTGGAATCGGGCAAAAGCGAGCTGCACAACTCCATCGACAGTCTGTACGCGTTTGCCGGAACCCGCCAGAATGCCGGGCTGGCTAAGGCAAAGGAGCTCATGGATGGGAATGCTTCCGGAAATGAAAAATATGTGATCCTGTTTACGGACGGTGTTCCCGGCGATAACGAATCGGATACGCAGAAATTTAAGAGTTTGATTGCGGACGAAGCCTATGAGACGGCCGCCAGCCTGAAGGATGCGGGCGTCAAGATTTATACGGTTCAGCTCGGTGAAGATAATTATGCAGGCACCCTGCTGTACGACCATCTTACCGTTACGACACAGCAGGAATGGGTAGAGGACTGGCAGCAGGAACGTGTATGGCATCAGACCGGGCAATATTTCTGGCAAGGTTATTATTCCTGGGAATGGGTTGACAAGGGTTATTACCGGGATGTGGAGATTCTCACCTCCGACAAGCAGGGTTCCTATTCCACCTGGCTTGCCGATCTCTCCAGCGGGGCCGACTATGCGAAAAAAGCCGCTCAGGCGAGTGGGCTGAATGCTATTTTTCAGGCAATCCAGTCCGATATCAGTCAGGAGACTGTGACAGAAACCGTTGCAATTGAAAAACCGGTGACCATCACAGATGTCCTTGATAATCGGTTTGAATTAATTGCGGGAGAAAAGACGAGACTGGAAAGTCTTGGAGCGACGGTTACTGCAATTGCAGACGGAACGACTGCCATCACCTGGAATCTGGAAAAACTGGATCCGGCAGTCACCGTCGATGATACCACAACTCCCGGTTGGAGCAATACGATTCATGTGAAAGCAAAAGACTCCTATATCGGCGGCAACGATGCTTCCACCAATGTGGCCCCTGCCTCCGGCGTGAAGATCGGAAATGACGGTACCCTGGTTCCCTTTGTTTCCCAGCCCGCGGTCAATGTAAGGGCAGCAGCTATCGGCGAGGATCTGGAGGAAACCATTTTCCTCGGAGAGAATCTGAAGGATTATGTGAAGCCGGAAAGCCTTCTGCAGAATATCGACTATCGGGTGGATGCGGACGGCAAACTGATTCCAACGGATGCACGGAAGCTTTTTCAGATCGGTGGAAGCAATGACGCGGATGTGAATGTCTCCATGGAATGGTATACGGATGAGGCATGTACAGCTGCGATTACCGAGCAGGCGTTGAGAGAGCTGACACCCGAAAAGGAGACGGTCTACTATGCAAAGCTCACGATTGATCCTAAGACGGATGGTGCGAGTTCTCTCGCAACCAGCGACAATAAGTCTCTTGAGACGATCACTCTGGTGCAGACCTATACGGTGAAGGTGGTTTCCGGAAGCATCGTACTGGAAAAGAAAATCAAGGCTGAGGATGTGAACTGGGAGCAGGGCAATCCAATCTTTACCTTAAGCATTAGCGACGGAAACGTGAAGTACTCCAGGACGGTTGAGTTTACAAAGGATATGCAGGCAGACAGCAACGGTTATCTCTCCTTAAGCGTGAAGTTTGATACCCTGAAGAAAGGGGACTATACCGCGAGTGAGGACTACACGGTAAGATATCAAAAGGATGGAGATTTCAAGTTAAGCGGTGTGGGAACCTGTCCTGCAAATGTGTCCGGTTCCGTCTTCAAAATCGGGAAAGAAGCCGGAAGCGACAAGACAGAACTAAACAGCCGTGACGGTAAGGCGACGCTCACCAATAAGCGCACTTACGATGCCTATTCATCCGATACGGATACGGTGGTCAATAAGTTCCGTCTGGTGGATGGCAAAATCGTGATCTCTCAGGCAAAGCCCGAGGAATTTTATGATGGTAACACCCAAAACTGAGAGCGGAGGACGAGAAAATGAAGAAATTTTTCAGTAAAAAAGGGATGATTGTTCTCTGTGGCGTTGCTTTTCTTGCTCTGATCGGCGGAATCGGCTCCACCGTGGCTCTGATGAAAGATGCTACCGGCGTTCTGACCAACAGCTTCAGTGCCGCACAGGTTGAGACAGAAATCGAAGAGATTTTGGACGGCGAAATGGGTAAGGAACCCTACGTGCGCAATATCAGTGAGGATGCAAAGTGCCTGGTGAGGATGTCTGTGGTGATCACCCCCGATGATGCCAAAATCGAGCTGAGTGACCTGGCGGAAAACGGTTGGTACGATGGAACCGACGGCTTCTACTATTATGATGGTTATGTCAATGAACGGGAGAGAACTTCGTCTCCTCTCTTCACCGGCGTGGTGTGGAAGGGCGCAGATGATTACAGTGATTTCGAAGAGTTTGAGATTATCCTTTATCAGGAGGCTGTTCAGGTTCGTGCGCAGGATGAGAGTGGCAATACCATTTCCGCGATCGACGGGGACGGAAGCTTTAACAGGGCGAATGCTGAGAGAATCTGGCAGGTGTTCGATACGGGCACTGCCGGGGCTGCTTATGCAGAAAACTAAGGAGGAGCAAAACGGTGTTTCGAAAGATTTGTAATATACTGACAACGATTCTTCTGGTGCTTCTTGCAATCCTGGCCGCGGCCATGCTCCTTCCGAATTTGTTCGGCTGCAAGAGTATGGCGGTTTTATCCGGAAGTATGGAGCCGAAGATTCCGGTGGGTTCCATTGTTTACACCGGGGCGGCGGAATTTGAAACCCTGGAGCCGGGGGATGTGATTTCCTATTATCTGGGTGACAGCTCAACGCTGGTAACCCACAGGGTTGTATCCGTTAATCAAAACGAAAGAACAGTGGTCACCAAAGGCGATGCCAATGATGTGGAGGACGGGGCAGCGGTTCCCGAATCCAAAATCATGGGCAGGGTACTGTTCCATCTGCCGTTTCTTGGATACATCAGTATCTATTGCAGGAAACCTGTAGGGATCGCAGTGGCCTGCGGAGTATTTTTGGTGCTTATTCTTCTGAATTTTCTGCCCGATGTATTTGAGCCGGAAGAGGAAGATAAAGATAAAAAAAGCGAGAAATGATGTCGGTATGACCTTGGTGTGACTGACACCATGTACACTGATTACAGTACAAAAGCACATAAACATTATTACATATTAAAAAGGAGATTTGTGAAATGAAAAAGAGAAGTTTGGCAATGATGATCGCATCCATGGCTTTGGTAGGCGCTGTCGGCGTAGGGGCTACCCTCGCTTATTTGAGCGACAGCACCGGTTCCCTGACCAATACCTTTACCGTTGGAAATGGTATCAACATTACTTTGACAGAGCAGGATGTTACGGATGCAACGAAGAGAGTGGAGGCTGACACAACGGATGCCGCACAGTCCTATGGAGAGTTCCTTCCCGGCGACAGCCAGACCAAGGATCCTATGGTTACGGTAAAGAAAGATTCCAGCAACTGCTATGTGTTTATGTATGTGACCGGCGTGGATGAACTTCAGGCAAAGAACTTCACGGTAGGTGGTTGGAGCGATTCCTGGAAGCTGGTTGAGGCACAGGATAACGGTGTAGATGGTCTCTATGTTTATGTGGATAACCAGGGTGCTGCAAAGGTAGTGGAAAAGAATGTGGCTGATCAG
>CAMAGI010000053.1 GCA_945833775.1 uncultured Lachnospiraceae bacterium
TCGTTCGGTTCTTCCTTCGGGTCAGGCGTATCCTGCACCGCTTCTGCCTGTACCGATTCTGTCTTCACAGGTTCTGATTTCACAAGTTCTGCGCTTCGGGTGATTCTTCCGGAATTCGACGCTGCAGCTTCCATCAGTTCCCAGTCGGAACAGATGTTATCAAAGCCGAGCAGAATCACCAGTTTTTCCGTATCCACCGTCCGGTTCTGAAGCTGTTCCTTCAGCCGGCTGATTTCTGCACCGATTTCCTCCTCGGAGTCGATTTTCTTAACCGGTGCCCACACAGAATCCTTGTAGGTACGGTAGAGACGATTTCGGTCATAGCTCCAAATCTCAACTTCTTTATCCTGCAAGTGATAGGATAGAATCAGGGATTGAATCGTTGCCGCGCAGTAAATCTGCTCCGAGCTGTCCGCAATCAACAGCAGATTCTGGCGGGATTCCGGCGTGATGCAAATGGGTTTCATATTCACCATCCGTCTGGGGACACCGGGAAGCACAAAGGTTTCATCGCCGTTATAGGCCTCATCCGTCAGAAGGCTCTCCACCTCTTTGCGAAACTCCTCCCGGGGAAATGCAAAGCAGGAATTGCCGTCCACCAAAACCGGGTGTTTGTCGACATAGCTGTTGATATCGAGCGGTTCATAGGTATCCACCGCATGCATGGTCACCTCACGCAGTCGGTCACTCATGCGGTCTCTCCTGGTATAGTCCTGAATGTACATGACGTACAGACGCTGTACAACCGGCAGGGAATCCTCACTGATTCGATGCTTGATCAGCGCATAGCGGGGAGGAAGCGCCTCCATCCACAATCGCACCTGATCGGTCTTTAGGTTGGCTGAAAGCTCCAGCGTTGCACTGATCTCCTCCTGGGAAGCCTTCATGGAAATTCGCTGCTGAATCTGATCCTTGGCTGTGGCAGTCAATCCCGCAATTCCCTTAGTGAAGGTCTGACTGGAAAAGATAAACCGGATTCCCAGCGCAGCTCCTTTGGCAAGAATATTCTGCAGCTTCAGCTTATACTCCTGCGACTCGGACACCGACTGGGACATGATGGAAAATTCGTCCAGAATCACAAAGATGACCGGCATGGGCTTGTCCAGCTTCATGGGATCCACCTGATCGATCCTCTTGACATCCATCTGTCCAAAGAGCTGCTGCCGTTCCATCATCTTCTCCGTCAGCTTGTCAATCAGGTCGTAGACGAGCTCCGTCGACTCATCCAAAAGAACATATTTTACATGAGGCGGCATGTGCTCGATATAATTTTTGAACTCCAGCTGCTTAAAGTCCGCCAGCCACAATTCCACATTGTCCGGATGATAGTTGCGAATGATACCGGCAATCAGGGTATGCAGCAGGGTTGATTTACCGGATCTGGATGCACCTACAAGATAAGTTGCAAAGTTCTCATTCTCAAAGGAAACACTGTGCGCATTATCCTTGCCGTCGATACCAAAGGGAAGCTCCAGTTTCTTGTAAGCTCTGGTATAAGGCGGAAGATTGTCGATGTCGTAACGCTTTGTGTATTCGTTTCCGATGCCGGCGTGTTCGGGATTCAGTCTCTTCACGGACTCCGCATAATCCTCAGCCAGTTTTTCATGGAACTGATACCAAAGGAAGGGCAATGCCTCTTCCCTTCCGCGACGAACCGTGTTTCCAACCGGTGTCATCCGGATATTCACTACGTTCTCCATGAAATACTCGGAAAGAACGGGAGATGTCTCTTCTTTCTTTTCGGAGGATATGTTTACAGCAATAAACGAAATACCATAGCGCTCATAATTGGTCAGAATTCGTTTAATATGATTCTTATCCTGACCCTCAAAACAATCCGGCCATCCTACCAGCACAACCAAACTGCGGGCTATCTGTTTCTCCCTGGGGACATGGCGATTGTATTCCACAACCGAGTCCTCATATTCGAGTTGTTCATCAATATCCGCGAAGGTAGAAACCAGCTGTTCCAATGTCGCGGAAATCTGCTCACTGTTGCGCGGAACCGACTCCAAAACACAGCTTCCCTCCAGCATTTTTAAAGTGCCGATTAGACTGGTATTTTGACGCTCTCCGTCGATCACATACACTTTTCGTGATGCGATCGGGCTTTTGTCAATGATGTTCAAAAGCAGATTACGAATTCCCGCATCCATCTCATTCATCTTTGTTTTCGCGGGAACACAGGTGATATTGACTGCAAATTCCTCCTCCGAGGGAATACAGGCATACGGTAAAAATACTTTTCCGGTATTGGGATCGTAAAACTCTGCCATTGTGTCCGAAAGCCATGTCTCGGATTCCTCCCCGAATCGGAACGGATAGCCGACCGCACCGGGATAGAAAAACTCCGGTGCCTTATCACGTGCCGCAAAAGCCTGGGGGGATTCCGTATAAATATGAGCACGATTTTGATTCACCACACCGGATGCGAACTCGCCAACCTCCGTACTTGTTGCCAATTCGCCCATTTGCCCCTGCAGCTGCGCAATCTTGGATTGAAGCTCCTTGATCTCGTCGGTTGAGCCGTTCTTCAAGTCGTTTTCGAGCTCTTCCTTACGTGCCTCAAACTCTTTTCTCTTCTTCTCCAAAAAACACTCATCGCATTTTGCAACCATATACACACGCTGGGCGTAAGGGTCGTTTGAAGCCGTCGGATCGATCATCATAGCCCAATCACGAAGTCTCTTTAGGTTCACACGATACCCTTCCGGGGCTTCAACTGTGGAGAGGTTCCTGCTCGTCAGGCTCTTCTCCGCCAATTGTTGAAAGCCCTGAATCTTCAACATATACTCATCGATTTTCTGAATCTGTGCACTCAGATTCTCAATTCTTCTCGGGAGCTCTTCATTGCGTCTTGTATCGATGTTTGAGATGCGGTCCCCGGCTTCGTCGATTGCCCTGGACAGTTCCTCAATTTTCGCATATATACTTGCGTAAGCTTCGTTCAATGTTTCCATAGCGTACCATCCTTTTATCCGCCGCTTTTACAGGGGCGGGAATACCGTAAACGGTGAATTGGTCACCAGTGCCGAATCTTTGATGAGCGGATATTTTTCGCAGTAAAGCCGGAAGCCGACTCCGTATATATCCTCTCTGGCCGCAGCGATCTGTTCACACTGTGCAGCGTAAGAAACCTCGCCGATCAGATACAGATACTGAACAGCGGACCACATTGCCATTCCTTCATACACAATGTCGCGGTTGCTGCCCTTTCCGTATATCTTGATAATCTGGCGTTGATCCCAATTCAAATATTGCCAGATATGGGTCATCTCGTGAACCATCGTGTCAATGGAAGCAAGTCTGGGACTTCCGTTTTCGATAAAGACACTATACCGCCCGTTGGCATGTTGGGCGTATCCGAGTACGCGAGCTGCAAAAGCGGTAGTCGGTGTGAATACACTTCCGAATCCTTTTGCAATTGTCTTGGCATCCGTCATGCGAATGGTAACGGGAACCTTATAGTCGATGTTGTAGAAATCTTCCATTGTCCGCAAGGTCTGGCGGAACAATTGCCGGAATTCCTCCACCGAATTGATTGCACTGGTGCTGCAATCATTACAGCGGATTCTTCCGTCGTTTAATTTCTCGTAACTTACACCGCTGATCGGAACACCGCAGAAATCACAATGGTTGACTGCCTCGAAATCGAGGGTACGTGCACCGAATACTTCCCGTTTTCTCGCCTGAGTCAGATTGCCGTCACTCCATCCTCTTACCCGCAGATAACGGAATACTTCGTCCAACTGCAAACGGTTATCCAGATCATCAAAGCCGAACTTTAAGTAGCACTCCAGCTGATAACGGGATTTCTTCCTGGGATAGATACCGGCTTCCTCAAAGCGTTCTTCCCAGAATTCGACATCCGAGATGACTCCCTCATCCTCGAAAATATCCGTGTTATCCACATCTTCCAATTCCGAATTTTTGTTTTGAGTATCCGGCTGTTTCTGTTTCGTCTGCTCTTTTTCTTTCGATATATCCTTCCGGTCGTCTGCTTTCGAAACACCCTGCTGATCGTCCGGTTTCGCTTCCGCCTTCACGTTCTCCTTGTTTTCATCCGGAGCTTTATTCTCCACCTTCTCGACGGATTCGATCTTGACTTCTTCCTCTTTCTTACCGCCGAAAAGTTTGCGGATGCGGCTGAACATGCTTACCGTCGCCTTGCGCTTCTTCTGATCCTGGGGAAGTTCCACCTCCTTGAGCTGCGGATCTTCCTGCGCAGGCTCACGCATCTTCTCAAAATGCCAGTCCAGGAAATCCGTCGTAATCTCCATGATCCGCATGATATTGCGTTCCACTGCCTCAAGAAGTCCCAGATCGATTTCGCTGTCTTCAATCACATAGATATACTCATCCCTGATGTCCCCGTCCAGATCATATACGGTATAGTTCAACATACCGTCAATGTCGTCGGGACGTACCGTTGTAACCGCAAGATAAGGATAACTTGCAGGAAACATGGTGCGGAATATCTCTGACCACAGCAAGCAGATGGTAAAACGAATCCGATCCGTTGTATCCGGCAATTTGATGCGAAGTACCGTCTTGTTACGGAATTTTCTCTGGTAAACAGGCATCGTCGGATCATTGGCAAAATCAACCAGTCTTGCACCGCGCAAGTCGTTGTTGGCGGAAAGTTCCAGATATCCGGTCGTGCTGACCGAGAAATCACGTCGTATTGTGGCAATCTCAATATCCATCACCGTGCGGATATTTACGATCTCGTCTTCACGGGATGGATCGAAGGTATATTTGCGCACCTGACGATAGTACTTTCTTCCTTCATAGAGATCGGAAGCTCTGCGCAAGATGACTCCCTTTCCGGGTGTGATGTATTTTACCAGATAATATTTACCGTCATAGGTCACAAACTGCCCGGGCAGCACAACCTGTGTCACATGACCGAATAGTTTGGCATCGATATACTCCTCATCCGTCTTCTCATCTTCCACTATGTAGTAAGCATTTTTCAGCGAATCGGCAAAATAGTCCTCAAAGTTCACCGGGAGTACACGGAAGAAACTCTGCGCCTCTACGGTCGATCCGTCGTTTTCCCGGTTTACGGATTGAATCGTCAATATCTTCTCCGTGGCATAGGTATACTTCTCCAGGAGTCTCGCCAATGTATGGAAGGCATCGTCCGTATTGATTCCGATCAGGGCAAACTCGTTTAGAATCTCCTTTTCGGATACCGAACGCATGCTCATCTCAAGAATCAGTCGAATCAAAGTATTGCGCTCTGTCTTTGCATAATCCGGCACAATGGAGGGAATCGCATTCGGATTGGAGAGGAACAGACGCGCATTACAGCGCATATAATCGCGAAGCAGATAGTTCTCCGACAAAATATTGACAAAAGACTGTCTCTTTCCTCTTGTCAGATACATTCTCAGGGAACTGAAGATATTGTTAAATTCATCTTCCGCGATGACAAACTGCTCCTGTTCTTCCTTCGCACACCACAGATTCGATACAAAATGAATCTTATCGTAGATACTCTGCTGCTGGGACGGCAGATTCATATATTTGCAAAGTGTGGGGAAATACTGCCCGGCAATCCATTTGATGTCCCGGATCGGTACCTTTGTCTCCGCAAACCAGGTTACCTCCGGCACCTGATTTTTGATGGCAACCGCCGCAAGTTCCAATCCGTTTCCGAGATATTTGGTCTGGCGATCAAACAATTGCTGACGCAGGTAATCGCCATCCGCATTCCAGGTCATTCCGGTGTAGGTACTTCTCGGCACCGGCGGAGCACTGACTTCCGTAATCTCCGTCTGCAGTAAATGCGACATGGTATCTACCAGGCCATCCGTAATGCGGTCAATGATACAGAAAGTAGGTTCGTCGCCGCCTGCTCTGGTCTGCTGTGCAATCATATTCACGCCAACCTGTCCGGTAGTGACGATCAACGATGGCTCCAAAAACAATACGAAACCGGACTGAGAAAAGAACTCCCGATTTGCCTCAAGAACACGAAGATCATAAACCTGAGGAAAACTTAAGATACCCACTTCACATTCCGGAGAATGAATGGAAAGATTTGCGATTCTCCACATGGCGCTCATCTTCGCATAATCTTTCAGCAGCTCGGCCAGCCAGTCTTTCACGTCCTCACAGGTTGAGTTTCGGCCGGCGATTACGAGACATTTCTTATTCTTTAACAGGGTATCTACCAGCGGAAGCAGCAAATACTTTCCCAGATCACGATAAAACGGATTGAAGAAAACGACATTCTCATGGCGCAGTAGCTTGATCACCGCATGAATACAATCGGCATCATACACATTCTCCACACCATTTAACGTAAAGAACTGTGCCGTCAGCTGATCCACATCGTCATCGGAATCCTGCAAACGATCCAGCAGATCCAGAATACCCTGTTTTGACGAGTACTCCCAACCGGTGTTTGCGGACAAAAGTTCCGGGGCAAACAATTTCTCATAGACATCCCGAATGCGATAGAAATTGCTGATATGCTGTGCTCTGGAATCTTCCCCCAGAACATTGTGTTCAAACTCCTCCTTTGTGTAACCGTTCAAAAAATTATAGATTTCCACCAAAAGCAGCAGAAACACGGCAGGAAATGTATAGACACGAAATACGGACTCTTTCTCCAGATACCATGTAAAGTACAGATAAACTGCGCCGGAAACGGTTGCAATACGCGTAAGCCACAGGAAAATCGTACGATAATGAAGCCACTTGACACGTAAAAACCACTCACTGTAATCCTCATCCAGTTCATAGAAATCACGTGCAATAAATTCTATAATCTCCTGTTTGCGCAAGAGGACTTTTGCAAGTGCCATCGTCGCCAACTTCACCGGAATATATCCGATCATCAGCGCGGCATTTACCAGCCAAATGTCAGCCGTATTGTTGACCAGCCACATAAAATCGAGATTATACTGCTCGCGAAGCATACGAAAAACTTCCAGCAATCCGTTGTACTTCTGGCAGACAACATACACCGTTACGCCGCAATACAAAAGTGCGGTAAAGGGAAAAACAATCTGGCGGCACCGATTCTGCCTTTTGAAATTGATCTTTCCGATCAGCATCTCCAGTACCGCAAACACACCGAGCACCAAAAGGAATTTGTCTCTATTTGACATCGTCGTATACCTCCTCCCTTTCAATGATCAGCTTCGTTGCAAATTCAACGGGAGAAATGATGGTATCCCCGGTATCATTCAACGGAATCCTGTTCGGTTTGGCCGTACAGAGTGAATAAAGCTCGTTGTGAGAGGGCGCCTTATAAATATCCACGTCCACACTGTCATAGGATTCCGCGGAGAATGAAAAAGGCAGGTAAAATGCCGCACTCCATTTCTTGAGTTTCTCAAGCAGTCTCCCGGCATAAGATAAGTGATTCTGCATAAAATAATAGCTGTTGTCACACTCAAAATCTTTATGACGTAAGGTATTCAAATAAGAGCTGCCCTTGGCATAGGAAGCAACTTTGCTCATAAATCCGCTGAAGACATCCGAATTGGTAAAGATCTCCTGTATTGTCTTTTCGATTAAGCTGTTGTACGTCTCGATCTTGTCCGAGAATTCTTTGCGCTTCACAAGTATTACAATCAGTTCAGCAAGAACAAGCAACACAAGAAAGCCTCCGAAGAAGGAGGCGATTCCCCCGACCGATCCCCACTCTTCCTTGGAAATAAAGTAAAAGGCGGGCAGAATTGATACCAAAATAACGCCAAAAATCAACGCAACCGTCCGGAGTGCACCGGTAAGGTTGACGCGCAGTGGTATCGCTCTTTGCACCTGCTCCGCTGCCTGATCCAGATTCTCATCAATGGTGGCTTTTTTTCCGGGAAGGTCTTTTTGTCTGTGGAGAATGGTTCCGTAAATCTCCTTCAGTTCATCCTCCATATCCTGAATCTGATATTTATCAAGCGGTTCCACCTCATCATAGGAGACCTGACATACATATCGCATCTGTTCCGCTGTGTGATCCAGAGCACGTTCCAGCTGCTTTAACGTTTCGTCGAGTCTCCGCTCGGAATTTACCTTCATGCTGAACCATTTATTGTAATCTTCTGTTTTGCTCTGCGGGAAAAGCTTAAATTCTCTGCTTTCCACTTCATATGTACCGTTTTTCTTGATATCAAGATTAACCGGAACACGCAGGATAAAATTCGGTAATTCTTTCTTAACTTCCAGCTTTTTCAAGAGATCCTGCTGGATGGTACGCTCCAAATAGCGTTTTGCACCTACCAGTTTTTCGCCGACTTCCTGAAAATAGGACGACATGACCTTGCGGTCAATACAAGCCCTCATGGAATAGAGCCGATATGCCTGAAGAGAACTCGGGTTAATATCGTTGATTGAAAAAAGGAACACAGACAGCCAGAAATCGTACATATCCGCCACTCTCTGCGTACTGCCCTGTCTTGTCAGATCATAGACTAAAAACCTGCAGTTTCCGGGATACCGGTTGCGTTTCCAGAATTCGGATTCACTCATCTCCATCCGCGATTTCCAGGCATTACGAGTATCCGCCATATCGCTTACTTTCTTCTCACGGAGAGAGATTAAGATGATCTCCTTGGGGCGTTTCCCGTTGTATGCATACTTTTCCGAAAGTTCCCGATACGCCGCATCGGCTTCCTCATCACGAACCGGACGATATACCATGTTTACAAGACCGTTTTTGTAACCCTCCTGTACATAGTCAAACCGCACATCCGGTGTGGGAACTCCTCCCAGGATATGGGTCAGGCGAATGAGCGGAATGGAACTCTCGGAACAAGGGTCCTCCTCCCCAAAATCATACGGATTTTGGGGAGAAGCTTCATGCTGTCGCATTGCCTCCTCGTCTTCCACACGCACGATGATCGCACGCCATTCCTCTTTGTCGTCCGTCAGCTCACATAACTGTGGCAGTGCAGTATCGACATTGGTCCCGGATTCCATCCATCTGCAGATTCCCAGCTTTCCGCTGTCCAAAGCAGTCATGAAAAAAGGATAGAACTCCTGAAAAGATTCCATTGTCTTCTGGTTTTGTATCAATAGAGAATAAATCGGACTCACCACCTTTACCGCACTCTCATACGGGGATTATTTTCTCAGATCCTCATCTTTTTCCCGAACTGCCTTTGCGTCCGTCGTGCATCCCAGCTCATCCAGTGTAGCTGCAACAATGTTGCAGATTCGGCTGAACAGACCGTCCTTGTAAAGGTCCTTCCACCTCTTCTGCTCGATTGCCATATTCTTTAAGAACAGATCAAACTGATCCATAAGGATCTCGCCGAATACATCCGGAAGTTCTTTCTTTGTGCAGAAGCGAAGCAGGTATTTTTCAATCTCCGCAATCTCAACTTTCAGCATCTTAACCACTTTTTCTTCATAATACAGCTCCGTTGTAGTGGAACGCTTAAAGAGCATGGGAAGGTCAAAGATGCTGCGAACGTCGCTGTGATCCTCAAGCGGGAATTCGGACAGGCGGAACTTTGCCAGTCTTTCACTCAGAATTCCCTCGCTAAGAGGCACATTCTTATTCTGTTCTTCCTTTACAATGCCCTCAACCTTGTCCAGAATGCGTGCAACGAGTTCGGGATAAATGGACAACGCATCCATTACTTCGTATAAGGTATCACAAGGGGTGGAGTTGGATACAACCAGTGTTCTGGAATCTTCATCCATACCAAGTTCATCCACCTGAAGCAGATATGTAGCCTCATCACGTCCGGTCTCGTAGAGATCGAAGTATCCGTTGACCATACCCCAGAAGAATGCCGCATTGACTTCATTCTCCTGACGTTCCTGATTGCCTTCATCCAAATCCGGCATCATGGAGACATTGTGCCACCATCTGTCAATATGAGGAGTGATTGCCTTACTCTTATGGGTCTGAGGATTGATCTTGCTCACCAGCTCAAAGTATGCCTTGTAATACTCTCCGCCGGTACGATTGTAGGTCTCAGCCTTTGCAGGGGGTGCAAACTTGCTCAGGTCATTCGCACGCAGTCCGTAGAAAGACTTGTAGAACAGAATCATATTCTTGGGAATATCGGAATCGGCAACTCCTCCGAAATTCATCAGTTCCTGCTCGATCAGAGTCGCTCTGGGTGAGTCGTCACGAGGATGAAGCTTGTCATTGATTGCACATGCATTGATCGGATCCTTCTCCTCGCCCAGAGGTTTCTCAATGAACGGAGCTGCCAGTACTTTGGCTTCGGAGAATACCTCTCGAACATACTGCATGATCTCTGCGGATGTGGTTGCGCCGCCTTCGTATTCAGCTTCACGTTCGATTGCCGTAATGATATCCAGGTCGATCTCGGATGCATAAGTCTCCATCAGGTTCTTGCGGAAGTATCCGAGAATTCCATTCTCAAAGATCTCTCCGAAGTAATCTCTATCCTCGGAGCGAGCGGTGAGCATTGCGTAATCGCGAACGTTGTTGTAGATACCCTCCGCCAGATCACTGTCGATATCAATGAATCCGCCGGTATACGGCATCTTTTCAAGCATTACATTCAGGCACTCGGGAGATGCACAGATGTAGCGTGCCGCAGTACCCTTCAAGTGCTCGTATTTTTTTGCAATATCGTTGGCTTCTCTGGTAACATTTTTTACCTTCTCATCCAGAGATTTGAAGAAATTTTCAAATGCCTTGGTCAGCTTGGTAACATAAGCGATACCATCCTTCAAAACAGCCGCCATTACCGCGTCCACACGGTATTTGTTGATATTGGATAAATACTCGGAGTAATTGCTGATCAGGGTTTCCTGATCTGCGGAAAGGCGTCCCAGAACAGAATCCATGAAGGTAACACGCTTTGTGGAAGCTAAACTGTTCTCGTCTTCAAATGTATCGGTGTCGGGATCGTCAAAATTGTTCTGAACAAAGCTGTCAAAGAAATCGGTCTCATCCTTGCACTTTTTCTCGATAAATGCAAGTGATTTCTCCATTGCTTCCAAAACTTTATAAAGGAAATAGCGAACCGCACAGGGATGGATAAAGCTGTCGCCGTCACGCAGGTAAGTCTCCAGACGATAAGGAAGTCGATCCGTAGTTACAGAATCACCGGAACGGAAAATGGTGTAAGCAACCGTGGAAGCCGCCTCGTTGACGTGCTTCATGCACATTCCTTTGTAAGTAAGCAGTGCATGGTATGCATCCGCAAACTTGTCCCAGTCTTTTAATTCCTTGCGATCGAGGGCTGTGAGATCACCGATTGCAGCCTGAACGTTGGATGCCTGAATATCCAGTTCCACCTGTCCGGCAGCACCCTGAGAATTGTCCTCTCTGATCTTCTTATCCAATTCGAAGAGATAGTCATCCCATCTGTCCGAAAGTTTCGTAAAGCCGGTCTCGTCAAAATGCGTGCAGGCATTCACAATTGCCATTGCAAAAGGATCCTTATTCTTAGCCTTCTGCTCAATGGTATCGATATAGAAACGTCCGGTATGAAGTTCCTGAACCTTAATACCGTCACGGCGCATCTTTGCAACTTCCTGACGTCTCTTGTTCAGATCTTCATCCATGATCATCCACTGCTTGGATACGCATTCTTCCGCCCAGCGAAGTGCAATATAACTTCTGACATCCTCCATGGGATAGATCAACATGGAAGTGCCGGCACCCGCATAGCGGTTTCTTCCACGCTCCTGCACCAGTTTACGGATCGTGTTATCCTCGGAAGAGTTGCTTCGCTTGTTCATGGGTCCGATAGACTGGGCATAGATACAGTTTGCGGCATGATCCAGATACTGATTGAAGGAATTCAGCTTTTTACCGTCCGCGTTCTGCGCGTCAAACAGGAAGCAGAAATCAAAGGGTCTCTCATCATACTCTTCAAATTCGCCGGAGCCCACACAGGGGAAATGCATGGTAACGGAATCGCGGTAGCGCTCAGGCAGGGTGGAATCTCCTTTCATCAGGAAAGCATCGAGTTCGCGCAGGGTAGCATATGCGTTGCTCTTCAGATTATTTCTCTCAGCCTGTCCCTTGATCACCTCGTAGAACACCTCGGGAAGCAGGAAGAAACCGCGTGTGATGTTGGCGCTCTGTCGGAAACGGGTCTTCAGATAATGTTTGATGTACAGCGCTACCGGAAGGATCAGACCGGATCCGGTACCGCCTGCCAGAGAACTTACAATGATGATGCGAAGCGCTTGCTGATGCTCGTCTCCCTCCAGTTTGTAGAGATCTTCAATCGCCTTGTGCAGCGTTTCCATCTTACCTGCCCGGATTGCCGTCTCGAAAGCAAGTCTGGACACCGCACGCACCTGCCCGGCACCCTCCGTCAGAGTCTTGCTGTTCAGGATGGCATTGACGGGAAACCAGGTATCTCTCGCATGCGTATCGATATCCAGATACTCTCCGACAGAAAGTTTGGTGGATGTCTGAATGGTTTTTACAAAAGGATTCTTTTTCTCGATTTCACGCAATTCGTTGATGTCCGTGTCAAACACCGCAAAACCGATCTGTTTCTTCTGTTCTTCCGTAACCATCTTGGATACGCGTAAAACGACGTCGGATCCTTTTCCTCCGAGTCCGACAATTAGTGTAGGTGCATTCATTGGCATTCCCTCCTCAGAAAATTATATGCTTTATCGTTTCGGTACACAGGTATAGTCCATACCGGGTGTCGTAACTTTGATAATGACTCCGGAAGTATACACCGGAGGCTTACTCGCGGCAGACGGAATGGGCTGTCCGTTAAATGTAATATTTTCTTTGCCCGCATAGGACTTAAAATTAACTATTTTCATTCTGCGGCTGCCCGCTGCTTTGACTTTCATTGCCGTTCCGCCTCCCGGAACTCCCCGGGGCATAAACTTGATCGTACCGGTCTCCGCCTTATACGGAATCAACGTAGAAAGCGTACTCTTTGAATAACTTCCGTGGGACTCGACATCCCGCATACCGGGTTTTGTGGGGGAGCCTTTGATTACCGGTCGTCTCTTCAAATCCTTGGGCAGGTACTTTTTGAAAATCGGCAGGTAACCGAAGAGAATAAACCCGGCAATTCCGATTGCAATCGCCTTCAGAATCTCATCGTAGTGCAGTTCGAACCAGCTTCTGTTATCCACCATTTTGATGGTTCCGTCCCCCTCGCCCTGAGCACTCAGAAGGTCCGTCGCCAGCTCGCCCTCCACATGGACGTCAAAATTTTTATACTCCACCGCTGCAGTGGGCTTCTTTGCTTTCTCTTCACTGATCTTTTCGTTGGCGGCTTCCTCTGCCGTCACAAGGGATAGGTACAATTCGAAGATACCGATCTGACTGCTCTTTTTCAGCTCCAGCTCACCGATCTCAAAGGGAAGTTTCTCCGGGATCGTAATTCTGGGCAGTTCCATCCGGTTCCATTCCGCCGCAGTCAAATCCCGTCCATCCACCTGAACTTTGATCAGAGTAGGCTCCTCGGGGTTCATCAGCCCCTCCCTGTCAATCTGATAGACCGGTGTGTCCAGGAAGGTGAAGGTCAGATCACTTTTCTGTACGGAGTTAAACTCTGCGTCCCCAATCGCCTGATTGTATTTTAAATAGTCCACGGCTGCATCAATCCTGAGTTTACCCGGATGCGCAAAGATTTTGTCTCCATTGGTGTAAGTATATTCCTGCTGCACACCGTCCTCGGTCAGCGTAAACCGATAAGCGATCTCGCCCAGCAACGCAGATGCGGGAACCTTCTCATCGGTTCCGCTCTTTACGAAGCCGATGTTGACCGTGTATTCTCCGGTCTCCACCGCGCCTTCCGTGTACTCTCTTCCATCCTCGCCAACGAGGTAGACTTTAATATCCACGTTGGGCTTGTAATAGACCTCAATGGTCTCCGCTCCCTGTGCCTGAACCGTATAGTTGCCTGCCGGGATGTCGCCGCGGAAGGTGGCAATGCTTCCCACCAGGTTTTCGTCGTAAATGTGGTTCGAATATTGGGGATTCGTCGTTGCCTTTGTACTGTACTTCACTGTCACCGGTGCCGAAATACTGCTGTACACGGTTCCGTCTTCCGCCACAAGATTTCCGACCTCCACATCCGGCCCCTGAGCAAACACAACCAGTTCCGACATGGGAACATCGAAAGAAAAACTCTGTGTCGCGGTATC
Source organism: uncultured Lachnospiraceae bacterium (assembly GCA_945833775.1). Classification (GTDB taxonomy): domain Bacteria; phylum Bacillota; class Clostridia; order Lachnospirales; family Lachnospiraceae; genus Acetatifactor. Next base: position 14,080 of record CAMAGI010000053.1, read on the forward strand.
CACATTCAGTTTGTCATTGCTGTAGATATAGGAGCAGATCTCGGTAACTTTACCCAGAATCTCACTGTTGCTCTCCGCACGTTCAAAGAAAATGCCCTTCGACGGATCCGCATTCACCTGATCGATTCCGTCACTGCCCATACCGAGAAACATAATCTTGATCCCCGGGTCCTTTGCCGCAAAATAACTGTTGATATCGCCGCCTCTCTGGAACGTGCCGTCGG
>CAMAGI010000054.1 GCA_945833775.1 uncultured Lachnospiraceae bacterium
CAATATTGCTTCAGTAGGTAATTACCTCGGTTTTTATAGTTTATTTACCTACCTGCATCCTACAATATTGCTTCAGTAGGTAATTACCTCGGTTTTCATAGTTCATTTACCTACTGGCATCCTGCATTATAGCTTCAGTAGGTATTTGGCTCATTTTTCTTACTCCACCCCTCCAAAATACAGCCACCTAGTGTCTGTCCTGCTTTGCATTTTTGATTTTGTCGGTGTCGCGCCAGAAAAAAGGGATACCTACTTCGTTCGTGCTTCCTTTTTCCACGAGCGCGATAGTTTTCAGTTTAGAAAGGTAATAGGATTGCTTGAACGATAAGAAAGAGAGCGGTACTTTCCGATTACGGAGAGTACCGTTCTTGACATTTGAGCCATACAAACTCTTTTGCAGTTTCGAAAACACTTTACCGGGTAGGAAGCAAAGGAAGTTTAGAAATACGAATCTGCTACAGCTGTTCGAATACCTTGGCAATCGGTTCGCTGATTAAAAGGTCCGCATGCTTGTCGCGTGAAGTGGGAGACATATTGATTACAACCAGCTTATCACCGGCAAAGTAATCAATCAGGCCGGCCGCCGGGTAAACCGCCAATGAGGTGCCGCCGATGATGCAGACCTGCGCCTCGCGAAGAAAGCGTATGGCATCATTTAGTGTTTTTTGATCAAGTCCTTCCTGATAGAGAACAACATCCGGTTTGACGCGCCCACCGCATTTTTGACAGGTGGGAATCCCGGTGCTGTTCATAATGTAGGAGAGGTCATAAAAACTGTGACATTCTTCGCAATAATTGCGAAGAACAGAACCGTGCAATTCCAAAACAGTCTTGCTGCCGGCTTTTTGATGGAGCCCGTCAATATTCTGGGTGATTACGGCACGAACCTTGCCCTGCTCCTCCAATTCGGCAAGCTTTCTGTGGGCTGCATTCGGAAGCGCGTCCGGAAAAAGCATTTTATTGCGGTAAAAACGGAAAAACTCATCCGGCTTTCCCCGATAAAAGGTGCGGCTGAGAATTGCTTCGGGAGGATAGTCATATTGTTGATTATACAGACCGTCCACACTTCTGAAATCGGGGATACCGCTTTCGGTGGAAACACCTGCGCCCCCAAAAAAGACAATGTTGTCATATTTTTGAATAATCTCTCTCAACTTGTCAACTGCTTTTTGAAATTCGCTCATACAATACCTCCGTAAAAATTTGATCGGTTATTTTTCATTGATCCCTTTTCAGAAAAGAGTTCAGCAGGGATTATCGGTAGATTTCAATTTGATACGATATCTCTCCAAATGGACAGCATCCTCAGCCAGGTAAACAGTCTCCATGTATTCTCCACCATTCGCAAGGATCGTTTTGCGGCTTCCCTCATTATCCGGAAGACAACTTACAGATATTTCCGTAAAACCAAAGGAGGACAAGAAATCCAAGGACTTGGCAAGAATTCTTGTGGCGTAGCCCTTTCTGCGCTCCGATGGCCGCACGGAATACCCGACATGACCGGTGTAGTTTTTCATGCATTCAGACAAAACATTGTGAGCCTGAAAACAGCCTACCATTCTGCCGTCTGATTTACGAATACACAGGATTACATTTCCCCATGCCCCGTGTTCGCCGGCAGGGCGTCGGGGATTACTCCACGTCATGCAATGTTCGATGAAATCCTGTGGATTCGGTGTTCTCTTTAAAGAAAAACAGCCGTCGAAGCTTGATCCGGTGTCAAGCATTTCCTGTCTGTACGCTGTTATTTCGTCAGCATAATTCATGGAAGGTTCCACAAAAAGAAGTTCGTCCTCCTTTGTCGATTCTTCTCCGGGAACGTATTCAACGCTGAATTTTTCGCATACAACAAGCGATTCTTCCGTCAATGGAATACCGCCTGCCTCCAGAGCGGGTTGAAAAAATTCCGTGTGAACCCTTTTCCAGTATGCCAAAGAGCGGTCCCCTTCCCCTTCGGAATAGGCATGAAAGGGGGTGACATCGCCAAAAGGTCGAATATAGACTTCATAGTCGCGAATTACACATACTGCATCACCGTTATCCCTCAATATGACGCTGTAATCGCCAGCTTTGGGAATCTCATCCACTACGTTTTCAATTACATATTCATCGTATGCGCTTGCCGTACCAAACTTCCTTCGCGCAATTACCAGGTCGGCGAGTTCGTCCCCAACGGGGCCTCCTCCGCAAAACGCCCATGCTTCATAAGATGTATTAACATCTATTTTCATTTTGTTACAGAACTCTTCCCATAGTTCTTGAGCTTTCATAATCAATACTCTCCATGCGATTGGCGTTTCGGTGTTGCTTCAAGACCAATAGGATAGGCCTATAATCTTGAAACTGTATTCCGGGCTTAAATTCATTGTGGGCAATAGGCCCGTTACCATGATATTGTATTCCGGGCTTAAATTCATTGTGGGCAATAGGCCCGTTACCATGATATTGCGTTCTGGGCTTACAATTCAGCGTGTACAATAGGCCCGTTGCCATGATATTGCGTTCTGGGCTTACATTTCAGTAGGTAAAATAGGCCTGTCACCATAAAGCTTGAATTTAGGCCTTCATTTGAGGCGAGAAAATAAGCCTGCAATCAAGATATTACGAATTAGGCCTATAATGGAGCTGAGAAAGTAAGCCCGCAACATCGGAATTGCTACCTGGGCTTATAATGGAGCTGAGAAAGTAAGCCCGCAACATCGGAATTGCTCCCCGGGCTTATTATGGCGTTTGAAGAGTAAACCCACAACGACAAACCCTCACTGTGTGCTTTCTACTTTGCTTCGCAGAGTGCTTGCCCGTTATCACGGCAAAAGAAAGATGTCGCCTTCGGTGTTGCTCGCTTTTCTACACGCGTACATTATAACACAGTTTGAGATTTTGGTAAACGAATGACAATTGAGTGCACGTCGCTCTTGAGAAATTTCCTTTGTCTGTGTTATAGTTAATCATGTAACCTGTGCCACAAAGCTGCCTGTATCGCCTGATCGAATCGGATAATTGCCTCTCAAGTTCACAGGCGTTTCAAGGCCCGCGGAATGGGGGATTGAAATGCGGCGAAGAAAGGAATATTTTGCACCTGCAAAATGGGTGCCCGGACTGCTTGGCGGTCTGGCGTTTCTGTGCCTGGCTTATTGGGCTTTCATCTTTCTGTTTATGGGGTTTGGAACCTGGTTTTTCATGATATGGGCTGTGATCGGAATCGGATTTGCTCTTGCTGCGTGGCTTGTGCGTAAGCAGATCCTGAAGCGTTTTCTCCCGCGATGGCTACGCAATGCTCTGAAGATTTTGCTTGTCTGTGTGCTGGGGTTGTTCATCGTTGTGGAGGGCCTGATTATTGGGGCGGGAGGAGCGCAGGCATCTCCGGGAGCGGATTATTGTATTGTCCTGGGGGCACAGTGGAAGCAAAACGGACCCAGTACGGTATTGCGTTATCGTCTGGATGCGGCAGTTCAGTACCTGGCACAGAATCCACAGACACTGGTCATTGTCTCCGGTGGTCAGGGACCCAATGAACCCATTGCGGAGGCCCGGGGTATGCAGGAATATCTGATCGGGGCGGGTGTGGACCCCGAGCGGATTATCACGGAGGATCAGGCGGTCAATACGTTGCAGAATCTCGTATTCAGTGCGCAGTATCTGAAGCAGGATACGGATCGCGTTGTGATTGTGACCAATGATTTTCACGTGTTTCGGGCACTTGGCATCGCACGTAAACAGGGTTATCGATACGTGGAGGGACTTGCTGCGGATTCCTATCCTTGGATGCTTCCCAACAATCTGTTGCGGGAGTTTTTGGGTGTATTGAAGGATTTTGCGCGGGGAAATCTATAGGACAGGACGCTAAAGCGTCTGCGGAATGGGGAATAAGATGGAGATTCAGGTTGGAGATGTTTTGAAATTAAAAAAGCAGCATCCCTGCGGGAGCAGGGAGTGGGAAGTCCTGCGTGTGGGAGCGGACTTTCGATTAAAGTGCTTAGGCTGTGGTCATCAGATCATGATTGCACGGAAACTGCTGGAAAAAAACATTAAGGAAATTAACGAAAAAGCTTGAAATTGCGGGATTTATATGCTATGATAATTCTCCGTGATATATCAATTTCCTTGCTCATGCCAGACATGGGCCAGAGACCAAAAGGAGGTAACTATTAATGAACAAGTACGAATTATGCGTTGTGGTTAGCGCAAAGATCGAAGACGACGAGAGAACTGCAGTTGTGGACAAGTGCAAGGCTCTGGTTGAGAGATTTGGCGGTACCATCACAGAAGTAGACGACTGGGGCAAGAAGAGACTTGCTTACGAAGTCCAGAAGATGAAAGAAGCTTTCTACTACTTCATCAGATTCGACGCTGAGAGCACTGTACCGGCTGAGATCGAGAGCCGTATCCGCATCATGGACAATGTTATCAGATACTTATGCGTTCGCCAGGACGAGGCATAATAGAAAGCGAGAAGTGAATCGATGAACAAAGTAATTCTTATGGGTCGTTTGACCAGAGATCCCGAAGTGAGATATTCACAGGGTGCCAACCAGACTGCGGTGGCACGTTTTTCCATTGCCGTTGACAGACGTTTCAAGCGCGACGGCGAGCCCGATGCAGATTTCTTTAACTGCACTGCTTTCGGCAGACAGGCTGAGTTCGTAGAACGTTATCTGCACAAGGGAACCAAGATTGTTACATGCGGCAGAATTCAGAACGACAACTACACCAACAAGGACGGACAGATGGTATACAGTGTTCGTGTTATGGTGGATGAAATCGAATTTGCTGAGAGCAAGAATGCTTCCGGCAATGACGGCGGATTCGGCGGTGGATTCGGCGGCAGCAATGCTGCAGCGGCGCCTGCAGGGGCAGGGGATGGATTCATGAATATTCCCGACGGCATCGACGAGGAATTACCGTTTAACTAAGTTTCGAGCCGGAGGACTGCTTCGGCGACAAGGATTAAGATAGGAGGAACTGACTATGGCATTTCAGAAGACAGAGAAATCTGATGCTCCGATGAGAAAAAAGGGCGGCATGCGCAGAAGAAAGAAAGTCTGCGTGTTCTGCGGCAAGGATAACACAATTGATTACAAGGATACCGCTAAGCTGAAGAGATACGTATCCGAGAGAGGTAAGATCCTTCCCCGTAGAATCACCGGTAACTGCGCTAAGCATCAGCGTGCACTGACTGTTGCAATCAAGAGAGCACGTCACGTTGCACTTATGCCCTATGTAGCTGAATAAGCCCGGTAGATACGTAATTGTATACCTGAATAGCAGAAATGACACTTCCTGAAGTTTGACTTTAGGAAGTGTTTTTTTCATGGCACCGAATTGCGATATGTGCAAAAAGCTTTTGTTGACGAAAAGTAAAAGTAACGATAAAATGTATATGAAAAAGGTTGACAGTTGTGTAATTTATACAGATTGTTGTGTTGAGACGGTTATGCGGTACAACCGGAAACGGAAAGGATTTGTGCATGAGTACCCTATATGTTATCACATCTATTTTTATTTTGATTATTCTGTCTGTTTTGCTGCGCAAGATCATGATGCTACCATCTAAAGGTCTTGGAAAAGGAACTTGTATAGCAGCAGTGGTTACTGTAGGTGTGTATGTATTTGTAGATGCACTCTTTGTCTCCTGTTTTCTTCAAAGCGTTGTCGGGGTTGGCTTTTTTCGAATTGTGAGTCTGATCTTTTATTTCATTTACGCGACGTTGCCTATGGTTTGGTATATCTTTGCCCAGAGTTATATGCAGACTATCAGGAATCGCTTTGTCAGAGGAAGCTTATTAGTGCCCTATTTTGCTTTGACCTTTATGATACTAACCAATATTTGGACACAGAAACTCTGGACGATCAGCGATGCGGGAGTCTATGAACGAGGCCCTTTATTCCGAGTCTTTTCCATTTTGAATCTATTTTATTATGTTTTGCCCGAATTTCAAATTGCCATCAGTCTTTGCGGTAAGCACAGAGAGGAGAATCCGTACCTCACTAAAATATTGCTTTTTTCATCTATACCACTGGTTGGTGTGATTGTGAATGTGTATGTAATACCATTTGATGTGACATATCCTTTCCAACCCTTCTGTTATCTGGTGGGGGTTTTGTATGCTTACTTCTTTATGGTGGAACAGCAGAGAATTCTTGAGGAAGAAAAACATCGAACGGAACTTCAAAATGCATTTGAACGCGAGATGGAAGCGCGCCTGCAGGCACAGAAGGCGCAGAAGGCCAAATCCACTTTCCTGTTCAACATGTCGCATGATTTTCGGACCCCCATGAACGCAATTATGGGCTTTGCAGACGTGATATCCCAAAACCCCGGGGATGAAGAGTCCGTCAGGGATTGCGTGGGGAAGATCAAGATGTCCGGTGATGTTCTGCTGAATCTGATTAACGATGTTCTCGATTTGACCCGCATTGAAAGCGGTAAAATCAAGCTGGATCTGATAACTACAGATTTGAATCAGGTGATAGATCAGCTGGAAAATATGTTTTCGGAGAATGCAAGCCGTGCGGGAATTCAGTTTACGGTTGAACGGGATATCTGTAATTCCTATGTGGTCTCTGACAATGCGAAGATCACCAGGATTCTGGTGAATCTGATCGGAAATGCCATAAAGTTCACGCCAAGCGGGGGAAGAATTGCGCTCCGAATCAGCCAGACAGGAGAGGCAAAAGAGGATTGTGCGGAGTACGAATTCAGTGTCAAAGACACCGGAATCGGCATGAGCAAGGAGTTTAGGGATCACATCTTTGAAGCCTTTGAGCGGGAACGCACGTCGACAGAGAGTGGCTTTATGGGGCCCGGCCTTGGACTTACCATTGTCAAAAAGCTGGTGGGAATTATGGGCGGATCCATCACAATCGACAGTGAGCTTGGAGAGGGGACCGAATTTGTTCTCCGATTCTGTTTCCGGGTGGCCGCTTCCCCGAATTCCAAGCCGGAAGGGCTGGGAGAAGACCTGACAGATTTTACCGGGAGACGCCTTCTTCTGGTGGAAGACAATCGGATGAACCGGGAAATTGCAAGTCAGCTTCTGGGGAACAGAGGTTTTACGATCGACACTGCCGAGAATGGAATGATAGCGGTGGATAAAGTGGCACATTCACAGCCCGGTTATTACGATCTGATTCTGATGGATATTCAGATGCCTGTCATGGACGGATATCTTGCAACGCAGGAGATAAGAGGACTTGCCGACAAGGAACTCGCAACGATTCCGATTATCGCGGTTACGGCGAATGCTTTCGAAGAAGATCGAAAGAGAGCTTTTGAAGCCGGGATGAATGAACATGTCGGAAAACCCTATGAGCTGGAAAAGCTGATTCAGGTGATCGAAAAGTTCCTGAAGTAGGCCTGCGGTTGAAGCGCTGGTCAGAAGAACGGTAAGGGGAGTACCAATGTTGTCGGATAGAGAATCTACCATATAGGTGGTAGATTCTTTTTTGTACGATAAATTTATCGGGAGGGAGTCAATCCGGCATAAGTACTATCGTTTCGACAAATTAAATGCTGGCGTATTCCGTATTAATTTGTTATAATCATCTTATCCTTTGGTTGAAATTGGGTGAGCCATGCAGAGTGCTTTAGAACTGCATGGATGAGAGAAGGGAATTTACATGAAGAAACGAATTAAGCTGAAGGGGAGAATTAAGCGATTTGTACTGTTCGGAATTTATCTGGGCATTCTTCTGCTGGCAGTGGATGCGGCGATTTATCTGATTGATTTCAGGGCCGGGCTACTGCTGAGTGGTTTTACTGTGGTGTATTTTGCGATCACTCTCTCGTTGTATTTTTACAATAAGCCGGTGATCATGAATGAATTGATCAGCTTTGCTACGGAGTATGGTCAGATTCAGCGCAAACTATTACGGGAACTGGAGCTTCCGTATGCACTTCTCGATGACAGCGGAAAGGTGATCTGGACCAATATCGCCTTTGAAAGTGCGGTTCATCAACCCAAGGGCTATAATAAATCCATCACAGCACTCTTCCCCACGATCACGCGGGACAGACTGCCGGACGACAGCGGTGTGGACGAGGCACAGTATGAGATCACCTACGAAGGGCGGGAATACGTTGCCAAATTCCGCAAGATTTCGCTGCGTGAGATGGCGGAACACAGTGATATGATCGATGCACGGGGATATAACGGCTATCTGATTGCGGTATATCTGTTTGACGAGACGGCACTTCACATTGCCCTTCAGGAGTTGGATGATCAAAGCCTTGCAGTCGGCATGATCTATCTGGACAATTACGAGGAGGCGATGGAGAGTGTGGAAGAGGTACGCCGCTCCCTTTTGACGGCGGTGATCGATCGAAGAGTGAACCGCTACATTTCCTCCGTCGACGGTATCTGCAAGAAGCTGGAGAAGGACAAGTATCTTGCAATTATGCGTAAGAAGGCGATATCGCAGCTTCAGGAGAGCAGATTTGATCTGCTTGAGGATGTCAAGACCATTAAGCTGGGGAATGAGATCGCGGTCACGATCAGCATCGGAATCGGTCTGGACGGGCTTACCTATGCACAGAACTACGAGTTTTCCCGCAATGCAATCGACCTTGCCCTGGGGCGTGGCGGCGATCAGGCGGTGATCAAGACTCCGGAAAGCATTACATATTACGGAGGCAAGAGTCAGCAGGTTGAAAAAAATACACGCGTGAAGGCCCGCGTCAAAGCACATGCTTTGAAGGAAATCATTACCGGCAAGGATCGCGTACTCGTTATGGGACACCGCATGTCGGATGTCGACAGCTTCGGAGCTGCCGTAGGAATCTACCGAATCGCCACTACATTGGGTAGAAAGGCGCATATTGTTTTGAATGATACTACTTCGGCAGTTCAGCCGCTGGTAGATATTTTCCGCGGCAACCCGGAGTATGAGGAAGATATGATTGTGGACAACCAGCAGGCAATGGAACTGGCCGGCAGCAATACGGTCCTGGTTGTGGTGGATGTGAACAAACCTTCCCTGACAGAATGTCCGGATCTGTTGCGCTTCTGCAAATCGGTGGTGGTACTCGATCACCACAGACAGGGAACGGAGACCATTGAGAACGCAACGCTATCTTATGTGGAGCCATATGCCTCCTCTGCCTGCGAGATGGTTTCGGAGATTCTGCAGTATACCTACGAGAACATCAAGATTCGCTCGGAAGAAGCGGACTGCATGTACTCCGGCATTATGATTGATACCAATAATTTCATGACCAAGACCGGTGTTCGTACCTTTGAGGCGGCTGCATTCCTCAGAAGAAACGGTGCGGATGTTACCCGGGTTCGTAAGCTGTTCCGTGAGGATGCATTGGAATACAAAGCCAAGGCAGATGCGGTCAGCCAGGCCGAAATCTATCGGCAGTTCTTTGCAATTTCCGTCTGCATGGCGGAGGATCTGCCCAGTCCGACCATTATCGGAGCTCAGGCAGCAAATGAACTTCTGAATATAAAGGGGATTAAGGCAAGCTTTGTGCTTACCGATTATCAGGGCAAGATCTACGTTAGTGCCCGTTCCATAGACGAAGTGAATGTTCAGATTATTATGGAGCGCATGGGCGGTGGCGGACATCTCAATACAGCTGCCTGCCAGCTGGAAAATATCGGTCTGGTAGAGGCGATCGGAGAGCTGAAGAGAACAATTGACAGCATGTTGGAGAATAATGAAATTTAGCGTTGACCAGTTTATGGAAGAATATTGAACCGGTACGGAAAGGACGTGACGTAATATGAAGATTATTTTACTTCAGGATGAAAAGAAGCTGGGCAAGAAAGGCGACATCATTGAAGCCAGCGAGGGATACGCAAGAAACTATATTTTGCCGAAGAAGATCGGTGTGGAGGCAACGCCCAAGAATTTGAATGACTTAAAGCTTCAGAAGGCAAATGCGGACAAGATTGCCCAGGAGAATCTGGATGCGGCCAGGGAGCTTGCAGCAGAGCTGGAGACAAAGCAGGTCATCGTGAAAATCAAGGCCGGCGAGGGTGGCAGAACCTTTGGGTCTGTCTCAACCAAGGAGATTGCAGTTGCACTGAAGGAACAGCACGGAATTGAAATCGATAAGAAAAAGATCAATCTTCCGGAGGCACTGAAAAATTTCGGGTCCTACGAGGTTACGGTAAAACTCCATCCTAAGGTAACCGCTAAGCTCGTTGTGAAAGTAACTGAGGCGTAAAGATGGATGAGAACGTAACGAAAAGATTTCTTCCGCACGATCTCGTAGCTGAGCAGGCGGTAGTCGGTTCCATGTTGATGAATCCCGATGCCATTCGAGTCGTTTCGGAGATTTTGACCGGCGAAGATTTCTATAACAAACAATATGGCATCCTCTTTGAAACAATGTTGGAAATGTATGACGAGGGGATTCCGGCAGAGGCTGTAATCCTGCAGGACAGGCTGAAATCCAAGGATGTTCCTCCGGAAGTCTGCAGTGTTGAGTATATCAAAAAAATTCTGGATAGTACAATGACCTCCGCAAACGCTGAGTACTATGCCAGGATTGTGTCTGAAAAATCCGTGCTGCGCAAGCTGATACGGTTAAATGAAGAGATTGCCAACACCTGCTATGCTGAAAAGGAACCTCTGGAGGATATTCTGGAAGATATCGAGAAGCGGGTATTTCAACTGGTACAGAAGCGAAACGTTTCGGATTTTGTACCGATTCGCCAGGTTGTATCCAATGCGCTTGCCAGAATCGATGCAGCCTCCAAGAACCATGGAAGTGTAACGGGTATTCCAACCGGCTTTACCGATCTTGACTATCGAACCGCCGGAATGCAGCCCTCGGATCTCGTGCTGATTGCCGCGCGCCCCTCCATGGGAAAGACGGCATTTGTCCTGAATATCGCACAGAATGTTGCGTTTAAGCAAAAAAAATCGTTGGTTATTTTTAGCCTGGAGATGAGCAAGGAACAGCTCATTAACCGTATGTTTTCCCTGGAATCCAGTGTGGATGCCCAGAAGCTGCGAACCGGTCAGATGAACGACCAGGAGTGGGAGCGGTTGATCGAAAGTGCAGCCGAGATTGGCAAATCCAATCTGGTGATTGATGATACACCGGGCATCAGCATTTCGGAACTTCGGTCGAAATGCCGTAAATTAAAAGCGGAGAAGGACATTTCGATGATTATCATCGACTACCTGCAGCTGATGACGGGGAGCGGTCGTTCCGATTCCAGACAGCAGGAGATTTCGGATATTTCCAGATCGCTCAAAGCGGTAGCCAGAGAGCTCTCGGTACCGGTATTGGCGCTGTCTCAGTTATCACGAGCGGTAGAGCAGAGACCGGATCACAGACCGATGCTGTCGGATCTGCGTGAGTCCGGAGCAATCGAGCAGGATGCGGACGTGGTAATGTTTATCTATCGTGATGACTATTATAATCACGATTCCCAGAGTAAGGGCGTGTCTGAGATTATTATCGCAAAACAGAGAAACGGCCCCATCGGAACGGTAGAATTGGCATGGCTTCCGGAATTTACCAGATTTGCCAATTTGGAGCATACCAGAAAAGAGGAATAATTCGCAAGAGAAGTGAATAGGTACGATACAGAAGAGGAAATGCAGCTTTGCATTTCCTCATTTTTGATTTTAAAGAAGTTGATCCGTGAAAACCAGGAAGGGAGAAGCAATATGAGTGAGTATCTGTTAATCTCGGATGCTGCCAAAGCAGTAAATGTCGAAAGTCATGTTTTACGCTATTGGGAGGAAGAGCTGCATTTGCCGATCAAACGCAATGAGTTGGGACATCGTTACTATACGGAGGATGATGTGGAGAGATTCCGTCAGATTAAGAGTATGAAGGAAAGGGGACTGCAATTGAAAGCGATTAAGATGATTTTGCGAGACGGAAAACTGGATGTGCTGCCATCGGAAGAGAAGACACCTGCAATTGACATTCTGGGAGTTCGTGAATTGGAGGAAAAGGAAACCATGACGGAGAAGACAGGGCGATACATGACAAGTACAGCTGATACAGAAAGCCGTGAAGAGAAAGCAAGACGTCTACAGTGGTTGCTGCAGCAGCTGATCCGTGAGACCTTGCAGGAGAATAACCGGGATCTGTGCCGTGAGATCAAGGAGAGTGTAGTCAAGGAGCTGGATTATCAGTTCCGGCTGCAGGAGGAAAAGGATGACGAACGGGAAAAGGTACATCAGGAACAGAATGAGGCATACTATCAGAGAGTGGACGAGCTTTTGCGCAAAAAGAGCGAAAAAAAGAAGAGACATTTCATTTTCTGAAATGTCTCTTCACAGGATTCACATTAGTCCTCGGAGATCGCTCCAACGGGACACTGACCTGCACATGCACCACAGCTGATGCACTTGTCTGCGTCGATCTCAAACTTGCCATCGCCCATGCTGATTGCTCCAACGGGACACTGAGCCTCACAAGCGCCGCATGCTACACATGCACTTCCAATAACGAATGCCATAACGATAAACCTCCTTTATGTTACTGTACCGCAATTTGATACATTTTTATCAATTACATATACATTGTAATACAAAAGAGGTATGATTTCAAGGGGATTTTTCCTTACATTTCGGCTCTGCGTTTTTTGATTCCGTCTAAAATAACCTTCTTCTTTTCAAGAAGGACGGATTTGTCCATTGCCGGAACACCCTTCAGTCGATAGTCAATCCCGAGACTCTGGTATTTCTTTTCGCCCATTGTATGGTAGGGAAGGGCATCCAAAGCCTTCAGGTTGTGAAACTGGCCGATGAAATATCCAAGATCAAAGAGATATTTATCGTCGTCCGTATATCCGGGAACTATGACGTGACGAATCCACATATCGACATTCTTCTCGTTCAGATAGGCGGCAAATTTCAGAATGTTGGTATTGGGCTGTTTTACGAGTTCCAGATGCTTTTGCGGGTCAATGTGCTTGATATCGAGCATAACCAGATCGGTTAATGTCATCAGATGGTCGAATTTTGCCATCAGTGGAGCATTGTCGGGATTAAAAGCAATTCCGGAAGTGTCAATGCAGGTGTGAATCCCTTTCTCCTTTGCAAGTGTGAACAGATCGGTGAGAAAATCAATCTGCATCAGAGGCTCTCCGCCCGTGACCGTGAGGCCTCCGCCGTTTGCGTAGAAGGGGGAATTGCGCTCGTATTGCTCGATGATTTCGGTTGGATCCATGAGGGTTCCCGCATTCATCTCCCAGGTGTCCGGATTGTGACAATAGGCACAACGCATGGGACATCCCTGTACAAATACCACGAACCGGGTACCTGGACCATCCACCGTTCCGAAGCTCTCAAGAGAATGGATTCTTCCCTGTGTATATTTTCTGCTATTTTCCATAGATAGTTCAGTCCTTTCTGATCGTTCTTACCGTTATTATACACTTTTATGAGAGAAATATAAAGACCCGAAGAAAATAACATTCTTCGGGTCTTGGTACTTTGCTTAACTTCCGTTCGACCGAATTAGATGGACTCGTGGAAGGTACGGGAGATAACGTCAGCCTGCTGCTCGGGAGTCAGCTTGATGAAGTTAACAGCGTATCCGGATACGCGGATGGTTAACTGAGGGTAGTTCTCGGGATGCTTCTGAGCATCAAGCAGAGTATCTCTGTTGAGTACGTTAACGTTAAGATGATGGCCGCCCTTTGTAGCATATCCATCAAGCAAATTTACAAGGTTATCAACCTGTGCTGCACTTGTTGCCATAGTATTATCCTCCTTTTTTGGTGCCGGGGACGTATCCGGCGTCCCCGGGAAAATGTTTCGGTTGCGGGGAGATGACTAATTGTAGTCATCAAGTCCCTGGTGAAGAGTGGGTACACTGCATGCCAACGGAGTTCTGGAACAGTCCGTACAGCCCATCGTCTGAATGCTTTTTGACTCTTCTTCCTCGACAGCGGTTTCAACATTTACATGTCCTACACCGTTTGTCATGCCGGAATCCAGCATTTTTATCAGGTCGTCGATCATCTGCTTATCATCCATTGCAGTACCACCTTTCTGTAAATCAGTTTCTTATTTCAGATCCAGCTCGATATCACCGGCGAATACCTGATCCTCTTTTCCAAGAGCTCCGGGAATGATGGTGAAGGTATTGGAGATACCATCCTGTGCATCATTGAAAG
>CAMAGI010000055.1 GCA_945833775.1 uncultured Lachnospiraceae bacterium
GATCCCAAGGGCAAGCTGGATTATCTGAAGATCGAGGCAGCTCAGGCTGCAATGGAAGCAGCGTCTGAGGAGACCTCGGAAGCAAGCAGCAGTGAGAGCGAGTCAAAATAAAGCGTTCTAGTGAAAACAGGCATTTGAAACGGCGGTTCGCTGCAAAGCACCGCCGTTTTCGTAATTTTAAAGCTATGACAGATAAGGAGGGAGTTATGGCACAGGCACAGATCCATATCACATTACCGGAAAAGGTAAAAAATGTACTCCGGACAATTATGGAGGGTGGTTATGAAGCCTATGTGGTCGGTGGCTGCGTAAGAGATTCGATTCTCGGAAGAGACCCGCAGGATTGGGATATTACCACCTCCGCTTCCCCCGAGCAGGTGAAAGGGCTTTTTCGTCGTACCGTTGATACCGGAATAAAGCATGGAACCGTCACGGTAATGATGGATAAGGAAGGCTTTGAGGTCACCACGTACCGCATTGACGGTAAATACGAGGATGGACGTCACCCCACCGAGGTCACCTTTACACCGAATCTGGAGGAGGATCTGAAACGCCGGGATTTCACGATCAACGCCATGGCATACAATGAGCAGGAAGGTCTTGTGGATCTGTTTGGCGGTATGCGGGACATTGAGGGTAAAGTTATTCGCTGTGTCGGTAATCCGGAGGCGAGATTCGGAGAGGATGCATTGCGCATCATGCGTGCCATTCGTTTCTCCGCTCAGCTCGGCTATGCGATTGAAGATCAGACCTTTGCGGCAATCCGCAAACTGGCTTCCACATTGGAAAAGATCAGTGCGGAGCGAATCCGTGAGGAACTGGTGAAGCTTGTGGTTTCACCCCATCCCGATTATCTGCGCGTGGCGTACGAAGCCGGTGTAACTGCCGTGATCCTGCCGGAGTTTGACAGGGCTATGGAGACGCCCCAGAATCATCCCCATCACTGCTACAATGTAGGGGAACACATTCTCCATTCCATGTGCAGTGCAGAGCCGGACAGAGTGCTGCGTCTCGCCATGCTTTTCCATGATATCGGAAAGCCTGTGAAAGCAAAGACGGATGAAGCCGGAGTCTCCCATTTTTACGGACATGCCGCCGCAAGTGAAAAGCTTACGGCGACGATTATGAAGCGACTTCGCTTTGACAATGATACCATAAGCTCTGTGTGCCGGCTGGTGCGATACCATGACTATGGATTGGAACAGGAACCCTGTATGATGCTCACCAGAAAGGCCATAAACAAGGTGGGAGAGGATATTTTCCCCCGACTTTTGCAGGTGCGAAAGGCGGATATTCTGGCCCAGAGTGAATTCCGGCGGGAGGAAAAGCTGGAAAAAAACCGCAAGTGGGAAGAATACTATGAAAGGGTTGTCAAAGAGGGGCAGTGTGTTTCTCTCAAGACGCTCGCCGTCACGGGAAGTGACCTGATTGCCGCGGGTATGAAACCGGGCAGAGAACTTGGTGATACCTTGCAGAAAATGCTGGAAATTGTGATAGAAGATCCGGACAAAAACAACAGAGAGTTTCTCTTGAATTGGCTTGAGAATTTCCACTGATAAGAAAGGTTCTGAACATATGACCTCCGACATAAGATAGCGTATGAACCGACGCGCTGAAGCTGTGTGTTCATGTCAGGAGGGAATGTTGTGAACGATCGAGCAGTTAATTTGTTGGAGCAGTATGACATCCGGGTGGACAAAACCCGCAAGGGGAGAGGGGCCATTGTCTGTGATACGGATAGAGGATGTCTGATTTTTAAAGAATATGGCGGAAACGAGGAACGTCTGAATCTTCAGGACAAATTGCTTCGTCACATTCACGACTGCAGCATTCTTAAGGTGGAGGAACTTTTGCCCACACGAGAGGGAACACTTTACGTGAAGGACAATGATGGAGTAAAATATATTCTGAAGACCTATCAGGAAGGCCGGGAGTGTAACATATTCGACAGATCCGAATGTCAGGAGGCTGTACGGATTCTGGCACAGCTTCATGCCGCATCGGAGTTTGAGGTGACCGGAGAATGGAAAGGATTGCTCTTTTATCCGGAGCGGGACTATGAGAAACATAATCGTGAATTGAAGAAAATTAAGCGCTATCTGAAACAGCGAAGTCAAAAGACTGCGTTTGAGATCGCTCTGCTTCATACCTATGATTTTTTTCTGGAACAGGCGCTTGAAGTGACCGCCCAGTGGGAGGAGTACAGCCGTCTGAGAGACCGGCTTACGGACCCGGATAAAATGACTCTGTGTCATGGAGACTATCAATATCACAATATTTTAAAGTGTGACGACGGATGGTTTTTGATGAATTTTGAGCGATGTATACCGGATGACCCGGTGCGGGATCTTGGTCTGCTCATGAGAAAACTGTTGGAAAAAAACGGTTGGAGTGCATCCCTGGGCAAGGATCTGCTGGACACCTACGAGAAAGAGAGACCGTTGTGCGCACTCAGCAGGATCGACCTGTATTATCGGCTGTCCTACCCGGAGAAGTTCTGGAAGATTGCGAATTTTTACTATAACTCCGGCAAAGCCTGGATTCCGGACAGAAACCGGGAAAAGCTGGAGAAGTTGATTGATCAGGAACAGGATAAGCAGAAATTTTTGGAGGAAGTTCTACGAAAATGTACCTAAGCGGACAGACAGAAGAAAAACAGAAATACGGATCCGTTCTGAGGAGACTGCGTGCGGTAGTTGTGACGTGTGCGTGTATGATTTTACTGTCAGCCTGTGCCAACCCGTTTGTGGCCGGAGGGGACAATGATACCGAATCCGCGGAGACGGAGCAGGAATACATCGAAACGGGATTTGTGCTGGCTGGCCCGGACGGATACGATTCAGCAGACACTCCGATTTTGGTGGGCAAGGACGAGGAGAAGGGGACACTTACCTTTCTGAATCTGGATGTGGGACGCCGGTATACGCTTTCCTACGATGGCACCACCAAATTCTATGATCGATACGGGACGACACTTTCGCTGGATCAGATGAATGAGGGGGATATCGTGGATGTCACCTTTTTAAAAGGCAAAAAGCACCTCACCACAATGCAGTTATCACCCTCCGCGTGGCAATATGACAATGTGGAACGCTACGAGATCAATGAGACCCGCAAGGAGTTGAGCATCGGAAGTGATATTTACAAGCTGACGAAGAACACACAGTATTTTTCCCAGGGCAGGATCATCGAGCGCATGGATCTGAACGCAACGGATGTATTGAGTGTTCAGGGGATCGACAATCATATTTTGTCCGTGAGTGTGGAAAAGGGGCATGGCTATCTTAGGCTGAACAATGATGAGAAATTCCTGGGCGGCTGGATCGAGATCGGACAGACGATGATCCAGCAGATAACGGAGAATATGCTTCTGGTGGTTCCCGAGGGAAGTTATGAGGTAAAGATTTCCAACAAGGGCGGTGGAGGAATCAAGACGGTCATCATAAACCGGAACGAAGAGACGGTATTGGACATTGGAGATTTGGAGGTTCCCGAGCCTCAGACCGGGATGATTCTCTTCTCGCTGACACCGTCCAACGCAGAGATCTATCTGGATGGAGAGAAGGTGGATACGTCGCAGCCGGTGACGCTGGAGTACGGAATTCATCAAATGATTGCCCGTGCCACCGGATACCAGTCCATCACACAGTATATCCGTGTGGCGCAGAAGTCTGCCGGGCTGGATGTCGTGTTGGACAAGACGGAAGGAAGCGAAGAGGAGGAGACCAGGGAAGAGTCGACGGACGACGAAGAGAATACCACGACAGCTACGGATTACTATAAGGTATACATTGATGCTCCGGAGAATGTGGAGGTCTATGTGGATGGTAATTATGTGGGGATCGCTCCCTGCAATTTCCGTAAGGTGTCGGGATCCCATGTTATCACCCTTCGAAGGACAGGCTACGAGACGAGAAGCTATACCATTCAGGTGGATGACGATGACAAGGATGTCTCATTTTCCTTTGTGGAATTGATCGCCAATCCGACAGAAAACAGCTCTGTTTCCTCGGGTGATAACTAAATCGGTAAAAAACCGGGTAAAACAGGTCAAAATCCTTGAAATATAAGGAAAATTCCTTGACAAAACAAGCAAAAACAGATATATATATAAGAGATGTTTCTTTTGAAAGCGTCGAATGAAGATACAAGTAAGAATATTCATTACAGGAGGAGTTCGAAAATGAACAAAACAGAATTCGTTGCAGCAATTGCTGAGCAGGCTGGAATTTCCAAGAAGGATGCAGAGAAGGCAGTTAAGGCTTTCACTGATGTTGTAGCAGACGAGCTGAAGAAGGGCGGTAAGGTTCAGCTGGTAGGCTTCGGTACTTTCGAAGTAGCTGAGAGAGCAGCAAGAGAGGGTAGAAATCCTCAGACCGGTAAGGCAATGCCTATCGCAGCTTCCAAGGCTCCTAAGTTCAAGGCAGGCAAGGCTCTTAAGGATATGATCAACGCTTAATTTGATCAGACAAAATGGACGAGTTACCGCGGAGAACCCTTATTGTGGGGTTCTCCGTTTGCATTTTATGAAAGACTATGTCAGATGGGAGAGAAATTATGAGACTGGACAAGTATCTAAAGGTATCAAGACTGATCAAACGTCGCACTGTGGCAAATGAAGCCTGCGATACCGGAAGAGTTATGATCAATGATAAGCCTGCGAAGGCCTCCACCAACGTGAAGGAGGGTGACATCATCACGATCTCCTTCGGCAACAAGGAGGTTAAGGTTGAGGTTTTGAATGTACAGGAGACTGTAAAAAAGGATGAGGCTTCTGAATTGTACCGCTACATCTGAGAACGAGGTTTACGGACAAAAAGCGGTTTCGGGGCATTTTCGGCAGCACCTTCACATATATTGTGAATGTATCTACAGGAAACAATATAGGAGGATGCCATGGAAGATATTAAAACCGATGCCCGCACACATAAATTGACGTTGAGCAATCGAAAAGTCTGCAGTATCAACGGAGTGAACGATGTACTTTCCTTCGACATCCATGAGATTCTGCTCGAGACCGAGCAGGGGATGTTGATGCTGAAGGGGGAAAACCTGCATGTTAGCCGCCTCACGCTGGACAGGGGAGAGGTGGATGTGGACGGGAAGATAGACAGTCTGACCTATTCGGATCTCACGGGACCGGTACATAAGGCGGAATCCTTCCTCGGCAGACTGTTCCGGTAGGGGAACGGTCATGGCAGATGAGAACATTTTTCTGTATCATGCGCTGTTAATGGGGATCTTTATTTCCTTTATTTACGATCTGCTGCGCATTTTCCGTCGGGTGATTCCCCATAACAAATTCTGGATTTCACTGGAGGATTTGGCTTTTTGGTTCTATTGCGGCAAAGAAGTGTTTCTGCTCATGTACCGGGAGGGCAACGGGAATCTGCGTTGGTTTGCGGTATTGGGCGCTTTGACCGGAATGTTTTCCTATAAAAAGCTTGTCAGCCCGTATCTGGTAAAATATGTATCGCTGATGCTCAACAAAGTGCTGGCATTTGCCGGCAAACTGTTACGGATCCTTTTCAAACCGCTCCTTTTGGCCGGCGCAAAGGGAAAGGAATTGTGGAAGAAGATCGGGCGAAGGGCAAGGTGCCGTGCCTGTGATCTTCGCGCCAAACAGCGCTATTTACTCCGAAAGCGCAAAAAAGAGTTGACGTTGCTTCTGAAAGCAGTTAAAATAAAACCGAAGGAATAACACCAGTTATGTTTGAGGGCAGGAAAATGGTCAGAAGACGTGTCGCCTACCGAAAGCGCAGTCAGAACCGTTTCAGCATGATCCTCGTAGGACTTGTCGTGCTGATGATCACGGTGGCTGTCTCGGTCAAGAGCGTGGAATTGCAGAATAGAATAGATGTCTACGCCGCCAAGGAGCAGCAGCTTCAAAATCAGATTGCTGCGGAGGAAGAGCGTGCGGAGGAAATTGAGGAATACGGCAAGTACACCAAGACCAAAGGCTACGTGGAAGAGGTCGCGAAGGATAAGCTGGGACTTGTGTATGAGGGTGAAATCCTTTTTAAAGAAGAGAAATGAGGCAGGTGCAGTCATAGGATGAAGGCACCTGCTTTTTTTGTCGATAATTCTAAAGCGGCTCGCTCCCGGTTTTGACAAAATAACCCGATACCCCTAACTATAATCAAGTGTGCTCTTTCAAAGAGTGCAGGAAAGGGGAGATCGTAATGGTACTTGCATCAAGGACAGGACAATCCGTCTGGGATTTGCCCGGACAGAGATTATACGGATATGCGGAAAGTTTTCAGGAACTGGCCAGGAGCTTTGCAAAGGAAGGTGTGACAAATCCGACGGAAGACAGGCAACAGCTTTTGGAGCAGCGCCGACTCGCGGAGAATCGCCAGATCCTCTGCAGTAATTTTGCCGAGATGGCGCAGATTATTCGCAACACGGCCCGGGAGGTGCTCTGTTACAAGCCATTGGAGGAGAAACGCAGGCGGATTCTGGTACATGCTCTCAGGTCAGAGGGTATCTATGCGGAGAATCTGTGCTATACGCCCATGGGCTCTGCTCGGGATGGAATCGGAATGACGCTGTACACACGCAAAAGGGATGGAAGAAATGCGGACGAAGTGGCAGACATGCTCTCCGTTCTTTTGCGAAAGCAGCTGCGGCTGTCCGTAACCAGTCCCTCCCGTGTGGATGAGAAGAAAAAGAGCTTCATTTTTGTGGAGGAGGCCGGTTTCATGGCACTTACCGGTTTCGCCAAGGTGGTGAAGGAAAATGAGACCGTGTCCGGAGACAATTATTCCCTTCTGGAGTCTGAGCGGGGAAGAATGACGGTCCTGCTCTCGGACGGGACAGGATCCGGCGAGGCTGCCTGTGCCGACAGTACTCTGGTACTGGATCTGATGGAGAAGATGCTGGAGGCCGGCTACAGAACGCAGACAGCCGTTAATCTGGTGAATTCCGTGATCTTTTCCAGGGGAGACTACGAGGGCCATCCCACCCTGGATATCTGTGAACTTGATCTGTATGACGGGAACTGTGTGTTCTCCAAGATCGGTGGTACAAGCTCCTTTCTCAAGAGGGGGTTTGCAGCGGAAGCGGTGTCGGGGGCAAATCTCCCGCTGGGAATTTTTCAGAATGTGGAGCTTAGTCCTATCCAAAAAAAACTGGAGGACGGGGACTATCTGATCATGATGACCGACGGTGTACTGGATGCGCTTAAAGCAAACGATTACGAGGCGGTCATGACGGACATTATCGCCGGTATGACGGAGAAAAATCCGCGGGAATTGGCTGAGAAGCTGCTGCACCTGGTGATCTGCCTGAGTGAGGGAAGGATTCAGGACGACATGACCATTGTCGTGACCGGAGTGTGGCGGAATGCAAAGAGCAGGGAATCTTGATTTTTCCCTGCTTTTAGGCTACTATTAGAGAAATGGATAAGCGTATGGAAACGGAACAAAAAGTGTTTTCCTACATGGAAGAACACCATATGGTTACACCCGGCGATCGGATAGCCGTCGGAGTGTCGGGAGGGGCAGACTCGGTTTGCCTCTTATTTCTGTTGGTGGAATATGGCAAAAGAGTTCCCCTGTCCCTGCAGGTTGTCCATGTCAACCATGGAATCCGGGAGGATGCGGCAGAGGATGCTGCCTATGTGGAATCACTCTGTGCGCGGTTGCAGATTCCGTTTCAGCTTGTGGAGGCAGATATTCCTGCCCTGGCCCGCAGTATGGGCTGCTCTGAGGAGGAAGCGGGAAGACACTTTCGGTATGAGAGCTTTGCGAAGGCAGCACCGAAGATTGCGGTGGCTCACAACCGCAACGACAGTGCGGAGACATTGCTGTTCCATCTGTTTCGCGGAACCGGATTAAAGGGACTGGGCGGGATTCGTCCTGTTCGCGGTCAGATTCTCCGTCCCCTGCTTTGCCTGGAGCGGGCGGAGATTGAGGAATATCTGAATGACCGGGGAATTACCTGGAGGAACGACAGTACCAACGATCAGGATGCATACGCGCGTAACCGGATCCGACATCACATCCTGCCCTTTGCGGAGGAAGAGATTGCACATGGTGCAACGGAGCATATTGCCCGGACCGCAGAGCTGATGGCGGGAGCCGCCGACTACATGGAGGCGCAGGCGGATCGGGCTCTGAGACAGTGTGAGAGTCAGGAGGGGGACCGGATTGTTCTCGCGGTAGAGCCGGTGAACGCTCAGCCAAAGATTTTACAGAGTTTCATGCTTTACAGGACTGTACTTCGGGTATCACCGGGCGGCAGAGATATCGGAATGGCGCATGTGCAGGCGCTGACAGACCTTTTTTGCAGAGAGGGCAACCGGGCAATTGACCTGCCCTTCGGAATTCGCGCCATGCGGCAATATGACAAAGTGTATCTGTGGCGGGAGGCGCCGGGGACCGATACGGACAGTCTTCGGAGAATGGAGAACGGATCCCGGGAGATACCGCTTCCCGCTTTGGGAGAAGTCTGTCAGATTGCACTCGGAAGAGGTGAATATCTGGAACTACGGGTTCTGGATGTGCGCGAAGTCGGTCAAATCTTTAGAAAAAATAAAGAAGTTTCTTCAAATCTGTGTACGGAGTGGCTGGATTGTGATAAAATAGGTGGGAATTTGGTGTTGAGAACCCGACAGAAGGGAGATTTTTTCACGATTTTGAATCGGGAAGGCAATCTTCGGCACAAATCCCTTCAGGATTATGCAGTGGACCAAAAAATCCCCCGTCAGATGCGGGATGATCTTTGGTTGCTTGCCGACGGACAGCACGTGGTCTGGCTGATCGGGTATCGTATCAGTGAATTTTATAAAATCAGTGAGAATACAAAACAGGTTTTGCAGGTACAATTAAAGAAGGACTGCGAGAGCAGTGAAACGGAGGAGAAAGATGGCTGAAAACATCAGAGTGCTTTTGACGGAAGAGGAAGTTGACGCAAGAATTCAGGCGATCGGGGATCAGATCAGCAAAGATTATGCTGGAAAGCAGGTGCATCTTGTATGCGTGCTCAAGGGCGGAAGCTTTTTCTTATGTGAATTGGCAAAACGCATTAAAGTTCCCGTATCATTGGATTTTATGTCCGTATCCAGCTACGGAAGCGACACCAAGTCCAGCGGGGTGGTCAAGATTGTAAAGGATTTGGATGACTCCATCAAGGACAAGGATGTAATCGTTGTGGAGGATATCGTGGACAGCGGCAGAACGCTCAGCTATTTGCTGGAAATGCTTCGTGACAGAGGACCGAAATCTCTGCGCCTGTGTACACTTCTTGACAAGCCGGACCGTCGTGTGATTGATGTCAATGTAGATTATACCGGTTTCCAGATTCCCGATGAATTTGTCGTAGGTTATGGTCTTGACTATGATCAGAGATACCGTAATCTCCCCTATATCGGCGTGGTAGAATTCGAATAAAACTAGGAGGGCTGCGGTAAGTTGAAGCAGAACGGCAGAGGATTAAATTCATATTTTATATTTGTGGCAATGTTGCTTCTGGTGATCCTTTTCTTCAATATGATCAAGGGACAGCAGGAAGAGTACACACACGCGGATTACGTTACCGACGTGGAAGCCGGAAAGGTGACCGAAGTAACGATCAATCCCAACAGTGAGGTTCCTACGGGATGTCTGGAAATTACCCTGAAGGACGGCTCTGAGAAAAAGCTGTATGTGACCGATGTGACCAGTGAGGAGGTCTATCTGCGCGAGCAGGGATATGATCCCATCATAAATGATGTCAAGAGAGAGGGATGGGTATTCACCAGCCTGCTGCCCATGTTGATTGTGCTGGCAGTGGCGGTATTTCTGTTCCTGATATACAATGCGCAGGCTGCGTCCGGCGGTGCCAACGGTAAAATGATGAACTTTGGCAAAAGCCGTGCGCGGATGACACTGGGCGGTGACCGTGCGATCAAGTTCGATCAGGTGGCGGGACTTGCAGAGGAAAAGGAAGAACTCGAAGAAATCGTGGATTTCCTCAAGAATCCCGGGAAATATACGAAGCTGGGCGCACGTATTCCCAAGGGTGTTCTGCTGGAGGGACCTCCCGGAACCGGTAAAACTCTTTTGGCCAAGGCAGTTGCGGGAGAAGCGGGGGTACCCTTCTTCAGTATTTCCGGCTCCGACTTCGTGGAAATGTTTGTCGGTGTCGGTGCGTCCCGTGTGCGTGATTTGTTCGCGGATGCCAAGAAGAATGCTCCCTGTATCGTGTTTATCGATGAGATCGATGCGGTCGCAAGACGCCGCGGAACCGGTATGGGCGGCGGTCATGATGAGCGCGAACAGACTCTGAACCAGCTGCTTGTTGAGATGGATGGATTCGGTGTCAACGAAGGAATTATCGTCATGGCGGCGACCAACCGTGTTGATATTCTCGATCCCGCCATTTTACGTCCCGGTCGTTTCGACCGCAAGGTTGCTGTGGGAAGTCCCGATATTGTCGGCAGAGAGGATATCCTGAAGGTTCATTCCAAGAACAAACCGCTGGCGGAGGATGTGGACTTAAAACAGATTGCGCAGACCACTGCCGGATTTACCGGTGCGGATCTGGAGAATCTTTTGAACGAGGCAGCAATCAACGCCGCAAAAGGCGGAAAGCAGTTCCTCACCCAGGAGGATATCAAGAAAGCGTTTGTGAAAGTCGGAATCGGTGCCGAGAAGAAGAGCCGCGTCATCTCCGACAAGGAGAAGAAAATTACCGCATACCACGAGACCGGTCATGCGATCCTGTTCCACGTACTGCCCCAGGTAGGCCCCGTGTATTCCATATCCATCATTCCTACCGGAGCGGGCGCTGCCGGATACACAATGCCTCTTTCCGAGCGGGATGAGATGTTCCTGACCAGGGAGAAGATGCTGGAGGAGATCATGGTGTCCCTCGGCGGACGCATTGCGGAGGAGATTGTCTTCGGGGATATCACGACCGGAGCGTCCAGCGATATCAAGAAGGCGACCAAGGTAGCCCGCAGAATGGTGACCCGGTACGGCATGTCTGAGAATATCGGTGTGATCTGCTACGATGACGATGACGACGAAGTCTTCATCGGTCGTGATCTGGCGCATGCCAAAGCACACAGCGAGCTTGTGTCCGGTGAGATCGACAGAGAGGTCAAAGCAATCGTGGACGAATGCTATGCTAAGGCCAAGGAAATCATCCTCCGCCATGAGGACATTTTACACAAGTGTGCAGAACTTCTGTTGGAGAAGGAAAAAATTTCCGGAGAAGAGTTCGAGGCTCTTTGGTAATATTTCACAACTGAGTTCTAGCAAAAATAGACAAAAACAGAGCACCTCATTTGTAATATTTGTGTAATTTTGGGATAGTCAAATCCGGGGATGGATGTTATTATAATATACGTAATCCCCCCAATACATTATATAGTTTTTGCTATACCCCATTAAAAGAAATACCTTCTCTAAAACGGACAGCTTGCAAAAGTTGTCCGTTTTACTTTACCGATTTTTTTGCTTTTGTATTGAATTGACGGTAGTTTTTGGATAAAATGTAATAGGTATGTTTTGTAATACAGGAAAGGCGTAATTCGCTATGACAGATCGTTTTCAAAGAATGCAAAATATTCAGCAATATATATTCAACATGCGTCCCGTCCCCAACAGAAGAGCGTTGTTTTCCGACACGACGGAGGAATATGTGACACCGGCGGAGCCGGGGCCGAACGAGACGGTCAAAATTCGTTTCCGGACGGCGAAAGACAACGTGGACCGCGTCTTCTTCGTGTGCGGAGGGGAACATATTTTGATGGATAAGGAAGAGCAGTCAGGCCACTTTGACTACTATGCAATCCGCTATCAGCTGGGGGAGGAGAAGCTTTCCTATCATTTCGAGATTCAGATCGGTAAGATTATCGGATATTATGACGTGCGCGGTTTTGTGCATGAGGTGAACGAGTACTACAATTTCGTCATCATACCCGGATTCAAGACACCTCAGTGGGCGAAGGGCGCGGTGATGTATCAGATTTATGTGGATCGATTCTGTAACGGGGATCCCTCCAATGATGTCCAGACCAACGAGTACTGTTATATCGGGGAACCGGTCCGCCATGTGGATGACTGGAACCGCTATCCGGAACAGATGGATGTGCGGGAATTCTACGGAGGAGATCTGCAGGGAGTTCTGGACAAGATGGACTATCTGCAAAGCCTTGGCGTTGAGGTTATCTATTTCAATCCGCTCTTTGTATCACCCTCCAACCACAAATACGATATTCAGGATTATGACTACATTGACCCTCATTTCGGACGAATTGTGGAGGAGGCCGGAGAATTGTTGCAACCCGGTCAGCGGGAGAATCGACTTGCCACCAAATACATCAATCGCGTAACCAACCGCGCCAATCTGGAGGCCAGCAATGAGCTTTTCATTCGGGTGGTCGAGGAGGCGCACAGACGCGGTATGCGCGTGATCCTGGACGGCGTGTTCAACCACTGCGGATCCTTCAACAAATGGTTGGACAGGGAGCGCATCTACGAGAATGCGGAGGGCTATGAAAAAGGAGCCTACGTCAGCGCAGACAGCCCGTATCGCAGTTATTTTGATTTCCATGGGGACAAATGGCCCTATAATAACACCTATGACGGCTGGTGGGGACATGATACCCTGCCGAAGTTGAACTATGAAGGCTCCCAGGCGCTCATGGATTACGTACTCCACATCGCAAAAAAATGGGTTTCTCCGCCCTATAACGCAGACGGATGGAGACTGGATGTGGCGGCCGATCTCGGTCACAGCCAGGCCTTTAACCATCATTTCTGGCAGGAGTTTCGCCGTGTTGTGAAGGAGGCGAATCCGGAAGCCATTATTCTGGCGGAGCATTACGGCAACACCAAGGACTGGCTGCAGGGAAATGAATGGGATACCGTTATGAACTACGACGCGTTTATGGAGCCGGTTACCTGGTTTTTGACGGGTATGGAGAAGCACAGTGACGACTTCCGGGAGGATCTGCTGGGCAATGAGGACAATTTCTGGGGCTCCATGATGCACCATACAGCGAGCTTTTCCATGCCTACCTGGCAGACCGCCATGAATGAGCTTTCCAATCACGATCACTCCCGTTTCCTGACCCGTACCAACCATAAAGTCGGCAGAACCGGCACCCTGGGACCGAATGCTGCGGAGCAGGGCGTTAATCGTGCTGTTTTTCGGGAGGCGGTTGTCATGCAGATGACCTGGGTCGGTGCGCCTACGATCTATTACGGTGACGAGGCGGGTGTATGCGGTTTTACCGATCCCGATAACCGTCGCACCTATCCCTGGGGACATGAGGATCAGGAGATGATTCAATTCCACAAGGACATTATACAGCTTCGAAAGGATCACGCGGAGCTTCGGAGCGGGTCCATCAAATATGTGGACGCCGACTACAATTTCCTTGCTTATGCAAGATTTAGCCGGGAAAATCAATACTTTATTCTGATCAACAACAACGACCATCCGATTGCGAGGGATCTCTCGGTCTGGGAGACCGGAACCAGTAAGTCGGGTAAGCTGGTTACCGTGTTCCGCACAGACGAAGCGGGTCATTATTCGGAGGGTCCCGAATTCGAACTGCACGGAGGACGAATCAGCCTGGAGATGCCGGCATTTTCCGCATTGATCATGAAGCATTGTCCCCGGCCGAAAGTTGCTCCCTGACGGAAACTGTACTTGCATTTTGGCATAAGGTATGATACAATTTCACATTGTTAGGACGCTTTAGATCCTACATGGATGGATTCCCGAGTGGCCAAAGGGGACAGACTGTAAATCTGCTGCAAATTG
>CAMAGI010000056.1 GCA_945833775.1 uncultured Lachnospiraceae bacterium
CGGCTGAAATGCGGAAGCTTTTCATTCTTCGATTGCGGGGTAAAAACATGAAGGATATGGAGAACCGTTCGCTGGATGCAAAGCAATCCGGTATTCGTACCTATTTTCATAGCCTCTTTGATGTCAAAGCTGACATGATGTGCTATGATGAGCTGCAGGAAATGATGGAGGGAAACACCGTCATCAGTGGCTCCAATATGTGGATTCTCATTATGGCAATTCTGATTGCCTCCATTGGATTGAATATGAACTCTACGGCGGTGATTATCGGCGCCATGCTGATTTCACCCCTGATGAGCGGCATTCTTACCATGGGTTATTCACTGGCAACCAGTGACCTGACCATGCTCCGAAAGGCGTTTACCAGTTTCGGAACCCAGGTGGTCATCAGTCTCATCGCCTCTACGGTTTATTTTTCACTCACTCCCCTGAAAGTGCCCACCAGTGAAATGATTGCCAGAACCAGTCCGACGTTATGGGATGTTCTGATTGCGCTGCTGGGCGGTATTGCCGGTGCCATCGGAAATACCCGAAGAGAAAAAGGAAATGTGATTCCGGGTGTTGCAATTGCCACGGCGCTGATGCCTCCGCTGTGCACTGCGGGATATGGTCTTGCAACCATGCAGCCCAGATTCATTTTCGGTGCGTTTTATCTTTTCTGCATCAACACACTGTTTATCATGCTTTCCACGGCTTTCGTAACAAAGCTCATGGGGATTCCTTCCCGTAAATCTGAAAACTGGACACGCCAGAAAAAGGTGAAACGGCTCATCACCATCATTACCGTATTGACGGTGATCCCCAGCGTGCTGATTGGAAGCTTTCAGGTCTATCAGACCGTGATGGAGCAGAACTGCTCCAATTACCTTCGGGATACATTTACTTTTTCCGATACCCAGGTGGTAAAAAGTGAGCTGGATATGCGGAATCATCGGGTATCGGTTTCTCTTGTCGGCTCTCGCATTCCGCAGGATGTCATCGACCGTTTGGAGGAGCTGCTTCCCAGGTATAACCTTGAAAACTATACGCTTCATGTAACCCAGAACAATATCTCGCAAGCCGACAATTCGGACGCGGTTACCATCGCGCTTCAGGAAAAAACGATTCAGGATTTACAGGCCCAGCTGGACGCGAAGCAGGCACAGTTTGACAGTATGGAAACCCTTCTTGCCGGACAGATCGATTACAGAAAGATTTCCCAAAAAGCAGAGCAGATCTTTTCAAAACTGTCAGACTGCAGCTGCGGAGTCATATCCTCCGAAAGCGGAGACTATGTTCTCCTGTGCGCGTCTGCGCGGGAACCACTTCTGCCTGACGAAGAACGTACAATTGAAAACTGGCTGTTGACCGAAACAAACCTGTCTCGTGCGGAACTCCGCATTACTGCGCTTGATCCGGAGGAAGCCGCGGAAACAACCGATGGAACATAACCGCTCAGGATATGGAAAATATGCAAAACGTCATGGCGCATTACCATCTACCCGGCCTATTCGAGTTTTATGAACTATATCGCGCCTTTCTGCCTCTTTTCCGGGAGCATAGAGAATACTTCTATGACTGGTGCGACATTGGCTCCATCTACGGCGCACCGGCAGATTGCATCTGGGGTGGAGGGCGTGTGGGGTTTGGAGACAATATTCCCCAAGAAGTTCTGGCATTGATGCAGGAATACGGCATTTCCGCCCGCCTGACCTTCAGCAATTCCCTGCTTCGGGAGGAACATCTTTCGGACAAACAATGCAACCGCCTCTGCGCCCTGTTCAATGAGACGGGCGGGAACGGCGTCATTGTCCATTCTGATTTGCTGCTGGAGTATCTGAAAGGTCATTACCCCAACCTCTATTTTGTATCTTCCACCACAAAGGTGCTGACCGATTACCAGCAGTTCCTGGACGAAGTGAACCGGGAGGATTTTCGATATGTTGTGCCGGATTTTCGGCTGAACAAGGTCTTTGACAAACTGAACACCCTGACAAATACCCAGAAGGACAAGGTGGAATTTCTCTGCAACGAATGCTGCTGGTTCGGCTGCACCGATAGACAGAAATGCTATGAAAATGTCAGCCGTAAGAATCTGGGAGAAAACTGCGAAGATTACCATTGCATCGCCCCCAGCGGCAATGAGGGCTATCGGTTCTCCAAAGCCATGACCAATCCGGGATTTATCGGTGTTCAGGACATTCGGGAAATTTACCTCCCCATGGGCTTTTCCAATTTCAAAATCGAAGGTCGCGGACTCGGCAGTGCCATGATACTGGAATTTTTGCTGTATTACATGACCAAGCCAGAGTACCAAATTCATGTCCGGGAAGCAATCTATCTGGACAGTATGCTGGATTTGTTTTAAAAGATGAGAAGGATAGGACAGCTATCTGGAAGGCGGAAAGCGATAAGGATGCTTTCAGTGATCCGTGTTGCACAGTTGGTAGCGCGCTTGCTTTTGGAACCAAGAGGCCGTGGGCTCAAGTTCCGCAGCTCGAACCAAAACCGCCAGTTTTCCGTACGGAAAACTGGCGGTTCAGCTTGTCAAAGAACCCCCTATTTTACTAAGCAAAAATAGGGGTTCTTTTGTTTACTGCGTACGCCGCCCGCAAAAATCACCGCGACCGGCGAAATTGAGCAGCAGTTCCGCTGAGATTGAGCAATGGAACCGCCCAAATCGAGCAGTCCTACCGCTCAGGTTGCATATGGACAGGGTCGAGCCACTAAGGTATTATAAGCATAAACTCGCTAGTATATTTGTAGCTGAAATTATTCCATATTGGGAACCATTTGCTGGTTTAGCCATGACGAACACCTCATATTTCAAGAGAGCGCTCCTCGGAATGAAGGAACTCTTCACAGCAGGTGACTACTTTCTGCATTACCGCAGGGTCTTTTTGCATTTTTCTGATTGTGCACTCCCAAAGGACAAGGCATTTGATGTTTCGCTCCATTAACTGTTGCCTCACAATACTATCGCGAGTAACATTGGCTGAAAATTTGTTTTGCCAGAACTCAACTCTTGATTTTGGTGTGTACGCGAATCTACAACCGGGGTGACGATGCCAGAAACATCCGTTAATAAAAATAGCAGTATTATATTTCCGAAGCCAGATGTCTGGATGACCAGGAACCTTCGTGGAATTCTTACGGAAGCGATATCCACGTGCGAAAAGAAGAGAACGAATATAAATTTCCGGTTTGGTGTCTTTCCCTTTTACTGCTGCCATGTTCCGGCTTCTTTCGGCAGCCGTTTTAATATCAGCCAAGGAAGTACACCTCGCCAGGAGAATTTGGATTTTTTCCCTTTTCACGCATGATTATCTCTGCCTGAGACAATACTTTTTCATATTTGTTTCCCCAAAACTGGCATTTCCAGAAAACTATTGCATTCCAGCCTAGATTGATAGCTTCCTGATGATGTTGCTTCTTTTCTTCAATGCAGCGGTTTACCCTGTTATTCCAGAATTGTTTGTTCACATCGGGAAGTCGGGCGGATTTACAGGTATGTCCATGCCAGAAACAGTCCTGAATAAATATTGCAGTTCTGTATTTCGGATATATTAGATCTGCAGTTACAGGATACTCGCCGGATACTCTGTTGCGGATCCCTCTGGAAAAAAGAAATGATCTGATTTGTGAGGTGATTGCCTCGATTTCCCTGGTATCATCCAAATGAGGGTGTTTATTTGAATCACGAAGGAGGGTGTCAATCTGTAGAATCTGCAGGAATATTCCTTCGAGTAATTTAACGGGAATACTGTTTCCAGCCATACGAATAACCTTGTCTCTGGAAAACAGAGCATCCCCTTTATGGAACTCAATATTGTGATCCTTCAAGCTTTGATAATCGGTGTCAGTAAATCCCATGAACAGAAAGCATTCTCTAGGCGTCAGGTACCTGAAATTGCTTTTTCCAGCTATGCCACTTTCAAAGTAAAGATTTCCGGAATTCGGATTGCGATCCTGTTTGGTTGTAATTGTACGCACAACATTAATGTTTTGGTTAAGGACATTGCCTGGCAAAACAATCTGAGGGTTTTCATCCCAGATGGTCTGGCGAGATACAGTATTATTAGGTGTACATTCAACTGCCTCATCAAAGAGCCCCTGATTTTCATAATCGATTCTTAACAGGTCTCGAACAGAAAACTGATGATAAAAACGAGACTTAACGTAATCGTCAATGATGTCTGCTTCGTTTTTTTCCTTAAAGTAGTCAAGTACGATTTCCTTTGTCGCAGGATTGTTCCCGACATATACACTGATCATTAGCAGTCTGGGTCGGTTTTGAGGTAAGCCGAAGGAAGAGGCGTTAAGCTGATAGTATTTGCTTTCATAGCCAAGTTTGCTCAAGTCGGTTATCCAGGTGGAAAAGTTCGCGAAGTGTCTTTCCGACAGCAATGTAGGAACGTTTTCCATAAGTAGAAATCGAGGCAGTTCCTTTCCGGCTACATTCATCTCAGACAGGATTCGTCCGACCTGCCACAGTAGACTTGACCTGCTTCCGGAATTTTTATCGATACCTTTGTTGTACCCATGAAAAGCACCTACATTGGATAGATCCTGGCAGGGAAAAGAGTATGTAAGGATATCGATCTTCTCCGGTAGTTTGTCGCCTGTCAAAGAACTGACGTCAACGAAATTTTTATTCCGGGTAATTGAGGTATACAGTCTCTGCAGGGCAGCTAGAGAGTATGTTCTGAGAGAGTCG
This sequence comes from uncultured Lachnospiraceae bacterium, assembly GCA_945833775.1. Classification (GTDB taxonomy): domain Bacteria; phylum Bacillota; class Clostridia; order Lachnospirales; family Lachnospiraceae; genus Acetatifactor. The sequence goes on from CAMAGI010000056.1 coordinate 4,697, forward strand.
TAGTCGAGCGGTGTTTTGCCTGTATTACTGAAAGTGTAGTGTTTCAGCTCCGACAAAAGTTGAACTTTATTCATTGAGGCTATTTTTTCTGGGATATCTGCAGAGTTGTGTATCAAATCGTAAGCAGCAATAGCGTGAACGTCCCACTCGCATGTTCCAACGGTATTTATTTCCAATCCGAGGTTTTTCAGTGCTTTTGCCTGACTTCCAATACCACTGAACAGTTCAACGATATTATACATTTGTTTCCGTCCTTCTATTATTTAACAAGTTTTCCCCTTCGATACCTGCCAGGTTAACGGTATAGGAAAATCTGACGATATGGGGTGGGAGACAATTGTTCTTAAAGGAAGATTCCGTAACAGATGGAAACATATCGTTGACAGAGTATTTCTTCCATTCGATGATTTTATACTTTTTATTTCGTGCAATTCTTCCAGGCTCAAGGCCCACTTTCGCTAAAGCTGCTTCAATACCGTCATGATTTACACCGAGCTTTTTCAGTCGACCAACAACCTCATCGATACTTTGACCAAGCATTGACGCTTCGAATCGGATAAAAGAAAGGAAAAGCGGCTTCCCCGGTGCAGGAACAAGCTGATAAATACTGTTTATTATTACCTCGTATTCATAACGCTTGACAGTGGATTTGACTTCTACAGAGTAATTGTCGTTTTCAATGTCATGCGAAGCAAATTCAATACCGCTCCAACGGGTTTCTTTCTGATCCATAAGGACCTTCTCGTAAGTAAGCAGCTCACCCAAAATATCATAGGGCTCCTTCTGTAAAGATACGTTTCCAAGAAGGTCTTTCCAGTGTTTCCACCATACTGCCGGATTGCTGATCAATTTGCTCCGCTGATTACCCTGAGTACCTGGATCAACAAAATTGGCACATACTGTAGCAAATTCATTTCGCATCTCCATGGCATCGCAGGTTATCATCAGAATATCATACGCTGTTTCACCAATCACTACATCCTTCACTGCTTCAATTTTCATGTGTGCAAAATCTTCAGAAAATGGAGAAAACGCGGGCAGAGGCACAGCAACACCGACCCAGTTGTGATGCTTCAATGTCCATGCTGGATACTCTTCCGGAAGTTCATCAATAGGCATTGATTTACCAAAGTACCCTTTATTAAAATTGTCCTGTATTCGTTCAATAATAGTCATAGAACAACATTTCCTTATTTCTGAAAATACTCATACAGGGAGTCAACGTAGCCTTTGTTTCCACCTGAACTGAGTTCTGGTTCCAATACCTGCACACGTGCCGTGTTTAGAACTAACATCTTACGGAAAATCTGGTTCTTTCTGCGTTCTCCAGGGTCCAACTCGGAATTTTTACGCATAAGCGTTCTGCAGAGATCTACCCTATAACCACCTCTCCCACAACGATCAACAAGTTGGAGAATTTCATCGGTGCTGTTATCTTTCAAGACATTATATGTCTCTTCTTCAGAGCCCTGCCACGAGAGGTATATGTACCACCATAGCACACGGAGCCAAAGACGCTTTGGCTTTTTCCAGAAGCGATCCGGATGTTCCAGTCCATATCTTTTTTCTACAAGGTCAGGAACGACACATACACTTATGTAGCGCCAGATACCATCTGTTGCTGCATATCGCACATTCATTCCATATTTTTCGTTAAGGGTCGAGTACAATTTGATGCCGAACAGAAGATCCAGCTGGTAGGAATTGTTTTTCTGAGAGATTTCCTCAGAAGTGATACCTATATCGCTCAATGCATTATCAAACAGCATGCAAAGATCATTTCTAAGCTCAGCAAATTGTGGTGCAGGATCAATTTTCCTGTTGATAAAGTATTCATCAAACGCAGCCTGTGCACTATCTTTTTTCAGTTCTATCCAGTCCATAAGTCACCATCTAGCTGTTTTTTTCAAAGAAATCTTTGATTGACTGAGCCAAATTAACAGGAGAGCTGACATCCCACTGAAGTCGGGTAACAAAGTAATTTATCGCTTCAGCAATGGAACCGCTTTGATATCCATCACCGGACAATGTTGTATTCCAATCTTCACCAAGGGATTCCTTTGCTGATTCAACAATAACCATTAAGGCCGAGGAAATAACCTCAAGGAAAAGCGGAGATTCAGAGATTGAAGCGTCAATTCTCAGTGCATCAAAATTTGGATGCGCTCTGTTCAGCCTAATCTCCACATTTTCACTGTCAAAACCGTCCTGAAGGGGATCACATGATTCGTTGTAATATACCTGCCATAGAGATTTTCCGGGTTCATCAATCGTAACGATTGGGAAAATAGAACCATTGCCGTCAATAAAAAGCTCTGCCTGATCCAAAATGCCGAGAATGACACCGGATTGGTGGGCAAAATGAGATTCAGCAGGAGTGGCTTTCCCAGGATCTTTAAGGTAAAGAACTGTCTGAAGCTTCAGACTTCCTTTTAACGTACCTTTGTCAAATACAGCCTCTATCTGAAATTCCTTCGTTGAATCAGTCCGGACGAGCGCTCCGATTGGAATTATCCCTCTTTCATCGGATTTGCTGGATATCCAGCGAAGCGCAACACCCAATGTGGCATTGGAAGATGCAATGCCGTTCAAGCCAAAAAGAATATATGCAGATGTGAGACGACATTTTTTTGTGACTTTCAGATTCCGGGTGTCAGGATACCAGGCACATCGCGAGTCTCTGATCTTTCCATTGAAACTTGAGGCACTACCATTAATACCATCAATAATCAGAGGAAATTCTTCGTAATTATCAGTATAGGTGCACTCTGGATATTCTGTCACATATCCAATAGCATGGTATATATCATCTGTCAGCATTGGATATGAGCTGAACGATTCACTCATCTTCTAACTCCTTTATGTCGAGACCTCCGCGAACTCCAGCGTCATTGAACGAAAAAGACAGTACTCCCCGAAGCTGACAGTTCTGCAATTTGGGCATAATATGAATATAACCTGCAACACCAAATACATCGGATTTCCTGATTTCTGCTGAAAATGAAGTATCTTCACCTTCTAAATGATCAGCATCAACAATCATATCGCAGTTGTATCCGTTTGATTTGTTTCTCGGAAGTGCCTGAACATGTGTTATCTGAAGTGATTCCAGACGCATGGGAAATTCTTTCCCGATTTCATCAGGTAACTCCCATGTATCTGCATCAAATCTCTTGAAATCAGTTAATACCTGCAGAAAAAGGAGAACCGGCTTCCCTCTCAATGAAATATCAATATTCATGAGAACCTTACCCTCAGAATAAGAAGGATTGCCCTCAATACGAAGTGAACTCTTCCTACCAGATCTGGGCTTTGGAGGTTTCCCGGGTGCCCCGGGAAGGTGAGGCGGAGTTGCTCCATTACCAAAGTCCTCAGAAGGCAATAACATTTCTGCCAAAGCGTGACCTAAACCAATATTTTGCTTATGTGTTGTATCAACTTGTACTTCGGTGTATTTCTTGCGAATCTTATTGATTACATTTTTCTGAATGCTGGAAACAATACGTGGATTGTTTCCACTGATGTTCCGATCTGTCCAAGATGCGTGATCAGCTTTCTCACCACGGCGGATATATTCCTCCAAAGTTATCGGAAGATTGTTTTCCGGGTCTTTGATGCTTTTCAAAGTGTTTAGCGAATTTGCAACAAAGAGGCCAATAATATATTCATCCGGACCGCTCTTTGGCATTCTATGTGTCCACTGACCATCATAATCATAACCAACAATCATTCCCGGACGACGCGTGTACATGATAATCGGGCCATTCCCATTCTCCATTTGAAGATTGATATTTGTGATGTGCTGGTATGGGGATTTCTCATTGTGGGGCGGTTCCATGTACAGTTGTTTCCTGCTCAGTTTTGCATAGGCAAGGTGTCCGGAAGAAGTTGTATTCAATACCCCTCGCAGATCAATACTCTCTACATGTGTCTCAACATTTTCACAACTGAGTATGGATTCCTCATCAACGGGATTGCCCGTTGCCAGAATATATAACTCACGAACAACCCGAAATGTAGACAGCATTTCAGCAACTTTTATCCTCTTTCCGTTTACACTGGCAGCAAGATATGTACCATAACTATATTTGGAGTTATATAATCTGGGAGCATACCAGCGTTGGATAGCAACTTTCAGATAATCGGGCACGGAATTTACCCAGTATGGTTTGTGTTCAAGCGGTTCGTTTTTGGCGTATACTTCATTTAGAAGCGTTTCTTCATCAATGTACGGGATGATGACGGTAGTTCCGGTTTCTTTTTCCTCGTATTGAGGAATCCCGAAAACCGAAAGAATTCTATCAATATCCTTGACATTATCCAGTGGAATGGTTGAAGATGAGCGAATACCGCCATCCTGTTTTCCCCACCATGCAATTCCTCGCTTAACCCCACTGCTTGGAATCAATGCGTCTGATCTGGTTTCGTCCTCTACAAGGCAGGCAGCAAGTCGTGATTGATACTTGCCGTTCTGGTAGATTCGACTGTAATACAAGACAAGACCAATACCGAGACGAAAATAAATGGTTTTACCAAGCCCCCAGGATCCACCAGCGCCTTCATTCTGCTGAGGTTTGCATATCTCATAAACAAGTTTCAGAAGATTACCAAACATGTTATTTCTTACTTCACTGTACCTGACAGGTCCGGTCAGCCCAACCGTATTACTGTCTCGTACAGCGATGTATTTACAGGATCGAGAAGAAAAACGATTATTCAGCCCGTTCTCGATTTTTTCCAGGTGTTTGGCTAGTTCTTTGCTTTTAAACTGACCAACAGAGATATCAACATTCACATAAGCGCAATTGCTGGCAGCGGCATCTAAAGAATTCTGAATGGCCTCTCTGACCAGAAGATCCAACAGCGGAATATCTTGATTCTGGATTAGCCTCAGCAGAGAACTTCCGCTTTCGGTCATTCTGCCATGTTCAGCAATTTCAATCTTCATATAGCTTCCTCAACCTCTTCCTCTTTGTCTTTATCTGGAAGCGTAATCGTCATCTTTTTACAGAAATTCTTATTAATCTGATCACCAGGAACACAGATTTGAAGACCAATAATATCACAGGGCATATCCATGTCAATGCGATCCTCTGAATTTTCACGTTTTGTTGATTTCCCGTCAATTCGGTATATAATCAGCATCGGAATTTTCTCAATACCGGCCTTTTTACGGATTTCATCAACGTGTTCCTGCTTGGTGATTGGCCCAAAACTGTTGACTAAATCAGCGGGAGCGTCAGCAACAAGGTCCTTCAGTGCACGTAATGCGCCAATATCAATTGCTGTATCGCCTTCTTCACGTGGAATCCTTCTGCTACGGTTTACCTTTCCAAGGCGAACGCCCGCGAGATTCCAGTGCTTTTGATCACATTCTCCCGCAGGAGAAATTGTTCCATTACCGGCGACGATAACGCTCCAGTTTTTAAGGACATCATCGGCAGGAATCTGTTTAATCCATTCACAGAAAGTGCAAATTTCATTGAATACCCTGGAACGGTTGGAAAAGCTGAATTTATTTATAAGAAGCTTCGACATAATAGTCTCAAGGGAAACACCTTTCCAGCAAAGCGCTGTTTTATCATGAGACATCTGTGAAAAGGCACCGAGTCCCTTGATGAACTCTTCGGTAACCTCTATATTGTGACGTTGTACATCCTCACTGTTATCGAAGATAACTGTTTGAGGCTTTGCTCCAGAGAAGTCCATTTCAGCAGGCCTTGCATTAGTCATGTGCTTTTTGGAAGTAAGTTTAAGCCAGGATACTTTGGGGGAGCAGAGAATCCTGGGGCCATAATCGATTGGACGCACTTCAGAAATCATGTATTTTTTCAGATCTGCTCTGAGCTCTACTTCAAGCTCGGAAAGGAATCTGAATTTATCAATAGTGTCAGAGGTCATCCAGATTCTGGGAAGTAATTCATAATTTCTTCTGTAGCCAAACCAACGGCCCATTTGCATCAGAGTATCTGCCTGGCAGGACGCCCGGAGGAAAAACGTACTGACAAGGCCTTCAATAGTCAGGCCACGGGACAATGTACTTCCGCCGACAATAATGAAAGCGGGAGCCGGAGAAGGCATTGCATCAGGATCGGGATACGCAAGTCGAACGTAATCATCTTCGCCGGAAAGACCGTTCTTTGAACAGTTATCAACAACAAGATGAAGCCCCTTATGATACTGAAAATCACCTTCATCGGTCATCTTGATATGTTGCATTTTTTCCCCAAGGATCTCCCTGATCCCAGGTAAAATACTGTTAAAGGCAGGATAATCTCTCACTTCTTCGGGGGGGATACCGTAATCAGGGAACTGAGAAAACCATTCCTGCTTAGTAATACGGTTAGTTTCGTATTCATAAACCCGTCGGCATCTTTCAACCATGGCATCTGTACTTTTGCCTGAATTAATCCAGTGGTTAATCGCCTGAGATACTGCTTCGTGACAAATCTGTTTTTGACTGGTATGAACCAGCATGCTGATGGGCTTTTTGTAATTCCAGAGTCGCATAACGGAAACTGCGCAGATAAACCAGCAGATAGCATCCTTCATTCGCTCCGGCAGTTCTTCACTAATACCTTCATAAATATCAGCAATACGATCGAGATCTTCGTCAAGAACAATGCGTTTAATATCCAGCCCGTCAGATTTTTCGGGGTCGTTAAAGCCAAAGATCTGGTTAGGACCAATGTACTCATTAGATGTCTTTAACGTCCAGATAAAATTTGCAGGATACAGGGATTCCGGTGTGCTTTCGTTTAGAAAATTTGCATACGGAGTTGCGGTATACATTACGTAATTCATGGCAAGAGCGTGGCCGCATGTTTGAACTTCCTTATAATGTTTGTCCTGGACGAGATTGACAATCAGCCTATTGATGCCCTTTCTCTCCTTCTCTGCCTTCTTATACTCTACAGCAGTATTGCTTATGCTTGCCTGATCCGCTTCGTCATCAATGACCAAAATACGCATCAGGTCATGAGATGACTTGTCAGCATGGATCCAGTCAATCAGCTTTTTCAGTCGACTGGTATGTTTTAAGCATACAGTGAAGTATCTGCTTTGAGCGCCTGGCTCAAAATGAAGATCCTGTGCCCGCTCTCCATATTGAGACCGTTTTGAAGGATGCTCTACTCCTCGCCATATCAGGTTGCCTTCCTGGTTCAAGTCTTTCTGCATTCGCTTTAATGTCTGCAAACGAAGGTTCTCTATGGAACCAGACAGGACAATAAACATATTCCAGCCATGATCTGCAGCCATGGCCATTAGCGCCTCCATATTTGCGGTTTTACCGGACTGAACATGACCGACAACCAGTCCTTTGATCGGCCCGGTTGTTCTGGTATCGTTGCTCAGTCTTCGGAGAATACCAATTGTTGCATCTTCAAGATCACCAACATTCTTCCATCCAAGGCTGTTTTTGTAGAGCTGCCAGCTTGAACGCTCTCCTTTAGGAATACTCAAACCATTATCCTGTTTTACATCAAAGAGAGCTCCATCATTACCGCGGAAAATGAGATCCTTTTGTTTTCCCTCATATTCTTCAATTTCATTGACGAGTGCGATCCAGTCTTCAACTGTGAAAATCGGCCAACCATCCTCTTCAACTCGATAATGAAGAAACGCTATCAGTTTTTCAACAGAGCCTTTACAGCCCAAACGAAGATCATCCCATGAATCGTGTTTTTCCCTTCTTTTTTGAATCCACGCACGAGGATCATCATAAACAGGAGAATCATATTTACCCATAAAAACCTCCAAGTTATCCGAAGCAAGCTTCATGATCAGGCAAAAACGAACTTTACCGCAGGAGACAATTCCTCATAGCCATAAGCAAAAACACATGTTGCTCGAGCAATATAATATATTATTATACCATAAGGAGCAATAACTTACAAGAAAAAACACGAAAAATGTATGTTTACCTGGCAGAGCAGAAAAAGAAGCACGACGTATAATCGTTTTGCTTTTTAATTGGAAGGGCTTAAGGCCGATGCAATACTACCCACATGGGAGAATCTCATGTGGGTGTTTACAATCGCCTCAGTGTGTAGCAACACTGGATCGAGCGCCAGCAGATGAACTAGCAAACATTGGCTGTCGTGCTCCTATCATCTTATTCATACCCCGATTATGCAGCAATAGTGACCGAGAGCCGCGCTGTAATTATGGATGCCGAGGCATGACGGAGGCCAAGGAACCGCATACATCCCAATCCCTTGTAACCCTATCTCCGAAATACTACTGTTTCCCTATGGGGTAGCCAGGACAGTCACCACTTTACCTGCTACATTATTCCGATAATTCAAACGATATTATTCCGATGCCATTGATATTGTTCCGCAATGGTGGTATACTTTCTTTGGATTGGAGTGATGCTCATGTATATGACGGTAAAGCAGGCAGCGGAAAAATGGGGTCTGTCTGACCGTCGGGTTCGTATCCTGTGCGCCGAGGGAAAGATCCCCGGTGCGTTTCAGGAGGGTCGTGGTTGGAAGATTCCGATAGATGCGGTGAAGCCTGCTGACGGACGGTTCAAGTCCACCGAGAGCCTTCTCGATATGATCGACCGAAAGAAGACCGAACTGGACGCCTGCCGTCCTCTGACTGAGGGAGAGGTGGCCCGGCTGACGGAGGAGTTTACTGTCGAGTACACCTACAACTCCAACGCCATTGAGGGCAACACCCTGACGCTCCGGGAGACCGACATGGTTCTGCGTGGTCTGACCATTGATCAAAAGCCGCTGAAAGATCATATGGAGGCCGTGGGTCACAAAGAGGCTTTCGACTATGTCCGTGAACTCGTGCAGGAAAAGGCTCCCATATCCGAGCGCATCATTCGGCAAATTCATTTCCTGGTTCTGGCGGATAAAAAGGACGACCGGGGTGTGTACCGCCGGGTGCCTGTTCGTATCATGGGCGCACAGCATGAGCCGGTGCAGCCCTATCTGATCCAGCCTCGCATGGAGCAGCTTTTGGCGAGCTACGCAGAGAGTACTGAGCATATCGTTACCAAACTGGCTCGGTTCCATATCGAGTTTGAGGG
>CAMAGI010000057.1 GCA_945833775.1 uncultured Lachnospiraceae bacterium
TAAAACGAAATAAGCTGTAATATGTAACGGACAATTCCAACATATTACAGCTTCTTCATAACAGGTTTGTTTAGAACCCGGTATCCGTCAGATTTTTTTGCAGCATGCAAATGCAAGTGCACCGGGGCCGATGTGGCAGGCCACACTCAATGACAACGGATCCATATGGATATCGTATCCGGGATATTGTGCCCTTATTTCATCGCGAAATGCCTCGGCTGCCGCCCGATCATAGGTATAGGCAATCTGAAGCCATATGCCCTTCTCTTCGGTAAAGCCGCCGAAACGCGTTTCGATATCACTCTTGATTGCGTTCATCATGATGGATTTGCCTTGTGCTGAAGTTCTTGCCTTGGCAAATGCATCCAGCTTCTCCCCCTGAATCTGCAAAACCGGTTTCAATTTTAGTAAAGATCCGATGGCTGCCGCAGCCGGTGTGATACGTCCGCCCTTTTTCAGATAATAGAGTGTGTCAAGCATGATATAGATGCTGCTGTTGAACTTATCCTTTTCCAGAAAATCTTTGATTTGAGCGGCATTCATCCCACGCTTTACCAGTTCCAGGGCATCCAGAGCAGATTGGCGCTGGGTTACGGAAATGCGCTGATTATTCACGACCTGAACTTTTCCGTCATAGTCCTGGGCGAGCATCATAGCGCTCTGACAGGAACCGGAAAGCCCACTGCTCATGGGGATATGTACGATTTCATCATATTCCCTGAGAAGTTCGTCCCACAGATTCAGTACCGACTCCGGAGAGGGCTGGCTGGTGCTGATCTGTGCACCGTCAACCAAGAGGTCATAAAACTGTTCCTGTGTAAGATCAATATCCTCAAAATACTGTTTTTCATTAATCATAAATGGCATGGGTAAAACAGAAATGCCAAGTTCTTTACTTTGTGCCTGAGTGATTCCACTGTTGGAATCCGTTACAATTGCAATTTTAGCCATGTCCTTATCCTTTTACTTCGTCTATGTTTTAAAAAAATCACGCCTCTATTTTATCGTTATATTGTTCGAAAGTCAACACTGTCCATACGATGATTTTCCAGGTGTACGGATAGTCTTTGGTTCTCGGGACTTATGAGATTCGGATCCTTTGTAAGAATTTCATCCACTGCCCGATCCGCCGCTTGAAGAATGGAGGCGTCTGTATAGATATCACCGATGCGGAAACGGAAATCTCCGCTCTGAGCAACTCCGAACAAGTCACCTGGTCCGCGCAGTTTCAAGTCCTGAGAGGCAATATAGAAGCCGTCGTTGGAGTGATTCAGAATTGAGAGCCGCTCCATGGTTTCCTTATTCTCCTTTGTGCTGATAAAGATGCAATAACTCTGATGAGCTCCCCTTCCGACGCGGCCCCGAAGCTGATGAAGCTGAGCAAGACCAAATCGCTCCGCATTTTCCACCATCATTACGGTGGCGTTCGGAACATTGATTCCGACTTCAATTACGGTCGTGGAAACCAGCACATCAATTCTTCCGGCTGCAAATTCCTCCATAATGCGTGTCTTGTCCGCCGGCCGCATTTTGCCGTGCAGATAGGTTACTTGAACGGAAGGTGGTAATGCGACACGCAGTTTTTCCGTATATTCCACTACATTTTCCAGTTCGTCGGATTCTCCCTCACAAACCTGGGGACAGATCACATAAGCCTGCCTTCCTTCGGCAACCTCTTTCGCTATAAATCTGTAGGCTTGTGGGCGATAGGAAGTGTTTACAACACAATTCTTGATCGGCAGACGATCGGCGGGCAATTCATCAATGACCGAGATATGTAAATCTCCGTACAAAATAATCGCAAGGGTTCTGGGAATCGGAGTTGCACTCATAACGAGTACATGAGGATCATTGCCCTTTTGCGCCAGATGTTCTCTCTGGCGGACACCAAAGCGATGCTGCTCGTCGGTTACCACCAGTGCAAGCTTTTGATACTGTACCTTATCCTGAATCAATGCATGTGTCCCAATGATCAGATTCGCTTCGCCGGAGGCGATCATTTGACGGATCTCTTTCTTTTGCGAAGCGCTCTGGGAACCAACCAGAAGTACGGGATGAAAACAAAGACCGAACGCGTCGGTAAAACGGACGATATCCTCATAATGCTGCATGGCCAATACTTCGGTGGGTGCCATAAGTGCCCCTTGAAAACCGTTTGCGGCGCACTGTAGTAATGCAAGTATGGCAACAATTGTCTTGCCGCTTCCGACATCCCCCTGGATCAAACGGTTCATGCACAAAGTTCCGCCCAAATCATCACGAATTTCCTGCCAGACTTTTCTTTGTGCGCCGGTCAGCTTATAGGGGAGCTGTTCCAGAAAACGAACGGTATCCGCCGTCTCAAACATCGGAAATGCATTGGGCAAACCGGAAACCCGGTCTTTGCTTCTACGGAGTAAAAAAAGGAAATCGAAGAATTCATCAAAGACAATTCTCTTACGGGCGCAACACATGCTTTCCCGGTCGATCGGGAAATGGATCTCCTGATAAGCCTCCTTCGCCGACAAAAGCTGATGTTCCTCCAAAATCTGCGGTGTATAATACTCTTCCTCAAAGGAATAGACATCCAGGACCTGACGCACCGCCTTTTGTACTGACTGATTCGTAAGCCCCTTTGTAAGTGCATATTTTGGCTGGTAAAGGTTTGTCTTTTTACGATATTCATCCAGCTTGTACAGCTTTGGCTGTTCCATGATTTTAGCTGTTCCCCGGGTCTGAACCAAGCCCCGGAAAACATAATATCCGCCCGGTTTCAGTACTTTCTTAAGAAAAGGCATATTGAAGAATGTCAACTGCATTGCACCGGAATCATCCCGAACATTTACATTGAGAATACTTAAGTTTCGAACCTTCTTCACATTGGGGATGGCATAGACCGCTCCGTAGATTGCACATACTTCACCCGGTACAACCGAAGCAATCGGTTCGGGATCGGAAAACACTTCATAATCCCGTGGATAATGATGCAGAAGGTCACCCACGGTATGAATATCCAGTTTTGCAAAAAGGGCTGCTGTCTTTTCGCCGATGCCCTTAACTTGTGTAATCGGTGTTTCCTGATTCATAAAATCTCCATTCCAAAAAGGTGCTTTGCTCCCGCATAGTTTCATTGGTCCGAAAAAGGAGACAGTCTCCTGCCTCCTTCTCGTTGCAAAAAGTCAAAAAGATTTCCTTATTCTACCGAAATTACATAGTAGTAGATGGGTTGGCCGCCGTACTGCAGTTCAATATCACAATCCGGGAATTTGTCTGCGATACGTGCTCTCATTGCCTCCGCATCTTCTTCTGACACATCACTGCCATAGTAGATGCTGATCAGTTCCGATTCTTCATCCACCATAGCTGTTATCATTTCATCGGTGACATCGGTGATATCTCTTCCGGCCGATAAGATACCTTTATCGCCGATCCCCATGAAATCATCCTTTTTGATTTCGATATCATCAATGACGGTGTCGCGAACGGCATAGGTAACCTGACCGGATTTCACATTTCCAATCTCCTGAATCATGGTCATCTCATTTTCGTCGACGGAAAGTTCAGGTACAAAGTTGATGATCGCCGAAATTCCCTGCGGTATTGTCTTGGTCGGGATGACCAGCAATGTCTTGTCCGTCACAAGTTCCGCTGCCTGATTTGCAGCCAGAATAATGTTCTTGTTATTGGGAAGAACAAAAATAGTCTCTGCGTTAACCTGTTCAACAGCATCCAGAATATCCGCTGTACTGGGATTCATGGTCTGACCACCTTCGATGATGAAATCAACCCCAAGACTTCTGAAGATTTCATTTACGCCATCTCCCACGGAAACAGCAATGAATCCGACCGGTTTGGGCGGCTCTTTAAAAGCGGGTGCCTGTGCAGCCTGCGCTTCCTTTTCCGACATCTTGAAAAGCTTCTCCTGATGTTCCAGGCGCATATTGTCAATTTTGAGATTGGAAAGCTGACCGTACATCAAAGCCTTTTGGATAGCGAGTCCGGGATCGTTGGTATGCACATGTACCTTTACAACATCCTCATCCGCTACACATACAATGGAATCACCGATGGATTCCAGATAGGCCTTGAAATCCATCTCCATCTTGATATTGAAAGTCTTCGATAACAGGATAATAAACTCGGTACAATATCCGAACTTGATCTCTGCTTCCGCCTGCACCTCCAGAGAGGATTTCGCACCTTCTGTGTTTGAATTCTGTGCGGGAGCAGGTGTAAGATCGATTTCCTTTCCCAGAAATGCGTCATATCCGCCTTTTAACACTTCAACCAGGCCCTGTCCGCCGGAATCGACAACACCCGCCTGTTTTAATACAGGTAACATTTCGGGAGTCTGGCTCAATACATACTCTGCATGTTCGATGACCTTCTGATAGAAAACCGAAAGATCTGTCTCCCCCGCAGCGGCCAGCTCCTTTGCCTTGTCGCTGGCTCCCCTGGCAACGGTAAGTATGGTGCCTTCCTTAGGTTTCATTACAGCTTTATAAGCAGTTTCCACAGCTTTCTCGGAGGCAAGTGCAAGAACTTCGGGTGTCAATTCCGTCTCTTCCTTGATTGCTTTGGTAAAGCCGCGGAACAGCTGGGAAAGAATAACGCCGGAGTTCCCTCTCGCACCGCGAAGGGAGCCGCCGGAGATCGCCTTACAAAGTGCAGGCATATCGGGATTTTCACCGAGAGCAGAAACCTCACGTGCTGCAGACATAATGGTCATGGTCATATTGGTGCCGGTATCTCCGTCGGGAACGGGAAATACATTGAGCTCATTGATCCATTCCTTCTTATTCTCCAGATTTTTGGCGCCGGCTAAGAACATCTTTGCAAACATCTTAGCGTCGATTATCTGATTATTCACTGCATAGTCCTCCTTAATCAATCACTCGTACACCTTCTACAAAGATGTTGATCTTTTCGATTTCAATTCCGGTATACTCTTCTACCTTGTACTTTACATTGCTGATCAGATTGTCGGAAACAGCGAGAATGCTGACACCGTATGCGACAATCACATGAAAATCAAGCACCAGCTTGTTTCCTTTTAATGAAACATTGATTCCTCTTGTAATGCTGTCTTTCTTTAAAATACGCACAAGACCGTCCTTGACATTAACACCGGCCATACCTACAATACCGAAACATTCAACAGCAACGCTGCCTGCGTAATGAGCGATCACTTCATTGTCAATCACGATGTTTCCAAGATGGGTATTCATTGAAGAACCTTTCATACGTTTTACCATGCCTTTCCGTGCGCTGTTGTCCTTAACGCACATATTGTACAGATTCATTTTCATATTTTAACAGCTTTCCCGCAAAAAAGAAACACTAAAAATAAAAATATAGGAAAAAAGAATTTTTTTTGCTTGCTTTTCATCATTGAATCTGTTAATATATCAATGTTGCGAGTAAAATTCGCGTGATTTGAGTGAAGCAATTGTAATTATGCAGGTCGAGGAGGTGTCAAAATGGCTAAATGCGATATTTGCGGTAAGGGCGTTCATTTCGGTAACAACGTAAGCCATTCTCATAGAAGAAGCAACGCAATCTGGAACTCCAATGTTAAGAGCGTAAAGTGCAAGGTTAACGGCGGTGCAAAAAGAATGCATGTTTGCACAAGCTGCTTAAGATCCGGCAAAGTAGAGAGAGCTTAATCGTTCGGCTGATATGGAAAGAATAAGGGTAGGAATCTTCGGATTCTTACCCTTTTTTGTGGTTCTCATGAATTAATGAAAAAAATCATCACGCTCTCTCGCTCCCCTGTTCCTTTAAGGCAAGAAACTCACGGTTGATGGAAAGCGCCAATTCCTCATCGCCGAATAGATTATCCGGATGAAAAATGCGGATTAAATCCCGATATCTTTTTCGTAGAGCCAGAGGATTCCTGGCACTTCGAAATAAAAGAGCTGCCAGTTCGTCATCGCCGATTCTGTCGGCTTCACGCTCCTGCTGCATTGACAGAAACGCTTTTTTCTCCTGCTCGAACCTTTTGCGGTCCTCTTCCAGCTGCCGGAAACCGTCCTGAAGGATCGCCATTTTTTTGTCAAAAAATAAATTCTCTTCTTTTAAACGCTTTCGTTCCTGAACGGTTCTGCGATTTAAGGTATCCAGCTCATCACGAAGTTTCACTCGCTCACGCAGGAACTTGTCCTTCTGCTGTTCAAATTCCCTGCGCTCGTTCTCAAGTCTCATATTTTCCCGAAAAAGCCAGATCTTAATCTCACGAAGCTCGTCCGCACTGTCTGCCTTGAGCAATCCTTCTATATCCATGATGCATCGTCCCCTGTATCAGTCGCTGCAAAAACAAACATATCCAACGAATAAAAGCAGAGCCATCAGAATAAGACCGATAAGCCTGCTGGTTGTAACAAGCATGATCAACATGCCGACAGCAATTAATATGGCTGCCAGACCGACTATCTTTTTCATGATGCCATCCGAAAGCTGTACCTTACTTTATTCTATGCTAAGTCCCCGGTAAATCAACTATTATTCTTCGGAATTCTCCTCGGGAAAAGCAATATCCACCACCTGGTCATCACTCATTTCGCCGTTTTTGGGCTTGGTAAACCGATCGACAATATCCGGTATCATATCCAAGACCTTGGTAACCGTATCCTGATTCTTGATATTTACAAGCTTCGTACGACCATCCTTTATAACAAGAACGGCACTGGGTGTCATCTTTCCGCCAAGCCCCCCGGCTCCGGAGGCGGAATTTTTCTGACCGTTATTGCCGGCGCCCGCTCCCACGCCAAAGGAAACATCGACAAGCGGAAGGATGATGGTATCACCGATCTGGGTAGCTTCTCCGACAACCGTCTTCGTCGAAAGGACCGTATCCATTCCCCTTAACAGGGATTCCACAACGCCCTGAAAATTTTCTTTGTCTGCCATAATCGCTCCTCTTCTGCACATCAGTGCCATGCTATTTTTTATTTTTGGTTTTGAATTTTGTGATTCTTAAGCTTTCTTCGAAATTCGTGAAGTCTCCTGTCGAACAAAATACGCAAACCCTGTACCAGAATCGTACATGTGGATATATGTCCGGCGGCATCAAGATTTCCTTCCAGAATAGTCTGCTCAAAATCAGGGCAAAAAACCACATTCGGGCCGATTGCGGAAGATAAAATACCGTAGACTGCCGTGACATATCCCGTAATGTCCGGGGATGCTGCTCCGAATACAACATACGCTCTCAGTCTGCGGGGACGGATTTGTTTCAGTATCCGTCCGAATCGCTGCAAAATGTGTCGGAACAATTCCCTTGTATCCGGTGAATCCAACAAATCACGATAGAATGTGATTTCTGAAAGGATCTTTTTCATTTTATCACAAAATCCGGAAATTGTGTATCGAATCTTCGCAAATAGGTGGTCTGCTTTTTCGGATTCCGGATCGGGTTCTTTTATCGAATCCCCGGTTGTCTGCTTTTGTTCATCGAAATGTTCCCTGTCATCCTGTGTTTTCGAAATCTCATCCGATTGCAAATCGGTTTCATCCTGAGGAATGTCCTCCGGTGAAGTTACCGAAACGGATGGTTCGCTCTTACGTTTCGTGTCCGTCAAAGAAAACCAGAGAACCTTTACGATCGGACTTCCGGGATCGGGATAATCAAAACAAAAGCGAAAAATGCCAAATAACCACCCTACTCGCACCCGTACAAGTGTTTTCTCTGCGTTCTTTTCTGCCTTTATGCGATATCTTATCGGCCAAAATAGAATCAGGACAAGGAGAACCAGGATGAGTATCAGCAAAACAAGCAGAAGAATTCCGATGGCAGACAGGATTTTTAAAAGTACTTCCATCATATCAAAAACTCCCTCAGTCTGCAGTCCCCGCGTTCGGCAAGGCAATCCTGTGTGATCCTTTCTACGATCGAGAAGGCCTCTTCCCGACTCGCGGCAATTCCGTAAACATGAAAATCAACATCGTCGTAATGCCGCTGAATTAATTGTCTGGCATCCAGAAGATCCAGTTGATCCGAAGGATTATGGGCAAGTGTTATCAGCCAGACATTTGCCAGAAATGGTTTGCTGATCAGCTTTTTCTTAATCTTATCCAGTTTTTTTGCACTGATACTCTCACCGAGATACAGCTTGTCGGAAAAAACAATATGAGCAGCCATTCCGTTCCCTTTGACATAATTTTTCAAATATATACGAAATTATATCATAGATTTGTGTAAGCTGAAAGATATTTTGTTAATTTGAAAGATATTGATTGCACTTTTCACAAGAATAAACTATACTTGTGTAGTATAAAGAGGGGGATTGTGCGGTGAAAGAAGTTGCCAGAATGGCATTACAACCCGGCATGGTGATCGGCGCAGACGTAATTGTTCAGGGAAGCGTTGTTTTTCCCGCCGGAACAGAAGTGAATAAAGCGGTCATTGACAGATTGGCACGCTACTGCGTCATGTGCGTTTCTGTTATGGAAGAGATTGATTTTGCCTCCACGCATTATGAGAGAATACGTATCGGAGACGAATTCAAAAACTTTGAACAGCAATACAATAACTGTCTCATGCGCTATCGTTATGCCATGATCAGTTTCATCAATAATAAGATACCGATTCCCGATTCCTTTCTTTTGGGCCTGTTTCAGGAATTGTATTCGAAAATTCCTGCGCCGGCGTCCTCCACGCTTTTGGATTATCTGTACAGCATGATGCCCAATGAGGATGAACTCACATTTACACATTGCCTGAATTCCGCACTGCTGGCAGGGGCATTTGCCGACTGGGTATCCATGAACCAGACAGATAAAGATACACTCATCCTGTGTGCTTTTTATTACGATATCGGTAAGCTTGCGCTTCCCTATGATCTTCTCTGGAAACCGGACAAGCTCACCGATGAGGAATATAAGCTGGTGAAATCTCATCCGGTGGTAGGCTATACCACGGTTCGCGATATGCCTTTGAACGAACATATTAAGAATGCTGTGATTCTGCATCATGAGCGCTTTGATGGTTCCGGATATCCCTATCGTATCGCCGGTGAAAAAATTGACATTTTTGCAAGATACATCGCTATTATTGATACCTATATTGCGATGGCTTCTCCGCGAAGCTGGCGCAATGCAAAACCGCCCTTTAAAATTCTTGAGACCTTTGAACAGAGCCGTGAAAAATACGACCCAGCTCTTCTTATTCCCTTGATGAAGCGCATTGCAGACGCACAGATCGGAAGCCATGTTCGATTGAATGACGGAAGTGTCTGGGAGGTTATGATTGTGCAGCCGCAAAAGCTTTCCTCTCCCATTTTAAAGAATGAACAAAACCAGATTCTGGATCTCTCATCCAACCCGGAACTGGAAATTGAAAAGAATGTATAAGAAAGACAGCCGAAAATACGATTAGTATTTCCGGCTGTTCCATTTTCCTGCTTTTTTAAGTTCCTGATACTCTGCATATGCTTTTTCCAGAATCTGTTTTTCATTGGCAAATTTCAGGAGGTGGTATGCCTCATGATATTTATAGAAACCGGAATCCACAAAATACTCTTCTCTCTGCGGTTTACTATAGTAACTGTCCGCCATCATCAGATACCAATGGACTTCCTTCTCGACAACATCTTCCGGAACGTTGAAGGTATATTCGCTTTTTCCGACATATTTCATGATTTCCGCATGAGCGCCACTCTCCTCTAAAACTTCGCGAAGCGCGGTCTGCGTGTATTCTTCCCCTTCTTCCACGGTACCTTTGGGTAGAACCCAGCCCTCGTATTTGTTTTTGTAGTTTTTATACAGAAGCAAAATCTTTCCGCGAAAGATCACAACTCCGCCGCAGCTTGTAGCTTCGATCATTTCTGGTCAACCTCCGCTTTTTCTGTAAAATATGCATTGAATAGACGTTTTGCAATGGGAACCGCATAGTCTCCGCCGGATCCGGCACCTTCGATGATGATGGTGACACACACTTCCGGATCCTCAGCAGGTGCGAATCCGGTAAACCATGCATGACTGTCCCGCTCGGAATTATACTCCGCTGATCCTGTTTTTCCGGCAGCTGTATAGCTTAGTCCCTTCAGCTTGGTGCCGGTTCCCTCGTTCACAACAGCAACCATCATATCCCTTAGTATACCCGCTTCCTCTGAGGACATTAATTTTCCATAGGTGGAAGGTTTAAAGCTTTTCGTGAGGGTGCCGACATCATTGGCTACATAATCGACGACATAGGGGCGCATGAGAACTCCGTCATTTGCGATGGCACAAGTGATCATGTTCAGATGGATCGGAGTGATCTGTGTTTTGCCTTGCCCGATAGAAGTCTGCATCATATCATCCGTAGTAAGATCGTCGGAGACGATGGCTGAACTTTTCGAGTACTGAAAACTCAGCGGCAGTTTTTCATTGAAGAGCAGATCGGAAAGCGTGTCGGCAAAGGCATTCCTGTCAAGACTCATGCCGATATTGGCAAAGGAAGCGTTGCAGGATTTGGCAAAAGATTTTGTAAAATTGACCAATCCGTGGTTGGCTCCGTGATAACAATTGATTCGACTGTCTCCGTTTTTGTAATATCCGTTACACTGGAAGCTATACTGGGAATAGGTTTTCGGATTTTCCCGCAAATATTCCAGAGCAGTAACAATTTTAAACGTGGAGCCCGGAGGATAAAGCCCCTGGGTGGCACGATTCAAAAGGACGGAGCTGGTATCATTTTCAATCAAATCATCCCAGATTTCCGAAATTTCATTCGGATCAAAGCCGGGATGGGACGACATGGCCAGAATCTTACCGGTTTTTACTTCCGTTACAATAATTGCACCGTCATAGACGCTCAGTTGTTGATCCGCAATTTCCTGAAGCTGTACATCCAGTGTGGTATAGACATTGTCACCGGGATTTTTGATTCCGGCCATATCATTTGCCACTTTGTTGTTCAGCGGCGTATTACTGTTAATCAGATAATAGTTTGCCTGAGCTTCAACCCCCATTCGTCCCTGGGTAGAGAAGCCCACCACGTGGGAAAACAACTCTCCGAAGGGATACACGCGGGTTTCGTTTTGCTCCGCATCCAGAACCGTCTCAGCCAAAACCTCCCCGTCACGGGAAAAAATTGTTCCGCGGTAATTACGGGAAAGCAGAATTTCCTGGCGGGAATTGTAGCTGTTGTTGATCAACTCCTGCTCGTTGGTTGCCACATAATAGCTCAGATACCCAAGCATTCCGATAAAAAGAAGAACAAAGAAATAGGTAGTGAGCAGGATTTCATTCTTATTGCTCTTTTTGGGGCGCCTCGCTTGGGACTCATTCTTTCCTGACACGCTTTCTTTCTCCTTCCACCTGTTTTAAACGAATATAGATTCCCTGAATAATGAAGAACATAAACATCGTTGTCATAACGGAACTTCCGCCGTAACTGATAAAAGGCAGGGTCACTCCGGTGAGCGGAATGAATTTGATTCCTCCTCCCACAGTCAGAAAGATCTGGAATACATACATAATCCCGATTCCGTATACAATCAGCTGATAGAAACGGTCATGAATCCGGATGGCGGTCTCCATGATCATGATAAAACAACTGATGCAAACAAGAATGAGGCAAATGCCGAAGATCACACCCAGTTCTTCACAGATGGAAGAAAAAATAAAGTCTGCCTCAACCTTCGGAATTGCTGTCGGATTGCCCTGTAAAAGACCCATGCCAAACCAGCTTCCGCTGCCGACTGCAAAGAGGGACTGTGTAATCTGATAACCCTGATCATCAATATACTGCCAGGGATTCTGCCATGCAAGCACACGGGTTCGCACGTGATCAAACACGGTATACGCGATATAGGCTGCTCCGCTTCCTCCCACGACACCTGCCAGAAGATACAGATAATTACGGCTGGCGACAAACACAACCATGACAAAGCCAAAGAAAAAGATGACGGCGCTTCCCAGATCCTTGGACAAAACAAGAATCATGATCTGGATTCCCGCCAAAATCGCAGTGACCACAATCCGTCCGAAACTTGTGTTGTCCCACAGTGCAGCGGCCAGAAAAAACAGGAAAATAATCTTGACAAACTCGGACGGCTGAAAGGTTATTCCAAACATGGAAAAGGAGATCTTAGAACCGTAAGTCACCTCACTGACGACCAGAACAATTCCGAGCATTGCAATTCCAACCAGAGGATACAGCCATGTCAGTTTCTTAAAAAAATGAATCTTTCCCATCAGAAAGGGAATGAGCATGCTGATTGCCAGAGAGACCAGTACAATGACATACTGGCGAATCGCCTTTGTAAAGGACAGCCTTGAAACCATACAGATTCCAATGCCTAAAAGCATACACATATTGTTGAGCAATAGGTGATTGATATTTTCATAGATCAATGGCACTAACATGAGTGCAGCGATCAAGAATACCTGCACAAAGGCATAAAAAAACAGATATTGGAAATCACGACTGATCAGATACAAATCCAGAAAACAGAATAATTGCACCAGAAGCATCAACACATTCTGAACAACATAGATCCATCTTCTCTTTTCTTCTTCCCGATAGCGAAAGACCCAGAAACAGAAAAAGGTATAGATTGCCATCATTATCGTGATTGCATATTTGGACAATTCGGTCACATACTCATGCATAAGCTCTCATCCTCAACTTTATTCCACACCCCGTTTTTCATGACCGGCGGTGTATTCCCACGCCGGTCTTACGATGGATTGACCGCATTCGCACGAAGCATAGAAATGCAAAACCTGCGCTGTCTCCTTTGCATCTTCCACGGTAAAATCCAAGCGGAAATTACAAAGGTTACGGTATCTGTCCAACTCTTTATAGAGTGTAAGAGGGTAACTGTTATATAAAATATTGGTGCAATGTCTGCAATTTAGCACGGTCGGAAAATGCTTGTGATATCGGTCAATCAGTTCCACCTGTTCCGAATGTTCCAGGGGTTCACATTTTCCGGTCGTTTTCTTCAGACAATTCGCTGTCACCATCATTGGAATCCGTCCGTAGATCAATTTTTCCGGGGAGATTACAGATCCGTCCGAACTGCGAAGCTCCTTACTTTTTTGAAGCAACTCACGCTGACTGCTTCCGGATAATTCCAGCGGAAGACAAAACCCTCGTATTGTATCCTTCCAGAGCTGAAGAGCCTCTGTATTCCATAGATAAAACCCGCAGTCCGCGTAGATGACAGGGAAACTTCTTTTCTCGTAAAGATAGCCGATTCCTTCCACGGAACGGATCAAAAATCCGGTGACCTCCGGGTACATTTGGGCTGCCTGCAGCAACTGTTTGAGATATTCTTCATCATTCTTTCGCAGAATGTAGGGTTGAACGATCACCAAAGAAGCATTATTAAGTGCTTTGGCGCGGCGAAGCGCTTCCACAATCTGTTCCCGCTCCTGCAGAAAAAGATCTCCACAAATCAGAATACGTCGGATTTTCTCTGTGAAAT
>CAMAGI010000058.1 GCA_945833775.1 uncultured Lachnospiraceae bacterium
CGCAGATCGCTGCCCTGATCGAACAGGACAGAACTCAGCTTTGCGGGGAATTCTGCCGGGGCTGCGGTTACTGCATGCCCTGTCCTGTGGGCATCGAGATCAACAACTGTGCGCGTATGAGTCTGATGATTCGGAGAGCGCCGTCTGCAGCGCAGCTGACGCCGGGGATGCAGGAGAAGATGAGATTGATTGAAAAATGTCTCCACTGCGGTAAGTGTAAGGACAAGTGTCCTTATGGACTGGACACGCCCACACTTTTGGAGAAAAATTACAAGGATTACTGTGAGATTCTCTCCGGAAAACCCTATTAAGTTCGTAAAAAAGATCTGCCTGTCGTGCAACAGGAATGAATAAGGACCTCCCTGCCGGATATACTCATGACGACCGAGTCTATCAGTAAGGAGGTTTTTTATGTCGGCTTATTTGGAAATTACCCACATTCATGCGAGAGAAATCCTGGATTCCCGGGGCAATCCCACCGTGGAAACCAGGGTGGAGGTGCGGGATCGTGAGACCGGCCGCAGCTACGACGGATCGGCGGCGGTTCCCTCAGGAGCGAGCACCGGAAGATTTGAGGCAGTGGAACTGAGAGACGGAGAACCAAGGTATTTTGGATTGGGCGTACGGCATGCCGTCAAAAACGTAAATGAGAAAATAGCAAAGATGCTCCGCGGGCGAAACGCTCTGAATCAGACCGCCATTGATGCGGCGTTGGTGGAGCTGGATGGCACCGACAATAAGGCAAATCTGGGTGCAAACGCAACGCTCTCCGTGTCCATGGCGGTGACCAGAGCCTGTGCCCGGGCACTGAATCTTCCGCTGTACCGCTATCTGGGGGGCGCCAATGCCAGAAATCTTCCGGTTCCCATGATGAATATTTTAAACGGGGGAAAGCATGCGGACAACACGGTGGATTTTCAGGAATTCATGATTATGCCTGTGCAGGCAGAGAATTTTGCCGAGCGGCTGCGAGTCTGTGCGGAGGTCTATCACAACTTAAAGAAGCTGTTGGATGCCAGAGGGCTCTCCACCGGTGTGGGCGATGAGGGGGGATTTGCACCGAATCTGCCGGATGCCGAGAGTGTGTTTGCGCTTTTGGAAGAGGCTGTCAATGCGGCAGGATATGTGCCCGGCGTGGACGTGAAGTTTGCCATGGATGCTGCGGCGAGTGAACTTTATAATGAAGAGACCGGAATGTATCATTTCCCCGGTGAGAGCCGGCTAAAGGGACAGGAGATTCTGCGGGATACTTCGGAAATGATCGACTATTACGAACGACTCTGTGACCGCTACCCGATTTGTTCCATTGAGGACGGCCTCTCGGAGGATGACTGGGACGGCTGGCAGGCATTGACGAAGCGCATCGGTGAGAAGGTTCAGCTTGTGGGTGACGATCTGTTTGTGACGAATGTCAGGAGACTGGAAGCCGGCATAAAATTAAATTGTGCCAACGCGATTCTGATCAAAGTGAACCAGATCGGGACGATCACTGAGGCGCTGAAGGCGGTGGAGCTTGCGGTGAAAAACGGGTATCGCAGTGTCATTTCGCACAGATCGGGGGAAACAGAGGATACTCTGATCGCAGATCTGGCGGTTGCGTTGAATGCGGGACAGATTAAGACAGGGGCTCCCTGCAGGAGTGATCGGGTGTCAAAATATAACAGATTATTGGGAATTGAGGAAGAAATATTAGGAATTTCTTAAGGTGTTTCTTGACAAATTGCTCCTTGTATGTATAATTAAATATGTTGTACGCGAGAGGCGAACAGTGTTTATTGGAGACTGCGTTGAACAAAGAGGTTCAAGGCACTTTTTTTGTTAATTGGGACATTTTACTTGAGTGATGTGCTACAGCGACAAAGAATCTGACGGGAAAGATCGGTTTGACGCAGCTTTGTGTGTGCAATGAAATGTATACACGTATTTCCTAAACCCTTACGCGATCTCGCAGAACAAAAATTTCATTGAGAGGAGCTGTTTGTTATGAAAAAGAAGTTAGTAAGCGCTCTGCTGGTTGCTGCAATGGCAGTGAGCGCATGTGCTTGCGGTAATTCCGAAACACCCGCATCCACACAGACCGGCAGTGAGGTCTCCAGCGAAGCTTCCTCAGAAGTCGCTGAAGTCGTTGAGATGACCCAGACCCCCTGGGCCGATATGGAGTACGAAGAGGCGAGTGCATATCTGTATGACGCAAACCTCGGTGAATTCTATGATGCTTATTCCAAGGCATTCGAGGCTGCTACCGTATCCGAGAGATACGCACTGATGGCGGTTGCCGAGGCAAAGCTGATGGAGTCCGGCGTTATGCTTCCCCTTCAGAGCCATGGCGGTAACTACGCAATCTCCAGATCCGTTCCCGGCACCACCAATTACACTCTGTGGGGAACCGACAATGAGAGAATGTACAGAACCATCGTTACCACCGAGATCATCAAGGCAGAGGACCGCGCAGAGATGAAATCCAAGTGGTATGAGCTTCGCGGCACCGGCACCTACGAGGAGTGGGTGAGAAACTTCCTTTCCGAGAAAAACTATGAGATCAAGGACAGCTTTGCTGAGATCTACAGCAGCGATCCCCAGACCTGGGACGTTCTTGCAACCTCCCGCGCAGCGGATTCCGAGCCCGTTGTAAACACCTACGACGGTTTGCTTGAGTATGATAACGAGGGTGTTCAGCAGCCTGCACTTGCCGAGAGCTACACCGTATCCGATGACGGTCTCACCTACACCTTCACCATCCGCAAGGGTGTTACCTGGGTTGACTCTCAGGGACGTAAGGTTGCAGATGTAACCGCTAAGGACTTTGTGACCGGTCTCCATCATGCGATGGACGCAATGGGCGGTCTTGAGTTCTTGATCGACGGCAAGATTGTGAACGCATCCGAGTACATGTACGGCGAGATTACCGACTTTGATCAGGTTGGTGTCAAGGCAGTGGATGACTACACGCTGGAGTTCACACTCAACGAGCCCTGCACGTATTTCCTGACCATGCTCGGCTACAGCCTCTTCGCACCTTTGAACGAGGAGTACTATGTATCCCAGGGTGGTAAGTTCGGCGCAGAGTACGATGCTTCCGCAGCAGATTATCTGTACGGCTCCGATCCCGACCACATTGCTTACTGCGGTCCTTTCCTGATCACCAGTGCGACTGCCAACAATTCCATCGTATTTAAGGCAAATCCCACTTACTGGAACGCAGATGCCCAGAATCTGAAGTCCTACACCATGATGTTCAATGACGGTACCGATGCTACCAAGTCCTACAACGATACCATCGCAGGTACCATCGACGGTGCAGGTCTGAATGCCGCAGCTTTGGAGTCCGCAAAGGCAGACGGCAACTTTGAGCCTTACGCTTATGTGGCAGCCACCGACGCAACCTCTTTCATGGCATTCTTCAACATCAACCGTGCTGTATTTGCAAACGTGAATGACGATACCACTGTGAAGTCTCCCCAGACGGAGGAAGATGCCCTCAGAACCAAGTGGGCTATGAACAATGTTCATTTCCGCAGAGCTCTTGCATTCTCTCTTGACAGAGGCGCATATATGGCTCAGTCCGTAGGCGAGGATCTGAAGTACGCTTCCATGAGAAACAGCTATACCCCCGGTGATTTCGTAGCTCTGGAGGAGGATGTGACCATTGATATCAATGGTACCGCTACCACCTTCAAGGCAGGCACCTTCTACGGCGAGATCATGCAGGCTCAGATCAATGCTGACGGCGTGAAGATTACGGTATGGGATCCTTCCCAGAACGAGGGCGCAGGTTCCTCCGACTACTTTGACGGATGGTTCAACGCTGCAAACGCTGCAGAAGAGCTGGCAAGTGCAGTTGAGGAGCTGAAGGCCGTAGGTGTGGAAGTAAGCGCTGAGAATCCCATTTATGTGGATCTGCCTTACTATGCAGGTTCCGAGACCTACACCAACAGAGCAAACGCTCTGAAGCAGTCTGTTGAGTCCGCTCTTGGCGGTGCTGTTATCGTCAACCTGACCGAGTGTGTGGATGCTGCACAGTGGTATTACGCAGGCTACTACACCGATTACGGTTACGAGGCAAACTACGATATCTACGATGTATCCGGTTGGGGTCCCGACTACGGTGATCCTTCCAGCTATCTTGATACCTTCCTGCCCGAGTATGCAGGATACATGATCAAGTGCATCGGTATCTACTAAGGTTTACGGATCTATAAAATAATGTGTTGCAAGGAGGTAGCGTTTGGCTGCTTCCTTGCAACCTCTTTGTGAGAGAACAATTATTATGGCAAAATATTTGGTAAAACGTATAGCATTCGGTATCTTTTCCATTGTCGTGGTCGTGGCAATCGTCATGGTCATGATCTATTCCATGTTGGATCGCACGCTTGTGTTCGCACAGGATCCGGTTTATTCCAAGACAAGCAACAATCAGAGAACAACCTACAAATACCAGAAGTGGGAAGAATTCGGTTATCTGGATTATGTAACCTATGCGGAGTATCTACAGATGCTGGTCAATGACGGCGTCATCGACGAGGAGACCAAATCATCCGTGGTCAATATCGGCAGAAAAGAGTCAGCGGATTCCGAGGAGGCTGCAAAGTATATTGCGCAGTTTCGGGAGCACTATGAATCACGTGGTTACACGGTAGAGCGTCTGAATGCCGTTATGGCAGGCAAGAAGGTTGCCTCCGGCGGTCAGCAGCAGCTTTTTGCATACAAAGACATTCCTCTGATGACAAGACTGTGGAAGTATTTCACCGGTTTTGTCACGATTGATAATATTCATACGATTGAAAACGATGTAGGGGAGAGAGGACTTTCCTTTACTTTAAAAGACCCTGTATACGGGGGGGATAAATTTGCACCGGCTATTATCGGAAACGGAACCTATCATAAGTACCTGCTCTATACGGACAACCGTTTTCCCTTTATTCACCAGAATATAGCCACCATCAATCTCGGTACGTCCTACACGGTAAACACCGGTATTGATGTCTTTACCACTATGAACAAGCCCCAGGGCTCCTATGTAAAGTCCACGGTTTCTTATCCCACCGGCCTGGTGGAGGAGAGTGCGGACGATCTTCACTCTGCAACCTATATTGCAGGTTCCCGCGAATCCAGTCCGATCTATTCGGAGCGGTTTACGGATGATTACACCAATGTGGATACGATTAAATCCGGTATGTCCAAGGTGGGGTATTCTTTTGTGATCGGTTTGATTGCGGTATGCCTTTCCTATCTGCTCGGTGTGCCTCTCGGCATTATGATGGCACGCAAGAAGGATAAGCTCCTGGATAAGCTGGGAACACTCTATATTGTTTTTATCATTGCGGTGCCGTCCCTGGCTTACATTTTCCTGTTCAAGGCAATCGGCGGCAACCTGGGCCTGCCCACCACTTTTGATATGGAATCCACCAGCAAGATGATTTATGTTCTGCCGATTATTTCGCTGGCCCTCCCTTCGGTGGCAAACCTGATGAAATGGCTGCGCCGTTACATGATTGATCAGATGAATTCGGATTATGTGAAGTTTGCCAGATCCGGCGGCCTGACCGAGGGTGAGATTTTTACCAAACACATTTTGAAGAATGCGGCGATTCCGATTATTCACGGCATTCCCGGTGCGGTACTGGGCGCTCTGACCGGTGCGATTATCACCGAGCGTGTATACGTGGTTCCCGGTGCCGGTAATCTGTTGACACAGGCAATCGGAATGTATGATAACGGCGTGATCGTCGGCGTTACCGTTTTCTATGCAGTTCTGTCTGTTGTGTCGATTATTATGGGTGACATATTGATGTCGATCGTGGATCCCAGAATTTCATTCTCATCGAAGGCAAGGTAAAGAGACTATGGCAAATGTAACGATCAGCATACATGGCGGCAATCTGGACGTCCATGTAGACGAGGAAAAGGAAGCGGAACTGCTTCGTAAGAAACTCGAAGGAATGAGTGACGAGGAATTGTTCTCCAGAGTGGATCACTCCGAGCTGGAATCCGAGAAGATTACGGCTCCCCGTTATTCTTACTGGCAATCCGTGTTCCGTGTATTTTTTAAGAAAAAGATTAATATTGTGATTCTTGCCATCCTGGCAGTCATCATTCTGTTCACCTATCTGTATCCCGCGCTTGTGGAGTACGATAAGTTTGGCAATCTGTTAAATGCAACTGCAAAGCATTTGACACCGAAGGCAGCCATGGAACAGTTCGGTAAGAATATTCACTGGATTCTGGGAGCAGGTGCGGCAGGACAGTCCACCTTTGACGCCGTCTGGTACGGCTCGAGAATTTCCGTGTCGCTGGCCTTTGTCTGCGCTGCGATCAACCTGGGTGTGGGCGTTATCATCGGTTCCATCTGGGGTTTTTCCAAGCGTGTTGACACCTTTATGATTGCGGTGTACAACATCATCGGAAATCTCCCGTATCTCTTGGTTATCGCCGTGCTGATGATGCTGTTCGGAGCAACTTTCTGGACCATGGTGCTGGCGCTTACCATCACCGGATGGCTAAGCATTGCATACTTTATCCGAACCCAGGTTATCATCATCCGTGACAGAGAGTATAATCTGGCTTCCAGATGCCTGGGCACATCAACCTTTCGGATTGCCATGAAAAATATCCTGCCCTTTATGACTTCTGTTATTGTTACGCTGGCAGCGACCGAGATTCCGTCCTACATTTCCTACGAGGTATTTCTTTCCTACGTGGGCATGGGACTTTCCGATATGTCCCTGGGACGTCTGATCTATGAAGCGGAGAGCGCAATGGTGACACCAGGATGGGGATTTGAATTCTGGAGTCCCGTGGCAGTTGCTTCCATCATCACCATTGTCCTGTATGTAGTGGGACAAAACCTCGGTGACGCTTCCGATCCTAGAACACACATGTAAGAAGGTGCGCTATATGGCAGATAGAAAAGTACTATTATCAATTAAAGACCTGCGGGTGAGATTTCGTGTGCGCGGCAGAAGACTGACGGCGATCCGCGGAGTTTCCCTTGACATTTATGAAAATGAATCCATTGCCATCGTGGGCGAGTCCGGTTCCGGTAAATCGGTGTTTACCAAGACCTTTGCCGGTATGTTGGACAGCAACGGCTACATCGATCAGGGCAGGATTATTTTCCAGGATGAGGAACTTGCCGATACACAGGTGCTTTTGCGCGGCGGTGCCAGGAATGTCATTGCAAATGCACAGCGGAAATTGGATGAGTTTTCCAAATTGGAACTGGGTAAGGATCTGTATCTGCAGATGCAGGAGCTTCTTCGGGAGAAAAAGGAAAAAGGCAGTGCTGCAGAGGCGGAGGAAAAGAAGCTGGAGGATGCTATCGCCGAGCTGGGAATGAAACGCACAGAGGCGTACAACCAAAAACTCACGCTCGATCCCAGATCGGACAGGGCACAGATCCGTCAATTGTCTAAGGACATCAAGGAGATGGACAGGCAGATCAAACAGATGACCAAGGATATTGTAAAGGTGGCTCTGAAGGCGGAAAAGGTGGCGGAAGAGGATGTTGAGTACATGGCGCAGTTTCGCGGGAAGATGGCGGAGCTGAAAACCAGGTATGAACACGCCATCCACGGCGAGATCACGGAGGAAACCCGTGCCCGCAATGAAATTCTTGCCAAGGAAATCTATCTTTCGGTGGGACGCTACGGTTATTTCAAGCGCATGAAGCTGGTAAAAGGACTGCTTGAGGCGCTGCGTGATGCCATGAAAAAGGGGTTGGATCTAAACGATGAGGATACCCGCAATGAGGTATTCGATAAGGTTGCGTTCCGCGTAAAATATTTGGACGAGACACCCAACCGTCTGCACGGAACCTGTGTGCTGAATCTTGCAAACGTTAAGTATTCCAAGGACTGGACGCAGATTCGCGGAAAGAAGATCGCAACGGTATTTCAGGATCCCATGACTTCCTTAAACCCTATTATTACCATCGGTAAGCAGATTACTTCCGTTATCATGAAGCACCAGAACTGTACCGAGGTCGAGGCAAGAGCCAAGGCTTTAGAGCTCATGCACAAGGTTGGTATTCCCAACGCAGAGAAACGTTTTGACGATTATCCGTTCCAATACTCCGGCGGTATGAGACAGCGTATCGTTATTGCTATCGCCTTGTCCTGTCAGCCGAAGATTCTGATCTGCGACGAGCCTACCACAGCTCTTGATGTTACGATTCAGGCACAGATTTTGAAGTTGCTCAAAGACCTTCAGAAGGAATTCGGGTATACCATTGTATTCATCACCCATGACCTGGGTGTGGTTGCCAATATTGCGGATCGGGTAGCGGTATTGTATGCAGGACAGATCGTCGAACTCGGCACGGTGGAGGATGTTTTCTACGATCCGAAGCACCCGTATACCTGGGCGCTGCTTTCTTCCCTGCCCCAGCTGGCACAGAAGAATACCAAGCTTTATTCCATCACCGGTACGCCGCCTTCTCTTTACAATAATATCGTCGGCGATGCATTTGCACCGAGAAATCCGTACTGCATGAAGATTGATACCCTGCAGGAACCTCCTATGTTCCAGGTGAGTGAGACCCATTTTGCAAAGACCTGGCTGCTGGATCCCAGATCTCCCAAGGTTGAGAAGCCTGAGGGAATTCAGAATATTCATGAGAAGCTGGTAAAGGCATTTAACATTTAATGTGCAGCTGTGAGAGCAGTGGCAAGATTTTACGATAAAGGAGATTTAGATCGTGTCTAGTGCTAAATCGCAAAAGGGATCCAGAGTTTTCCATCTGCCGGAACATGGTCCCGTTGATGAGAACGGCAGAGAGATTTTGTTATCCATTAAAAACCTGGACATTACCTTCGGTAAAGGAGAGGGGGCTGTCAAGGCTGTAAAAAATGCATCCTTTGATATTTACAAGGGAGAAACCTTCTCACTTGTGGGGGAATCAGGTTCCGGTAAAACCACCATCGGACGTGCGGTGATCCGGGTCAACCCCTGCGCCGCAGGTGAGATCTTATATAAGGGCGTGCGTATCTCCGGTAAGATTCCACGCAGTCTGGACCGCGAGGTTATCCGAAATATTCAGATGGTATTTCAGGATCCAGCCGCATCCCTAAACGAGCGTGCTACGGTCGATTATATTGTGTCCGAGGGCCTTTACAATTTCCATCTGTTTGAGAATGAGGCGGATCGCGTGCGCAAGGTGGAGGAGATGATCAATGAGGTAGGTCTTCTTCCCGAGCATTTGACCCGTTATCCCCATGAGTTCTCGGGCGGACAGCGACAGAGAATCGGACTTGCGCGTGCAATGGTAATGGAGCCTGAACTGGTCGTTGCGGATGAGCCCATCTCCGCACTTGATGTATCCATTCGTGCACAGGTTCTGAATCTGTTAAAGAAGTTCCAGAAGGAGAAGAATTTAACCTATCTCTTCATTGCCCATGACCTTTCCATCGTGCGTTTCATATCGGATCGTATCGGTGTTATCTATAAGGGCAATATTGTGGAGATTGCGGAAGCCGAGGAGTTGTTTAACTTCCCGCTGCATCCCTATACCCATTCCCTGATCTCCGCGATTCCGATCCCGGACCCGCAGCTTGAGAAGAATAAGGTGTTGTATACCTATGATCCCTCCATTCACGATTACAGTGAAGATAAGCCGGAGTTTGTCTGCATCGGTCATGATCACTGGGTGTACGGTAACAAGAAAGAAATTGAGGAGTATAAGGCAGTTCGCGAAAAGGGTGAACCGCTGAAATCCATTACCATAGTAGATCCTTCCGAGGCAGCCTCCAGACAGTCTGCCCAGGCCGCCGAGAGTGAGGAGATTGCCGCGGCGGAGAGTGAGTTTTTGAAAGCTCCTCTGCATGACACCGGAAGCGGGTGGTATAAGTTTGCCGGATTCCTCCTTCCCATCATCGGACTGCTTGTGGGTGTGATTTTCCGAAAACACAATTACATCCGCAATTACAAGGCCCTGAAGAAGGGGGCAATCGCCGGATTGCTTACAAGACTGGCGTTGATTCTGTTGTTTGTATTGCTTTTAATTTTGGCGGTGATTTAGTGAGTAAAGACGCAAGAGGCAGCCATCGGGATACACCCCATCCCCAGCCTGTTACGAAGATCGAACTCAATGAACGATATGCCCAAATAAGGTTTGCGGTGGTGTTGCTACTGCTTGCAATCGGCGTGACTGCACTGGTGTACGGTGCAGTTTCTGCGTTAGGGACGGATTCCGGGTGGCGGGAGATTGAGGTCGATTCTTCCGCAGGCGCAATCGGAGCAGAGGAGTTCGTCTTCCAATACAATCTGGGCGCGAGCGGTGCAGGTGCTTCCGCAGAGTATCGTGCCGTAAAAGCACTCTATACGGAGGCTCAGATCCGATGCGGACAGCTCTACGACACCGGTCAGAGTGCAGAGGGTGTGGTGAATCTCTACGAGATCAACCGTCATCCGAATGAAGAACTTACGGTGGATCCGCTTTTATATCAGACCCTTGCCAGAATGACGGAGGATGGCGGGAGACTTCTGTATCTCGGGCCGATCTATGAAGAGTATACCAATCTTTTTCTCTGTGCCGAAGATTATGAGACGGTGGACTATGATCCGCGACAGAGTGACGCGGTTTTTGAATACGTTGCAAAGGTGCTTTCTTTTGCGAACGATGCGGAGCATATTCGTCTCTGCCTTCTGGGAGATGACAGGGTGTGTCTGTCGGTATCCCGGGAGTATTTGGACTTCGCCGAAGCGATGGGGATTGTGAGCTTTCTGGATCTCGGGTGGATGAAAAACGCGTTTGTGGCCGATTACATTGCGGAAACGCTGACGCAGGCGGGATACACGAGAGGAACAATCTCAAGCTATGACGGCTTTGTGAGGACTCTGGATGACAGTGGGGAGGAATACTCCTTCAATCTGTTTCACCGGGAGGAAAGCAAAGTCCGCATGATCGGAAAAATGGTCTACAGGGAACCCCGATCCATCGTTTATCTGCGGGATTATCCGATGAATTCTTTGGATGTTCTGCATTACCGCACCTTTGAAAACGGTGAAGTGCGAACGGTGTATATTGATCCGGAGGACGGTTTCGATAAGACGGCAGTTTCGGAACTGGTCGTCTATTCTTCCAAAACGGGATGTGCAGACATGGCACTTTCCGTTGCACCCGTCTATATCGCGGATGAATTTGTTCCAAATCGATTGGAGGAACTTCGGGATTCCTCTGAGATGTTTGGAATTTACTATGAAAACGGACAGCTCTGCTCCAATGATCCGAATTTGACGGTTTCTGATCAGTAGTGGGAATCGGGTGCATTGAGGTTCCATTCTTTATTTTGTCCTTGCCATTTTATGACAAGTATGTTATTATGTTAAATGCTTGACATTAGGAGGTGTGAAATGGGAGCATTCAGAATTGTTTTGACAATTATTTTCATAATCGTATGCGTTGCACTTACCATCCTGGTATTGATGCAAGAGGGAAAGTCTGCCGGGCTCGGATCCATCAGCGGTGTTGCCGAGAGCTACTGGGGCAAGAATAAGGGCCGTTCCATGGAGGGGCGTCTCGTAAAGATTACGAAGATTCTGGCTGTATTATTTATGGTACTTGCGGCTATACTGAATCTGAACGTATTTTAAGAAAACGGACTTAAGATAACCACTCTTGCAGCTTAAGAGTGGTTATTTTTATTTTGGAGAAAAGGAATGGATGATTTCAGGCAGAGACGGAAAGATTTAATCGTGGAATTTATCGAAACGGATCAGTACAAGCCGATGAAAGAGAAAGAGCTCGCCGTATTTTTCCAGGTCAAAAAAACGGATCGGGAAATCTTTCGGCAGATCCTTGCAGAGCTTATGGAGGAGGGCAGAGTCGTACAGTCTTTGGACGGACGTTACCGAAAGGCAGACGGTTCCATGTTCACCGGTACATTTCTGTCCGGCGGGAAAGGTTTTGGCTTTGTTCAGGTGGAGGGATTCGAGGAAGAACTTTTTGTTCCGGAGGAGATGACGGCGGGGGCCTTTCACAAAGATACGGTTCTGGTGACATTGTTGGAAGAGGAACGTTCCGGGGCAGGAAAAAAGACTTCATCCGGCACGCACATTCGCCGCAGGGCCAGAGTGATACGGGTAGTAAAGCACGGAATTTTGCAATTGGTCGGTACCTTTGAACAGAGCAAAGGGGGATACGGTTTCGTGATTCCCGATAATCCCAAGATCCGCAGGGATATTTTCGTGCCGACCCAGCGTTCCCGGGGCGCAGTAAGCGGGCATAAAGTGATCGTTGAGATTACGGATTACGGCAATGCGGCCAGAAATCCTGAGGGGAAAGTGCAGGAGATCCTGGGGCATATCAATGATCCCGGGGTGGATATTCTGTCCGTGGTGAGAGGGTATGAACTGCCTCTGGAATTTCCAGAGAAGGTGCTAAACCAGGTGGAGCGCGTTGCTGTGCCGGTGAGCGAGGCGGACCGTGCGGGACGCAGAGATCTGCGGGATGTTACCATGGTTACGATTGACGGAGAAGACGCGAAGGATCTGGATGATGCGGTCAGCGTGGACTTTGACGGGACCCTCTATCATCTTGGTGTGCATATCGCAGATGTGACCAACTATGTGCAGGAGAATTCGGCGTTGGATAGGGAGGCGTTAAAACGCGGTACCAGCGTTTATCTCACGGATCGTGTCATTCCGATGCTGCCCCACGCCCTGTCAAACGGGATCTGCTCCCTGAATGCAGGGGAGGACAGACTGGCGCTTTCCTGTCTTATGAGCGTGAACCTGAAAGGGGAGATCACGGACTACGAGATTTGCGAATCTGTCATCCGTGTGGACCGGAGAATGTCTTACACGACCGTCCGGGAATTGCTGGAGGGAAATCGGGGAGATTTATCCGGAGAAGCGGCGAAGTCCTATGAAAAGCTGCGCGGTGAATACGAAGAATTCATGCCCATGTTCCTTGCCATGGAACAGCTTGCAGCGCTCCTGCGCGAAAGAAGGAAAAAGCGTGGATCCATTGACTTTGATTTTCCGGAGTGTAAGATTTCCCTGGATGAAAACGGGCATCCCATCGATATCCGCCCGTATGAGAGAAATGTGGCAACCGATCTGATTGAGGATTTTATGCTGGCGGCAAATGAAAC
>CAMAGI010000059.1 GCA_945833775.1 uncultured Lachnospiraceae bacterium
CAGACCGCTACGATACTGCAACGGAGGTTTTCTCCGCCTGCGGGTGTGCGGCGATTTATCGCAGGTCCGTATTCGATGAAATCGGGTTGTTTGATGAATTGCATTTTGCCTATCTTGAGGACCTGGATATCGGCTATCGGGCGCAGATTTACGGCTATCGGAATCTCTATGAGCCGAAGGCACAGGTGATTCATTACGGCAGTGCGTCCTCCGGCTCCAGGTACAATGAATTTAAAACACGTCTGGTTTCGACCAACAATATTTATCTGATTCACAAAAATATGCCGCTCTTACAGCGCATTTGGAATCTTCCTTTTCTGGTGCCCGGATTTTTGATCAAAAATCTTTTCTTTGCAGCCAAAGGAATGGGTGTGCTCTATGCCAAGGGTGTTCTACAGGGGCTGAAGCGTTCCTACAGTGCTCCGGGAAAAGCACACAAAGTGCCGTTTCGGCTGCATCATCTCCCCAATTATTGCAGGATCCAGCTGCAACTCTATGCCAACCTGATCCGATTTCTTATGAAATCTTAAGAATTAGCTTCATAATTTCTTAAAATGCATGTTATACAATAAGCGTGTAACCTGTAAATGGACCGGTGACGCTTATGATTAAAGACAATCAGAAAGTATTTAACCGATTGCTGGTGGTCCTGGATGCGGCACTGACAGCAGCTTCGTTTGTACTTTCTTATTACATTAAGTTTTATCTGATCGAAAAAAGTCCCGGCCCCGGTGTGCTGCCGGTTGAGGATTACTGTTTTTTACTCCTCTTTATTATCCCGGGTTACCTCTTTTTGTATTACCGCTGTAAGGTTTATACACCCAAGCGGACGACCCAGAGATGGCGTGAGATATACGGCATCGTGCAGGCCAACACCATCGGTCTTGCAGCACTGATCATTGTGCTGTACATGATCGTGCGGGTATTTAACTTCTCCCGTTCGGTGATGGCAATTTTCTATGTTTTAAACATTTCCCTGACCAGTCTTCTGCGCGTCGTGATGCGCAAGGTCCTTCGCAGTATGCGAAGCCGCGGCTACAACCTGAAGCACATGCTTCTGGTGGGGTATTCGAGAGCAGCGGAGGCTTACATTGACCGGATCATGGACAATCCCCAGTGGGGCTATGTTGTATGCGGGATTCTGGACAACAGGGTTCCGGCGGGAACGCTTTACAAGGGCGTGAAAGTAATCGGCTCCCTGAAAAACATCGAAGTGATTCTTCCGGCCAACGAATTGGATGAGGTTGCCATCACGTTGTCTTTGCAGGATTACGATTATCTGGAGGAACTGGTGGACATCTGCGAGAAAGCCGGTGTGCACACCAAGTTTATTCCGGATTACAACAGTCTGATCCCCACAAAGCCGTACACCGAGGACATCAACGGACTACCGGTGATCAACATTCGTTATGTGCCGCTTACCAACACCGGCAATATGGTTTTAAAGCGGACGGTTGATATTGTGGGATCACTTATCGGTATCATTCTCACGTCACCCATTATGTTGGTGGCTGCGATTCTGGTCAAGACGACCAGTCCCGGACCGGTGATCTTCCGACAAGAGCGGGTGGGGCTTCACAACAAGACCTTTAAGATGTACAAATTCCGCAGTATGGTGGAACAGGCTCCCGGCAAGGAGAAAAAAGCCTGGACGGTGAAGGATGATCCCCGTGTCACGCGCGTCGGGAGAGTGCTTCGCAGAACCAGTCTGGACGAACTGCCGCAGCTTTTCAATATTTTGAAGGGCGATATGAGTCTGGTGGGCCCCCGACCGGAGAGACCGCAGTTTGTGGAGAAATTCAAAGAGGAAATCCCCCGCTATATGATCAAACATCAGGTTCGTCCGGGCCTGACCGGATGGGCACAGGTGAACGGCCTTCGGGGAGACACCTCCATCCGCAAGCGCATTGATTATGATATTTACTACATTGAGAACTGGACCTTTGGGTTTGATATAAAAATAATCCTGATGACGTTCTTCACGGGATTTGTTAATAAAAATGCTTATTAAGAAGTAAGGAGAAGGTACAATGGCAACAAATACGAATCAGAGAAAAACGAGCGGAAGCGGCTCTGCACACAGGAAAGGATCTGCAAGACAGAGACAGGCAAAGCAGAAAAAGAAGGTAATCATCTTCGGTATCGAGATCGCTGTCATTCTGGTAATGATCGGAGTTCTGTATGTGGTTATGGTGGGAACCGATAAGGCCAGCGAGATCAAACGTGTGGAGTTAAAAGTGGAGGAGCTTGCAATTCCTTCCCAGGTACAGGAGGAGAAGGAAAGCGGCGGAACCATGCACGGCTATATGAACATCGCCCTCTTCGGTGTGGATATCGACAGCTACAGCAAACTGGACAGCGGACTGACCAAGGGCTTCCGAAGCGACTCGACCATGATTGCCAGTGTCAATCTGGACACCGGAGATATCAAACTCGTGAGTGTCTACCGTGATACCCTCCTGAATCTGGGAAATGACACGTATGACAAGTGTAACGGTGCTTACTCCAAGGGTGGTGCATCGCAGGCAATCAAGATGTTAAATATGAACCTGGATATGGATATCGAGAACTTCATCACCGTCGGCTACAAGGGCTTGAGTGAGGTCATCGACGGACTGGGCGGAATTTACATTGATATTGACAGCGAAGAGATCAAATACATCAACGATTATCAGTATTGTATCGCAGATGTTCTGAAATGTGAGTACACCCCCGTCAAGGAGACCGGTTACCAGAAGGTTGACGGAATCCAGGCTGCTGCGTACTGCCGTATCCGTTACACCAAGGGAGATGACTTCAAGCGTACCGCCCGTCAGCGTGAGGTAATCAAGGCCATGGAGGAGCAGGCGAAGAAGGCCGATGTGTCGACTCTGATCAGCGTATTTGAGGCTGCTTCCGGAGACATCTATACCAGCCTTGATACCGCCGATATTATGACTCTTTTGCAGAACATCAATAAATATCAGATCGTCGATGAGGGCGGCTTCCCTGAGGAGAGCATGCGTGCAGTTAAAAATCTGGGAGCAATCGGAAGCTGTGTAATCCCCTGGAACGGTTCCAGCGACGGCCTCGAGCAGAATGTTATCTGGCTTCATGAATTTTTGTTTGACGACGAGGAGTACACGGTAAGTTCTACCGTAAAAGAGTGCGGCGCAGATATTTATGCAAAAGCGGCAAAATATATGGGTGCCCAATAGTTGGCTTTTCGGAGAAACGAATAAAAATCGTATGACCAAAGGAGGGAGCAGGCTTGCTTTCTCCTTTCTTCTTTGGTAAGATATAGAAGAGTTTCTGTACGAAAATACAGGAAGACGAATCGAAGGTGACGGAAATGACAGTAGACGTAATCATCCCGGTATACAAGCCGTCCGGAGAGTTTTTTAAGGTGCTTGACCTTTTGGACCGACAGAGCCTCAGGCCCGACCGTATTATTCTGATGAACACGGAAGAAAAGTATTTCGAACAGCTTGTCTATGGAACGGATTTTTACGATAAGCATAAGAATGTAAAGGTGTATCATCTCTCACAGCGGGAATTCGACCACGGCGGAACCAGGAAAAGGGCGGTAACGAAATCCCAGGCGGATGTCTTCGTGATGATGACGCAGGATGCGGTTCCGGCAGACACTGAGCTTTTGAAGAATCTGACAACCGGGCTTACGGGAGATGTTGCCGTCTCTTACGCAAGACAGCTTCCCCGTGAAAACAGCAGTGTTGAGGAAAAGCTTTCCAGGGCTTTTAATTATCCGGAACAGAGTTGTAAAAAATCCGGGGAGGATCTTCCGAAACTCGGGATTAAGACCTTCTTTTGCTCCAATGTGTGCGCAGCCTATCGGCGGGATGTCTACGAAAAGCTGGGGGGCTTCGTGCCACATACCATTTTCAACGAGGATATGATTTATGCATCCGGCGTGATCCGTGCGGGTTACAGGATTGCATACGAGGCTTCTGCGATGGTATATCATTCCCACGACTATACCAATGCACAGCAGTTTCACCGCAATTTTGATCTGGGGGTCTCGCAGGCGGAGTTCCCGAAGGTGTTTGCCGGGCTTCCCTCGGAGGGTGAGGGCAAGAGATACGTGCGGGAGGTTTCCCATTACCTTAGGAAAAACGGGATGCTTTCAAGAATTCCACACTTTTATCTGCAGTGTGTGTGCAAATATGCCGGGTATCTGCTCGGCAAGAATTACAAGAAACTGCCGGAAAAACTGGTGCTTTCCTGTACCGGAAACCGGCAATATTGGTTGAGAAAGGGCTGACGAAGGTCGGCGAAGGGATCATACTATGTGCGGAATCGTAGGATATATCGGTAAGAAACAGGCTGCCCCCATTATTTTGGACGGTCTGGCCAAGCTGGAGTACAGAGGTTATGACTCTGCGGGAATGGCGGTATACAGTGAGGGAAAGATTGTCACCTGCAAAGCGGTAGGGCGGTTGAAGGTACTGGAGAACCTCACAAGGGGCGGTGAGTCCATGCCCGGTTTTGCCGGTATCGGGCATACCCGTTGGGCGACCCACGGTGCACCCAGTGATTTGAATTCCCACCCTCATACCAATAAGGAAGGTACCATCGTTGTGGTACACAACGGGATCATCGAGAACTACATTCCCCTGAAGAAAAAACTTCAGGACAAGGGCTATGAATTTGTGTCGGAGACCGACACCGAGGTTTTGGCACATTTGCTGGATTACTATTACAAGGGCAATCCGCTGGAGGCAATCACTAAGGTTTTGCACCGCGTGGAGGGATCCTATGCACTGGGCATCATGTTTGCGGATTTTCCCGGAGAGCTCTATGCAGCGCGGAAAGACAGCCCTTTGATTGTAGGGCAGAATGCGGACGGATGTTTTATTGCATCCGATGTACCTGCCATCTTAAAGTACACCAGAACCGTATACTATATGGACAATCAGGAGGTCGTGAGGCTCAAGGAGGACGGACTGCAGTTTTTCTCCGTGGATGAAGAGCCCCTGACCAAACAGTCCGTCACCATAGACTGGGATGCCAATGCCGCAGAGAAGGCGGGGTATGAGCATTTCATGTTAAAGGAAATGTATGAGCAGCCCAAGACGGTTACGGACACCATCTCTCCCCGGATTAAGGGCAATGACATCGTGATTGATGAACTCAACATGACCGATGAGGAACTGCGCACCGTGCGAAAAATCCACATTGTTGCCTGCGGCTCCGCTTATCATACCGGTGTCACTGCCAAGTATGTGCTGGAGGAGTTGGCCCGCATTCCCGTTGAGGTGGATGTGGCGAGCGAATTCCGCTACCGCAACCCTATTCTGGAGGAGGGCAGCATGGTGATCGTGATCAGTCAGTCCGGTGAGACGGCAGATACACTGGCTGCACTGCGCGAATCCAAGGCCCGTGGATTTAAGGTTCTCGGGATTGTCAATGTGGTGGGAAGTTCC
This sequence comes from uncultured Lachnospiraceae bacterium, assembly GCA_945833775.1. GTDB lineage: Bacteria > Bacillota > Clostridia > Lachnospirales > Lachnospiraceae > Acetatifactor. The sequence continues at coordinate 5,424 of CAMAGI010000059.1, forward strand.
ATTGCACGCGAGGCGGATGCCTGCCTTTACACCTGGGCCGGTCCTGAGATTGCGGTTGCAACCACCAAGGCATACAGTGCACAGCTGGCGGCCCTCTATCTGCTGGCAATGAAATTTGCAAAGGTGCGCGGCCTTGTGGATGATGAGAAGTTTGCGGCTCTCTTAAACGACCTGCGGTGTCTGCCGGACCAGATTGAACTGCTTCTGGGGCAGAAGGAGAAGATTCAGCATTTTGCAAACCGTTACGTGGGTGCGCGTGATATCTTTTTCATCGGAAGAGGAATTGACTATGCAATTTCTCTGGAAGGTTCCCTGAAGCTGAAGGAGATTTCCTATATTCACTCCGAGGCATATGCCGCCGGAGAACTGAAGCATGGAACCATTTCCCTGATTGAGGAGGGAACGCTGGTTGTCGCTCTGGCAACCCAGCCCGAGCTGTTCCAGAAGACCATCAGTAATATCGTCGAGGTTAAGGCCCGCGGTGCATTCGTCATGGCAGTGACGAGCGAGGGCAACAAAGCAATTGAGAAGGTTTCCGATTATGTGGTCTACATCCCGGAGACGACTCCCTGCTTTGCCAACTCACTGGCGATCATCCCGCTCCAGCTCTTTGCATATTATGTTGCTGTGGGCAGGGGCTGTGACGTAGATAAACCCAGAAATCTTGCAAAATCCGTTACGGTGGAGTAAGAGATCGCGAGGATTCGCGCAACATAAATCCTACAGAAAATACGGTTCCCCCTGTCAGGGATATGCAGACCGGGCGGCTATTCTTCGCAAGAAAGATAGCGTTTTGCCAGGACGGCACGCCTTGACAGGGGGAATTTCACAACTCTTTCAGATTTTAAACACAATTTTGACACAATTGCTCTCTATACTGAGATCATACGATGAAGGAAACGGTTCGGAGCCGTTTGCAACATGCAATATCAGAAAGAAGGTAATGATTATGTACGAAAATGAAAACTACAGTGACGGAACCCCCCGTTACGAATATGGTACCTACAGCACCAATGCTTCCACCGGTACCGGCTCCGTATATGGAACAGGCAATCCGAATCTTGATGCAAAACAGCCCAAAAAAGGGAGCGGATTCTTCAAAAAAGCACTGCTTGGTGCCAGCCTCGGACTTCTGTTTGGTATGTTTGCGGGCCTGGGGTTTTATGCGGTGGCACAGGGAACCGGACTTCTGGAGAGACAGACGGCATCTCAGATGGATGTGAGTGCGATTGTTGAGAAGGCGGCGGATGAGGTGGAAGCCCGTATCAATAAGGCTGAGAAAAGCGCCGGTGCAGTCACGACAACAGAGATGGCTTATACGGGAAACAGCGTGGCAGAGATTACCGAACAGGTCATGCCCGCAATGGTATCGATTATCAACACCTATAGCCAGACCTTCAATTACTGGGGACGCACCTATTCCGAGGAATCCCGGTCCAGCGGGTCCGGTATCATAGTCGGGGAGACCGACACCGAACTTTTGATTGTTTCCAACAACCATGTGGTGGCGGATGCCAACAGTCTGGAGGTCACTTTTATTGACGGAAGTACTGCACAGGCACTGATCAAGGGAACGGATGCGGATATGGATCTGGCGGTGATCGCCGTACAGCTGGATTCCCTGACAGATGAAACCAAGGCAGCAATCACGGTTGCGGCACTGGGAAACAGCGATGATCTGGTACTCGGTGAGGAGGTCATTGCAATCGGTAATGCGCTCGGTTACGGACAGTCTGTGACCAACGGTATTATCAGTGCATTGAACCGGGAGATGACAACTTCCGACGGAATCACCAGCACGTATATCCAGACCAATGCAGCGATCAACCCCGGCAACTCCGGCGGCGCACTCTTAAATATGCGCGGGGAAGTTATCGGAATCAACTCCAATAAGATTGTCTCCTCCGATACAGAGGGTATGGGCTACGCTATTCCCATCACCACCGCAAGTCCCATCATCGCCGATTTGATGGAGCGCCAGACCAAGATCAAGGTGGAGGACGGACAGAGCGGTTATCTGGGAATAGCCAATCTTCAGACCGTCTCGGAGCAGATTTCCTCCATGTACGGCATGCCGGTAGGCGTCTATGTAGGAACCGTTCAGGAAGGCTCTGCAGCGGAAAATGCCGGTATTCGGAAGGGTGATATCGTCGTGAAATTCGATGGTGAGAAGATCACCTCCATCACCGACCTGCAGGAGGAACTGCAGTACTATTGCGCCGGTACGGAAGTGAAGGTGACGATCCGGCGTGTGGAGAACGGGGAGTATGTGGAGCATGACATGATGGTGACGCTGGGCGCAAGACCGAAAGAATAAACGAACCCGTTCTTTATAAAAACTTCACTTGTCCCATAAAGATGAAAATGATACAATCTCCTCGTAAGGATTAACTTATGAGGAGATTTGTTATGTCAGACGATTTTAAAGAAGTAAACGACGAAGAGATTCAGGATATATCATCGGGAAGTGGTTTCTCCGATAACAACGCCTATGAGGATGTCTGTTTTGTCTGCCGAAGACCCGAGAGCGTGGCCGGTAAGATGTTTAAGCTTCCCAACGGTATCTGTGTCTGCGACGACTGCATGCACAAGACAATGGATGCGGTCAGCCAGTTTGACTATCAGGGAATGATGAGCAATCCCAACATTCACTTTGTGAATCTTGCGGATCTTCAGGGGGACGGATTCATTCCGAACCGCCAGAAGCTCAAGAAGAGAAAGCCCAAGGAGGAGAGCGAGCCGGTTCTGGACATTCGCAACATTCCCGCACCACACAAGATCAAGGCAAGCCTGGATGAATATGTGATCGGACAGGAGCATGCCAAGAAGGTCATCTCCGTAGCGGTGTACAATCACTACAAACGTGTGGCCACCCACACCATGGATGAGATCGAAATTGAGAAATCCAATATGCTGATGATCGGTCCCACCGGTTGCGGTAAGACGTACCTTGTAAAGACGCTGGCACGCCTTCTGGATGTGCCCCTTGCCATTGCGGATGCCACATCCCTGACGGAAGCCGGATACATTGGTGATGATATCGAGAGCGTTATTTCAAAGCTTCTCGCGGCTGCCGACAACGATGTGGAGAAAGCGGAACGGGGAATCGTATTCATCGACGAGATTGATAAGATTGCCAAGAAAAAGGAGACCAGAAGCCGGGATGTCAGCGGCGAGAGTGTTCAGCAGGGAATGCTGCGTCTTCTGGAGGGAGCAGAGGTGGAAGTGCCGGTGGGCGCAAACAGTAAAAACGCCATGGTGCCGATGACCACAGTGAACACCCGTAATATCTTATTTATCTGCGGCGGTGCATTCCCGGATCTGGATGATATCATCAAGGAACGCCTGACCAAGACGGCTTCCATCGGATTTAACGCAGATCTGAAGGACAAATACGACAAGGATAAAAACATTCTTTCCCGCGTGACGGTGGAGGATCTGCGGAATTTTGGAATGATTCCCGAGTTTTTGGGACGTCTGCCGGTGATTTATACTCTGGAGGGACTGACCAAGGAGATGATGATAAAAATCCTGCGGGAGCCCAGAAATGCCATTTTGAAGCAGTACCAGAAGCTCTTGGAACTTGACGAAGTGAAGCTGGAATTTACGGATGATGCACTGGAAGCCATTGCCGAGAAGGCGATGGAGCGTGACACAGGGGCCCGTGCACTTCGTTCCATCATCGAGGAATTTATGCTGGATATCATGTACGAGATTCCCAAGGATGACAATATCGGACAGGTCACCATCACAAGGGATTATATCCAGGGAACCGGCGGTCCGCTGATTGCGATCCGGGGCGAGAGCGAATAGCTTTGATTGCGGATGGGAAACTGCATGCGCAGATTTCTCGACGCATCTTCGCAACAAAGTTGCTCAGAAATGAGGATTTTTATGATTATTCAAAGCAGCCGGGTTTGGCTCAAGGATCATTTTGAGGCGGCACAGATTGCAATCGGGGAAGGGAAGATTCTGCAGATTCTGCCCCATGGCAGCAGCACTCTGGACCATGTGAAGGGCGATTGCGATTTCGGTGATCTGCGGATTGTGCCCGGCTTTATCGATGTTCACACCCACGGGGCATACGGGTGCGATGCGTCGGATGCAGATCCGGATGGCCTGAGAAGATGGGCCGGGAGAATAACGACGGAGGGCGTTACCGCCTTCCTCCCCACGCTGGTGACTCAGCCGCTTCCCGCTATGTGCAATGCGGCATCCCATATCGCGCGCATGATGCGCGAAAGATCCGACTCGGGCTGTGCCGGGATATTGGGGGTGCATTTGGAGGGCCCTTTTTTATGCGCGGAGTATTGCGGCGCTCAGCCGTCCATGGCAATTCTTCCGCCCTCTGTGGAGTGCTTCCGACAGCTTCAGGAGGCGGCAGAGGGGAACGTCCGACTGATCACGTTATGCCCGGAAAAAGACCCAGACTTTGCTCTGACAAGATATTGCGCAGAGCGTGGTGTTCGTGTCAGCCTGGGACACTCCGGAGCGGACTTTGAGACAGCTGTCAACGCGCTTTTAAACGGCGCGGTTTCTTTCACTCATGTTTTTAACGGAATGTCTCCGCTGCACCACAGAGAGCCCGGAATGGCGGGTGCCGCTCTGTGCGCAGAGGATGCCTTCGGAGAGATCATCGCGGATGGGCATCATGTGAACCCTGCGGTCCTGGCGCTTTTTTACCGGATCAAAGGAAGAGACAAAGCCATTATGATCACGGACTCCCTGCGGCTGAAGGGGTGCGCGGCAGACGGCGTAAGCGGTGCATCGGATGGAAGGTATACGCTCGGCGGTCAGGAAATTGAACTGCGGGGAGATTTGATATACCTGAAGGGGACGGACACCATCGCGGGCAGTACGCTTCGCATGAACGAAGGACTCCGGATTGCGGTGAACGCGGGAGTATCCTTTGAAGCAGCTCTGAATTCGTGCACGAAAAACCCTGCGCAGATGCTCGGCCTGGGAGATCGAAAGGGCTGTATTTGCGCAGGGTATGATGCGGATCTTGTGGTGCTCGGCGACGATTATTCCGTGGTGAGCACATTTGTTGCGGGCCGATAAGCCCGGACAATGAGAAGCCGAATTTGTTCTTTACCCAAAATAAGATCACTTTTTTTCAAAAGTGTGTCCGTATGCTACAAAATGTATGTAGTCATAATACCTGTAACTGGTTTTGATATGTTTAGGGTCTGCAACTATCCAATGCAAATCATCCCCAATCATCTCAAATGTTGCTTATGGCATGTTTTAGGTCTACAACTATCCAATGCAAATCATCCCAAATGTTACTTATGGCATATTTTGGGTCTACAACTATCCAATGCAAATCATCCCAAATGTTGCTTATGGCATATTTTGGGTCTACAACCATCCAATGCAAATCATCCCAAACGTTGCTTATGGCATGTTTTGGGTCTACAACCATCCAATGCAAATCATCCCAAACGCTGCTTGTGGCATGTTTTGGGTCTACAAATCGAAAAAAGAATAGGTTAGAAAATAGTTTTCTGACAAAGCGATTGGCAACAGACATGTAAAAAGGAACAATAAAGGTTGACAGATTCGAAAATTGTGGTATATTAAACATATGAACAATGGTTCATATGAACCAAGGTAAATTTTAGTTGCAAGTCATTTGCATTTAAGCCAAGGAATATAGCGAGGAGGAGAAAATCATGACCAAGACTTATAAGATCGAAGTAGACTGCGCAAACTGTGCGGCAAAGATGGAAGAGGCAGCCGGTAAGGTGGAAGGTGTTGTCAAGGCAACGGTTAATTTCATGACACTGAAGATGAAGGTGGAATTTGCCGAGGGCAGCGACGAGAAAACCGTAATGCAGGCGGTTGTAAATGCCTGCAAGAGGGTGGAGGATGACTGCGAGATCTATCTGTAAGTGAGCTATAAAGTTCGGTCAAAACCCCGGCCTGAAACCCGGGCGTAACTTTATGACGAGGGGACACCACAATGACAAAAAAACAGAAAAAAGTATTGTATCGCATAGGTATTTCGACGGTTCTCATCTTTCTTCTGGAGATTCTGAACCGGACGACGCAGCGGATTTTTCCGGTGCCGCAGTGGCTTTTTTTCATCCTGTACCTGATCCCCTATCTGGTGATCGGTTACGATATCCTGAAAAAAGCGGTACTGGGAATTCGGAATCGCGCAATCTTTGACGAGAATTTTCTGATGGCGGTTGCCACCGTCGGTGCGATCGCGCTGGGCGATTATCGGGAAGGCGTGGCAGTTATGCTGTTTTACCAGATCGGAGAGCTTTTTCAGTCCGTGGCTGTGGGAAAGAGCCGCCGCAATATCAGCGCGCTTATGGATATCCGTCCCGACTATGCCAATATCGAGGATGAGAACGGCAATCTCGAACAGGTAGATCCGGATGAGGTTGCCATCGGAACGGTGATCGTGGTCTGCCCCGGTGAGAAAATCCCCATCGACGGATGTGTGGTGGAGGGAAGCTCTACTTTAAATACCGGTGCGCTTACAGGGGAGAGTGTTCCCCGGGAAGTGGCTGTGGGCGACGAAGTCATCAGCGGCTGTGTCAACTTAAACGGTCTGCTGAAGATTCGGACGACAAAGGAATTCGGTGAATCCACCGTCTCGAAGATCCTGGATCTGGTGGAGAATTCCGGCATGAAGAAATCCCGCTCCGAGAATTTCATTACCCGATTTGCCAAGTACTATACGCCGGCTGTCTGCTACGGTGCTCTTGCCCTGGCAGTTCTTCCGCCGACATGCAATCTGTTGTTTGGAAATCCCGCGCAGTGGGGGATGTGGATCACGCGTGCGCTGACATTTCTGGTAATCAGCTGCCCCTGTGCGCTGGTGATTTCAATTCCCTTGAGCTTTTTTGGCGGTATCGGCGGTGCATCCTCCTGCGGAATTCTGGTAAAGGGATCCAATTATCTGGAGGCTCTTGCACAGACCCGATATGTGGTATTTGATAAAACCGGTACGCTGACGAAGGGCGTGTTCGAGGTCACAAAGGTATGTCCTGCACCGGATCTTACTGTGTCGGATGAATCCGAAGCGGCGGACGTGGTCCTGTTAAAATATGCGGCTTATGCCGAAAGCTATTCCTCCCATCCCATCAGTAAGAGCCTGAGGGAAGCGTACGGCAGGGAAATCGATCCCAATGCCGTGTGTGATGTGGAGGAGATCGGCGGACATGGCGTGACAGCTCTGGTGAACGGTCATACGGTTTGGGCCGGCAATGCCAAGCTGATGGCAAGGCAGAATCTGGTCTGCATGGAGGCGGAGGGCACCGGCACCGTGGTGCATGTTGCCATCGACGGAAGCTACGCGGGATATATCCTGATTTCGGATGTGGTTAAGGAGAGTTCTGCAGAGGCGATCCGCGGACTGAAGGCAGCAGGTGTGAAGAAGACGGTGATGCTCACCGGGGATCGCAAAGAAGCGGCAGATCATGTAGCAGCCCTGCTGGG
>CAMAGI010000060.1 GCA_945833775.1 uncultured Lachnospiraceae bacterium
TTCCATACCCCGGTCCTGGATTTTCGCAGGGTATGGAGCAGTACTTACTCTCTTCCATACCCCGGCTTTGGATTTTCGCAGGGTATGGAGCAATACTTTCTCTCTTCTATACCCTGCCCTTGGACTTTCCGAAATATATTGGGCAGGGAACATTTTCAGTTCGGTGAAATTCTTACTCCGCACCTCCAAAATCCAGCCATTTCGTGTCTGTCGTGCTTTCTTTTTCCTTGAGCGAAACAAACATCGATTTGCTATCATCGAAAGCATACAGTTGCCACACAACCGACTTTTCGGTTGCAATATCCAAGTTAGCTTTTAACTTAGCGGTAACTGTTTTGCGGACAACGGGTCTGTTTCTTATTTCCTTTTTTCAGAAACAGAGTATAATGGAGGACAGGAAAGAGAGGTGGTATTACGATTGAGCATCATGGGTTTTTTGGTCGTGATTTTTCTGTTCATCGTAACAGTGAGCGTACTGAATGAAAAGCGGATTCATCTGCAGGGTGATATTGCACTCCTGCTGTTCTCCACATTTTGCAGCGGACTTCTTCTGATTCTTGCGAAAATTCCCGGGCTGACGTTTCTGGAACCGGTTTTACACAGGGTCGGTGATTTCGGATTTGAGGAATATCTGATGGACTTTGTTCTGTGTTTTATGCTGTTTGCGGGGGCAAGCAAGGTGAATATGGGAAAATTCCGCCAGAATCTCAGGGCCATCAGTCTGCTGGCGCTTTTGACGACGGTTCTGTCCTCCGCCTTCTATGGATTGCTTTTTTGGGCAGCCGGGTTATTGTTCGGTGTGCGACTGGATATCTGGGTCTGCATTCTTCTGGGCTGTATCGTGTCGCCCACGGATCCGATTGCGGCAACCGGAATTCTCAACAAACTGGGACTCTCCAAAAATGTGACTTCTGTCATCGAGAGCGAATCGCTGTTTAACGATGGTACCGGGGTCGCCCTGTTCGTGTTTGTCAAAAGCATAGTTAGTACCCAGGGAGCCGCATATGCGGGGCAGTCGGTTGCAAACGGAATCCTTTCGGGGGGCGGAAGCTTTCTGTCGGTTATGTTGAAGGAAGTGGTGGGAGCACTGGTTGTGGCATTGGCGGTATCCTTTGTGCTATTCTGGCTTTTGGAACGTACCAGAGATCCGTCAAAGCACATTATGATCAGTCTTCTGGATGTCGCAATGGTCTATTTGATCTGCGAGTATTTTGGATTCTCCGGTGTGATTGCCTCTGTGGTGTGCGGAATGTATTTTGCCTACCGGATGCATCGGATTTCGAGGCGACGTATGGTGGATGACCCGGAGGATCGGTACGGATCTTTTTGGGAGGTGGCGGATACACTGCTCAATTCCATACTCTTCGTGATGATCGGAATCTCGCTGTTGGATATTCGTTGGTCGGACAAGCTTCCCTTTATCGTCGTGGCGGGAATTGTGTGCGTGATCGTATCACGATTCTGCGGTGTGTGGATGGCCACTGTACTGGCGGGTAAAAAGAAGATTCCCAGCAGCTATAGTCGTACGGAATTTGTGACTCTTATGACCTGGAGTGCGCTAAAGGGCGGTTTGTCCCTGGCCCTTGCCATGAGCACGAGGGAATTTCTGGACGAAGAAGTTTATCAGATTATTCTGAACACGACTTTTTTGACGATTCTCTTTACGGTGATCGTTCAGGGACTTACGGTACCCATCGGCTATCGGAGGATTGAACGGCATAAGGCGAACCGTATTCAGGCTGCGGCCTGTAAGAATCGGAACGTGGAAAGACATGGGAGTCGCGGATGAGCGACAGACGAGTCGCAGAATAAGGACAAAGCGGCAGGAAAGGAAGGAATACCGATGAAAATTATCATTGCAGGGCTTGATCAGGCGGGGATTCTTCTGGCAGATCTTCTGTCCAAGGAAGAACATGACGTGGTGGTCATTGACAAGAATCCGAAAAAAGTAGATTATGTCACGGACAAATACAATGTCAGCGGGGTGTGCGGAAACAGTGTTTCACCGGAGACCCTGCAGCGTGCGGGAGCGGACACGGCGGATGTGTGTGTGGCGCTCACCGGATCCGATGAGACGAATCTCTGCATCTGCCTTCTGGCCAAAAGCCAGGGCACACGGTTTGCGGCAGCGCAGATTACCAAACAGGAACTTACCGAGCGACAGGAGTGCATCCGAAAGGAGTTTCGGGTGGACTACCTGCTCACGCCAAAGGAGGATACGGCGACGGAAATCGCACATCATATCGGCCTTCCAGGAAATGTCCGTGCCGACGGATTCTTCAGTTCGGATACGGTTCTGATCCGCGTGGCAATTCAGGGTGGCAGCAGCTTTGTAAATATGCCGTTGAGGGAGGTTCGTACCTTTTTCGGTACAGATCTGCTGGTCGGCATTGTGGAGCGTGCCGGAAAGGTGCTGATTCCCGATGGGGCGGTGGTCCTAAAAGAGGGCGATGAGGTGGGCTTTGTAGTGCCGCACGATTCCCTGAACATCGTGATGGAGAAGCTCGGTATTATACGCGAGCGGGTGAAAAAGGTTCTGATCATCGGCGGCGGTGATGTTGCCGTCTCTCTTGCGGAAAAACTGGTCTCGGAGAAAAAGAAGGTTACGATCCTGGACAATGACAGTGCCCGCTGTGCCGTCCTTGCACAAAAGCTCCCCAAAGTGACTGTTTCATGTGCGCGGGAGATTGATGCGCAGGTGCTGGTGGAGGAGGGTATCGGTTCTGCCGATGTGTGTGTCTCCCTGACAGGACGCGACGACACCAATCTGGTGCTGTCCATGTTTGCCTGGTCCTGTGGTGTGGGCTCCATCATTACCAAAGTCAATTCCGCATCCTACGAGCGCCTGCTCAATCGGGTGAATATCGACATTACGATTTCTCCGGTTCTGATTGTCGTGGAGAGAATCCTGCGTTTCATACGTGATGTCTCGGTACCCAACGAGGCGGGAAACGATATTGCCTGCATGTATCGGATCGCCGGGGGTAAGGCGGAAGCGATCGAATTTGTGGTGTACGATGATTTCAGGGCCTGCGGAATTCCTTTAAAATCTCCGGAATTCAAACGAAAAAAAGAGATTCTGATCGCAACGATTGTGCGGGGCGGGAAGGTTATGTTAGCGGACGGTTCCTCGCAGATCCATCCGGGGGACCATGTGGTAGTAATCACGCACAAAAACAGTGGTCTTACCACGATAAATGACATTCTTACGCGATAAATCTCAGGAAATTAAGAAAAGTTTAATGCTTTCTTTCGTGACGGACCGGACCATCTGTGCTATTCTGTTACAATAGATGAGAATGCCTGCCGGTATTTTGTTTCGAAAGGAAGTGCATTTCTATGGCGAAGAGTAAAGAAATTCATACAGCAGAGGACATGGAGCGGATTCGCAGGGGACTGGAGGATTTTCTCAACAGCCAGCTGGAGCAGGAGGAAGAGAATCCCGAGGATACGGAGGATGCTAAGAGAGATGATATTGTGCGGCAAGTGACGGAAGAATATGACGAGGACTGGGATCTTCCAAAGAGACGAAGAAGTTCGGAGATGAAGAAATCCTCCGGACACGATACCCGGCAGCGGGGTAAGCAACAGCGAAGGAATCAGCAGGAAGCCCGAACAGAGGACTCAGACCGCAATGGTCGCAGGAATGCTTCGAAGAAATCACCTCAGAAAGAACCGCGCAGAAAATCGCGGTTTCGGAAATTTTTGATTACTGCGGCGGTGCTGGCGGTTGTTGTTCTGGGTGGTTTGTATTACGTTGTGGGAACGATCTACGCGAAGATGGAGTATACACCCGTGGATTCCGTACAAGGGCAGCCCCTTAAGAGCGACGGGGTGATCAATATTCTCCTGATCGGAAATGATTCCCGCGACAACAGTGATGACGGGCGTTCCGACGCGATGATTCTTCTGTCGGTCAGCAGGGAGGCCAAGACGATTACCATGACGTCTCTTCTGCGCGATATGTATGTGGAGATTCCGGGACATGACAACAACCGTCTGAATGCCGCGTACTCCTTTGGCGGTGCCGAGCTTCTGATGGAGACGGTGGAGAAGAATCTGGACATCGAAGTAAACCGCTATGTACTGGTCAATTTTGAGGCATTTGCCAATCTGGTGGATGCGGTGGGCGGAATTGATCTGGAGCTCACAAAGGAAGAGATTGAGTATGTAAACGGGTATCTGGTAGAGTACAATATTCTCACGGATCGTCCCCAGGGAACGGACAATATGGATGCCTCTGCGGGAGGCCTGGTTCATCTGAATGGACCTCAGGCATTGGCTTACTCCCGAAATCGTTATCTGGGAACGGATTTCGGCCGTACGGAAAGACAGCGCAAGGTATTGACGGAAGTGATTCACAAGATACCGAAGGCGATGCTCACAAATCCCTCGGAACTCCTGAATGGGCTGCTGCCAAATCTGACCACGAATCTGACACAGTGGGAGTGCTATACAACCGCACTTGGCGCTCCCTCCTATCTCGGATATGATATCCGGCAGGCAAGTATACCGATTGCGGGAACCTATCAGAATGCAACCATTCGCGGTATGGCTGTCCTGGAAGTAGACTTCGCGGCCAACAGGCAGTATCTGAAGGAGCTATTACAGGGACAGACGGATCCGGTGAACGGAGAGAATTGAGATTAAAAAAGTGCGATGTGCACGGAAAGAGGAAAAGATGGACGCAGTGATTTTGGTGTTTATTCTGGGAATGTGTGTGTATGAGGGAACAAGAGTCTACAATTGTGAGGAGCGCAACAAGGTATTCTGCAAATATCCGATTCAGGTCACCGACGTGCAGAAATACAATCATCAGTGCGGCATTTTGATCTACGTTTTCGGGGTGGTTGCCGATTTCACCCTGCTTGGCTCCATTGTAACAAGCGGATGGGTCAGTTTGTTGTTTGTAGCGGCAATCGTGTTGGAAGCCGTTATCGTCGTGCAGATCTATCGAAAGGGAATCGAGAAGAAGCTGATGGTCAAGCGATAAGCGAAACTGCGGGTTTTACCGGCAGAGGACGGATACCGGAAGAGAGTGTGTGAGGGAGGAACTTCGATCAGGAGGTTCCTCTTTGTTTTCGAAAAGCAGAATTCTCTGTGGGAAAATGTATACACAGAATGGTAAAATGTGGTACAATAACGAAAAGTATGCGCATTTTGGCTTTGAGGTTAGAGAATGATTTTGATGAGAGTAAAAAAGTATGGTATTGCCGTATGGGCTTTGCTGGCAGCAGTATTACTGGCTGCCTGCGGAGACAATACGGAGATTGATATGTTGTCCACGGGGGAGTCGATGTCTCAGGGGGTTTTACTGGAGGAGTACCCCCTGGAGGAATCTCCTGACGGGACAGCGGTTTCGGAGGAAACGACAGAGGAAGAGCCGGAACCGGAAAAGGTCACGATTACAATATCTGCGGCCGGGGATGTGGTGCTTGGCAATTATCTCGGACAGGATTATGCATGGAGCTTTGACCAGACTTATGACCAGGCGGAGGACAAGGGATTTTTCTTTGAAAATGTCAGGGATATTTTTATTGAGGATGACTTTACGGTGGTCAATCTGGAATGTATTCTGACGACGGAGGAGACGCCCCGGATCGAGAAGACTTATATGATCAAGGGAAAACCGGAATATGCGAAGCTGTTGCCGGCTGCAGGAATTGAGGCGGTCAGTATGGGCAACAATCACCGTCTGGATTACGGGGAGACTGCCAGCGATCAGACGCGGGAGCTTCTGACAGAGCAGGGAACGGTTTTTGCATACGATAACCTGGTGGGGATGTATGAAGCGCAGGGGATTCCGATCGGGCTGATCTCCGTGAATGTTCTGCGCTATGCGGACGGATCCGCAAAACTGGTAGAGGAAGGGATTGAATCCCTGAGGCAGGACGGCGCGGAATTGATTTTGGTATGCTGTCACTGGGGAATCGAAGGGGATCACTATCCCGACGACAATCAGAAGGAACTGGGCAGAAAATGCATTGATCTGGGAGCGGATCTGGTGTTGGGGAGCCACCCCCATGTGCTGCAGGGAATTGAGGAATACAACGGTAAATTTATTTTGTACAGTATGGGTAATTTCTGTTTCGGTGCAAACCGGAATCCCACCGATAAGGACACGATGATCTTTCAGCAGACCTTTACCTTTGTGGACGGTGAGAAGCAGCAGGATAAGGAGATTCGAGTGATTCCCTGTTCGGTGAGCTCAATACTGGAGAGAAATGATTTTCGTCCCACACCTGCCCGGGGTGACGAGGCGGTGCGTATTATCAACCGGATCAATGAATTCAGCAGCGAAATGGGAGTTTCGTTCGACGAGAACGGAAGACTGCAGTAGGCGGAAAGGAAAACTTATGTACAAAATTTTGGCGGTGGACGACGATATTTTCAGCCTGCAGCTTGTGAGCCGGATTTTGCAATCCGAATATGAGGTGATTGCCGTCAGTTCCGGAGACGAGGCCATTGCGTGGCTGAAGGAAAATTCTGCGGATCTTCTTTTGCTGGATTACTATATGCCGGGGAAGAACGGGCTTGAGACACTTCGTGAGATCCGCAGGAACGAAAAGGATGCCGCTACCCCTGCTATCTTCATCACCGGAGAGAGGGATATTACACTGGAAGTCACCTGTTTTCGTGAGGGAGCGGAGGATGTCATCCGCAAGCCCTATGCACCGGAGGTTGTGAGTTCCCGGGTGGGAAGGACGATGGAGCTGTACCGTCTCCGCAGCCAGCTGGAAAAGAAGCTGGATGAAAAGACAGAGCAGGTGGAGAAGCTGTCGCAGCAGACGATGAGGGATGTCCTGACAGGACTCTATAACCGCTTCTATGCACAGAGAGCGGTTGATATCTCACTGGAAAGGAAATGCGAAGGCGTTTTTCTGATGGTGGATCTTGATAATTTTAAACAGGTCAACGATCAATTCGGACATGTCGCGGGTGATTTTGCGTTGAAGAAGGCCTCGGAGGTGCTGCTGGAGATCACCGGCGAAGGCGGAATTGCCTGCCGTATGGGCGGTGATGAGTTCGCTATCTTTGTGGATCATGCGATGGAGCGCGAGAAAATCGAAGATCTCTGTGATCGTATTTTACAGAAATATGTGAAAACCATCGACAGTGAACCGGCCATGGACGGCACATCCCTTTCCATTGGAATTACAATTGCCGGACAGGACGGAGCGAATTTTGAGGAGTTGTACAATGCGGCTGATAAAGCACTGTACTTTGCCAAGAGAAATGGTAAGAATCGTTATTGTTTCTACAGTGATGATATGCCTGTTGAGGAGTGTGCCCGGGAGCAGGTAATCGACATTCAGACACTGTCGAACATCATTCAGGAGAATCGTACGGTAAACGGATCCTATCAGGTACCGTATGCCGATTTTCGACGTATCTACAATTATGTGTCACGATCCGTGGCCCGTACCAATCAGGCGGCACGCCTGTTGCTTCTCTCCCTGAACGGGGGAGAGGAGACCGAGGAGGGACAGAAGCGTTGTGAGGAGGAGATGTATCATCTGGAGCAGGCGGTGGTGAGTTCCCTCCGCAGAAACGACGTGAGTGCGAGGTACAGCGCCACACAGATTATGGTGGTGCTGATGGATGTGACGGAGGAGACGATCGGCGTTGTAATCCACAGAATCCGGGAAAAATTTATGGAGCGGAAGCGCTGGCCGGAATTTCAGCTTCAATATCAGGACACTCCCGTAAAGGGCTCCGGCGGAGCTACAGAATAGGAACAAAGAGAGAAAAGAGAAGGTGTCATCCTAAAACGGAGGGATAAACATATGGAAAAAAGAAAAATGAGCAATTTGGGAAATGTGGAAACATCACTGTTAGGCTTCGGATGTATGCGTTTTCCCACCACTGCCGACGGGCAGATCGATGAGAAACAGGCGGAAGCCATGCTGGATCGCGCGATTGCGGCAGGGGTAAATTATATCGATACCGCCTACCCCTATCACGGTGGTAAGAGTGAACCCTTTGTGGGCAAGGTATTGAAAAAATATAACAGAAGCTCCTTCTATCTTGCAACCAAGCTGCCTCTTTGGGCAGTGAATTCGCTGGAGGATGTGGATCGACTCTTTACCGAGCAGATCACCCGTCTGCAGACGGATTATATCGATTTCTATCTGATGCATGCTGTCAGCAAAGAACGGTGGGATCTGATGGTCAAACTGGGTGTTGTCGCACGTCTTGAGGAGATGAAAAAGGAAGGAAAGATTCGGTATCTCGGTTTCTCCTTCCATGATTCCTATGAGGTCTTCGAGGAAGTACTGAATTACAGAGACTGGGATTTCTGTCAGATTCAGCTCAACTACATGGATACCGATGAACAGGCAGGGTTAAAGGGTTATAAGCTGACCGAGGAAAAGGGAATTCCCCTTGTGATCATGGAACCGGTGAAGGGCGGTACGCTGGCGGCCTTCGCGTCCGATATCATGGATAAGTTCCACAGTGTCAGGCCCGGCGCAACGGCGGCTTCCTTTGCACTTCGCTGGGTGGGAAGTCTTCCCAATGTCAAGGTGATTCTGAGCGGTATGTCCAACATGGAGCAGGTGGAGGATAACTTAAAGACATTCACCGATTTTGAGCCGCTCTCCGACCGTGAGCAGACGGTCATCCGGGAAGTGGTGGAGTTGATGAACAGTCGTATTCAGAACAGCTGTACCGGCTGCCGTTATTGTATGCCCTGCCCCGCAGGTGTCAATATCCCCGGTTGCTTCAGCGCCTGGAATCGCTATCATATGTACCAGAATTATAATGTTGTCAGGAATCAGTGGGAAAACAATATCGGCGAAGGGCAGCAGGCGAAGAACTGTATCGAGTGCGGAAAATGTGAGAAGGTATGTCCCCAGAAGCTACCGATTCGTGCGGATCTGAAGAAGGTACAGGAGGATCTTGACCGGAAGGAAATGATCGTATAAAGGCGTGGTAATGAAATGGAAAAAGCCTTCAAACTGGATTTTGTAAATGATAAGGCGGGAACGCTTTATGTAAACTGTTGCGGCTGTTCTCAGACGCAGCCCCTGCACAGCTTCGGACCTGCCGCGAAGCCGCACTATTTGATTCATTTTGTTTTGAGCGGGAAGGGTATTTTTCGCTTTCATGACAAGGAATACCGGCTGGAGGCGGGGTACGGATTTCTCATCCAGCCCGGAGAGTTGTCTTTTTATCAGGCAGATGAGAAGGACCCCTGGAGTTATCTCTGGGTGGGTTTTGCCGGGACAAAGGCGGAGGAATATCTGGGCGCCATGGGGCTTTCCGCGAGGCACCCCATTTTTACCTGTGACCGCTCGGAGGAACTGTATGCAATCGTTCGGGATATGATGGAACATAACACCTATGGTGTGGCGGATGACCTGCGCAGAAACGGACAGCTGGGTGTCTTTCTCTCCATCATTGCGGACAGCGCGGGTGTGGTCGCCAAGGACGAGGAGGATAAAGGCAATCAGTATGTGAAAAAAGCGGTTTCCTTTATTCAGAACAACTATTGTAACCCGATTCGGATTACCGATGTGGCGGAATATGTGTGCATCAACAGAAGCTATCTATACACCCTGTTTGAAAATTACCTGGGGATGTCACCTCAGGAATTCCTCACCACCTTCCGTATCACAAAAGCCAGGGAGCTTCTGGATTCTACAGATTATCCGATCGAAAGTATCGCATTGTCCTGCGGGTACAATGACGCAATGGTGTTCTCAAAGGCATTCCATTCCATGAAGGGAATGTCACCCTCCCAGTATCGCAAGCAGAGCCATAAGGAGAAGACCAGAGAGCAGCTTCGCGAGGTGGAGGGATTGATTGCGCAGCTTTTGGAAAACGAGCAAAAAAGCTAACAGTAGATCTTATAATTTAACAAAACGACAGGTTCAAAAAACAAAAGAAAATAGATTTTTCTTTTGTTTTTTTGTATGATCGAATCATAACATCAAATCATTGAATCTGAGAATTGTTCCAAAGGAGGGTATTTCTGACATGAAGGAGCTTGTACTTAAGAAGTTTGCGGAAGTATTTGGGGATGCCGAGGGTGCAAAGGCATATTTTGCTCCCGGGCGCGTGAATATGATCGGTGAGCACACCGACTACAACGGTGGACATGTTTTCCCCTGTGCTCTGACCATCGGCACTTATGGCGTTGCACGCAAGAGAGCGGATAAAAAGCTTCGCTTCTATTCCATGAATTTTGAGAAGCTGGGAGTAATCGAATCTTCTCTGGAGGATTTGAAACCTTATCCCGAAGCGGATTGGACCAATTATCCCAAGGGAGTGATGTGGGCCTTTGAACAGAAGGGCATGGAGCTTCCCTGCGGCATGGATCTTCTCCTGAACGGAAATATTCCCAACGGATCCGGTCTTTCCTCGTCCGCTTCCGTTGAGGTGCTGACCGGATTTATACTGCGCGATTTCTTCGGTTTTGATGTGACCAACCAGGATTTGGCACTGATCGGTCAGTTCGCGGAGAACAAATTCAACAAAGTCAATTGCGGAATTATGGATCAGTTTGCCATTGCAATGGGTAAGGCAGGCAATGCGATTTTCCTGGATACGGCTACTTTGGAGTATGAATATGCGCCGATTAAGTTGGAGAATGCAAAGATCGTGATCGCCTGCAGCAACAAGAAGAGAGGTCTCGGAGATTCCAAGTACAATGAGCGGCGCAGTGAATGTGAGACGGCACTGGCGGAGCTGCGACAGGTCGTTCGGATTGAATCCCTTGGTGAACTGGATGAGGAGACCTTTGAGAAATTTGCATCCATCATTAAGAGTGATGTGCGCAGAAAACGTGCGAAGCATGCGGTTTACGAGAATCAGCGAACCGTCCGGGCGGTTGCTGCGCTGCGTGCAAATGATGTGAAGCTTTTCGGCGAGCTGATGAATGCTTCCCATGTCTCCCTGCGGGATGACTACGAAGTGACAGGCATCGAGCTGGATACACTGGTGGAGGAAGCCTGGAAGGTGGAAGGCGTAATCGGTTCCCGTATGACCGGTGCCGGTTTCGGCGGATGTACCGTCAGTATCGTGAAGGACGAGGCAATCGACACGTTTATTGCACAGGTGGGAAAAGCATACGAGGAAAAGATCGGGTACGCAGCAGATTTTTATGTTGTGGAAATCGGTGATGGTCCTGTTATTCTGTAGAGTAGGAAAAGGAGAACTGTCGAATGATTCAGACGGATATCAGAAAACTGATTGCATACGGAGTTAAGACCGGACTGGTTCAGAGGGAAGATGTGATCTATACCGCAAATCGTCTTCTGGAGCTTTTCGGATTGGATGAGTTGGACAAATGTGACACAGATGTCACAATGGATGTTGCAGAGCTGGAGGAAGTTCTCGGACGCATGTGCGATTATGCATATGAAAACGGCCTGATCGAAGAGAACAGTGTGGTCTATCGTGATCTTTTTGACACCCGGATTATGGGGCTTCTGGTTCCCCTGCCCAGCCAGGTAATCGGCAGATTCCGTGAACTTTATGAAACGGTGTCCCCCCAGGCGGCAACGGACTATTTTTATAAATTCAGTCAGGATACGGATTATATTCGCAGGTATCGCATCCGCAGGGATAAAAAGTGGGTTACGTCCACGGCGTACGGCGATCTGGACATTACGATCAATCTCTCCAAACCGGAGAAGGATCCGAAGGCGATTGCAGCCGCCAAGCTGGCGAAACAGTCCGGTTATCCGAAGTGCCTTCTGTGTCCCGAAAACGAGGGCTATGCCGGTCGTGTCAATCATCCCGCCCGCCAGAATCATCGTATCATCCCGATCTGCATCAACGACAGTGAATGGGGATTTCAGTACTCTCCCTACGTGTATTACAATGAGCACTGCATTGTATTTAATACGAAGCATGTGCCCATGAAGATTGAGCACGCAACCTTTTGCAAGCTCTTTGATTTTGTGAAACAGTTCCCCCATTACTTTGTGGGTTCCAACGCGGATCTTCCCATTGTGGGCGGCTCCATACTAAGTCACGACCATTTCCAGGGGGGACATTATGAGTTTGCAATGGCGAAGGCTCCTGTGGAACGGTCGTTTACGGTAAAGGGTTTTGAAGATGTGGCAGGAGGAATCGTGAAATGGCCCATGTCCGTCATTCGCCTGAGTGCAGAAGACCCGGACCGGATTATTGCGCTTGCCGATGTGATTCTGGATGCATGGCGCGGATACACCGATGAAGCAGCATTTATCTTTGCGTACACCGACGGGGAACCGCACAATACGATCACTCCCATAGCCCGAAAGCGCGGCGATTCTTATGAGATGGATCTGGTACTGCGCAACAACATTACGACCGAAGAGCATCCTCTCGGTGTGTACCATCCCCATGCGAAGCTTCACCATATCAAGAAGGAGAATATCGGACTGATCGAGGTGATGGGACTTGCGGTACTTCCCGCACGCCTGAAAAAAGAAATGGCGGATCTGAAGGCAGCGATTCTTGAAGGTAGAGATCTGCGCGCGGATGAGACGCTCGCCAAGCATGCAGACTGGGTGGATGAGTTTATGCCGAAATATGCTTCCGATGGTCTAACTGCGAAGAATATTGATTCCGTAATCGAAAAAGAAATAGGTCTTGTATTTCTCGAAGTATTGGAGGATGCCGGTGTCTATAAGAGAACCCCGGAAGGGCAGGCTGCCTTTGACCGGTTTACGGCAGGCTTGTAGAGCCGACCTCTTCCGAGGCAATTCTCACGGAGGTTTTGCCGAAATATTGTGCGAAT
>CAMAGI010000061.1 GCA_945833775.1 uncultured Lachnospiraceae bacterium
TCAGCTCTGCTTCTGACCGTGGCCACTGGAATCTTCCGTTTGACAGACGCTTGTAAAGAAGAATGTATCCGTCGCCTGTCCAATACAGAGCCTTGATTCTGTCTGTTCTCCGGCCGCAGAACAGGAACAGACTGTCCTCATCCAGATGACCGCCGAACTGTTGCGTTACAACGGCGGCCAATCCGTCAATCCCCAGGCGAAGATCTGTGTAGCCGCAGGCCACATAATAATTGCGGACTTTGCTAAGGTCAATCATAGCGACTGAATAGAGCGGAGCAAGGCTGCGACGGCATCTATATCCACACCAGTCGGCAATTTCAGTTCCGCTCCCCGGTACTGGATATGGAGTATATCTTCCGCAGCAGAGACCGGCTCCAACGGCACCAGCCGAGGCGTCACAGACTCAGCCATCTGTGTCCGCAGCTTCCTGAGCCAGTAGTAAAAGCTCTTCTCGGAGATTCCTCGCTGCTGACAGAATTCCCGTTTCGTCAATCCGCTGGCATTGCACTCCTGTATGAGCATTGCCCACTCCTGCGCCCGATACGCATCCCGCACTGCTAACATTTCTCCCATTTGACACCATCCCTATCCGTTTTCTCGAAAAACTCACCGTGAGTTTTTCAAGTTTGGGGATATTATCTCATATGGAAGGGTGAGATGCTAGGCGGGCGGTTATTGAGCGCTTACCTTCGTTCGCTTATTGCCTTTTCGAATTGTTCCTTAAAACCATCAAGAATTTTCTTATAATCACCATCGCAGGAAGGCTCCGAATTCAAATATTCGTCGATATATCGGATAGCATTGCGGAGCACCCCGATTTGTGTAGATACATTCTTTTTTCCACTAAAAAACGTCCCATTGTTTTGCAGTACTTGATTATCCTGGGGAGTATCCAATCTGCTTTTAATTAAATCACACAGGGAAAACAAATCATATGCTCTCAATGCATATGCGTCCTTTTCAGCATAATTTAATTTCTCACTGAGAAAATTGAAGGTATTATGAAAATCAAAACCCTTTTGGCAAATGTCCTGACCCGGAACAAGCGCTGCTTTTCGGTTCTCTCCGCTAATAGTAAGATCTCCGTAATACAGGCGAAGATACTGCCGATTATAAAGCGCAAAATCTTTATCTTTGCTCAAAGTTATTGCCAGTTTCTCGGAGTTACCTTCCAATTCTGCTTTATACAATCTATAGGAACGATGAAGACTGTATTCCAAAAACAGTTGCAAAATATCAGCTTTCTTAGTAGCATACGAAAAGCCGCCATCAGGGGTGCCACTAATTTTCCCAGTGGACGTGTCATAAGAGGAGATAATTTTTCCAAGCATTGTATTGCTGGGCGCATACATTTTTTCTTGATGTGCCAAGGTGTATATTAGCATAGAAAGCGCACAATTGCAGAGGGGCTTTTGGCCAAGATACTTCCTTTTTTCCAATAGCTCTACACATACAATCACAAATTTATTGGGGTCGCTCTTCCACATCCTTCGTGATAGGTTTGCAACATTTCGGGGAATAAATTCGTTAAGAATTGATGTTTCAGAGATAGGGATTTCTGGGTTCTCAGCATAGTATCGAAGTTCTCTGTTATAATGCATGGCAATTAAATACTCTCGAATATCTTGATTTTTCTTAATGAAGATGAACGCATCGTAAACCGAGCTAGAATGTTCCGCAATTTTGTTTTGCCAATGGTCTTCGGTATTTGGCGGAATTTGCCTAAAACGCTCATAAGTGAATCCTTTATAAGAGAATAAATAGGCCATTGCTGGTGCATAATGCACATATCCATACCCAAGAATATCCATACACATTTTATGAAGTAAATCAATGTAATTTCGGTACACATCGTCAACAGTTATTTCGCTTACGGAAGTAGCTGAGGATATTTTTTCTTCAAAATAATCACCAAACTTATATAAGAAATTCTGACCAACTGACAACCTCTCGAATTTGTGAATCAGCGCACAGATATTTTCAATTGTAATTGAAGGCGTATCCTTAGATGTTGTTTCCTTGTTCTGTTCCCCTGAAAGATGCTGCTCTTCCTTTAAAGAATAAAATGCTTCGACAAACCGATTGAAACGATCGCTACCACATTCAGCAGAAATGATATGTACATTATTGAAATACATAACATCGCTATAGTCTTTATATTTACGTTCAGGCATAGTATTCTTAAAAAGTGGCAAGTGGTGTTGGCTATAGGACATTATATTCTTGGAATTTTTGGCCGTGTCAAGAATATCCAAAATACCTCTACCAACGCTATCTTCGCTGCTGTAACTCCAAACATCTTGCTCATCCAACCCATCAATTATATAGCAAACTGCTTGATGTGATTTTTCAGCAACTCTTTGCACCTTCTTAACAAACTGTGCAAATGCTTTCGCCGCAACTTCATTGTAGGGTATGTTAGCGCTTCCGATGATCTTTTCTAATATTTCCTTGTTTTCTAAATTAAAATATGCTGGAATAAAATTAATATTGCCAATGCTATACTGAAATAGCAAGTATATATATAAAATCCCAAGAAATGTACTCTTACCTGCGCTATACTCTCCCCTTATATTAAGAATGTTATTCTGATCATTTGTGAACGAGCCTCCCATTTTGTCAATCAGGTAATCCCGGGTATTACGAAAAATGGACATCTCATTTTTTCCTTTATCCCAGTCCATCAGGTTGCTGCTGCTTGAGACGGAATCAGGGGACATTTTCCCGTATTTACATATGATATGATAAAGTGCGTCTAACTTCTTTTCTAACGTGGCCCACTTTGACGGACTGTCTATATCCTCAAAAAAGATACGGCTAATATCAAACCATGAATTTGTTTTTTTATCAAGCGACAATACAGACAAACATTGCGGTATAATGGAGCATCTACTTAACTCATAAAGCGTTTCAACAACACTATCCTCAGGACGAAAGGTACAGGACCATTTCTTAGTGTCCTGGTCATAAGATAAATGTATTTTTTGAGTATTCCCTATCTTCCCATCGGTTAACTCGATTAAGTTATATTCTACTTGGAAGGTGTTCTTGCCTTCTTTTAGGCATAAAGGCGCACCACCAATTATATGGCGGACATTATGAAATGTCATGTCAGAAACACTGCGGGTATGCTTATCTCCACAAACATATATACCATTTTCACCCAAGAAACGCTGCATTGCCGTCATAAATTCCGTTTTGTGATAGCTGTCAAATGCCATTCGCGCCGCTTCGCAAATTTCATAAATCGGTTTGTGGGAAATTACAACGTTAAGACGCTTATTATCTCGATTTGTCCCAAAATGATTGAGGGCCTCCGTCGCACTCAGACAATCTATACAATGGTATTCCTGTTTACTTTTTGCCGGATTTCGATGATTTGTATTCAGTATTACGAGGTTAATGTCTGGTGTTTGATCATAGGTTTTGCTCAAATCTGCATTCCAAACACCCAGTTCATTTAAGAAACCTCTATACGCATTAAATATCTGATTCTCTTCCTCGTATTTTGCAAGTTTTTCGTGGTATTCTTTCGCATCACCATCATCTTTTTTTAATCTGTTACATATGTCTGAGCCTTCTTTTAAAATTGGTCGTATTGCATCATGATTTCCAACGCAAAAATAAGCATATCTTTTTCTCACACGAATATTAGCTAGAAATTCATTTACAACACTCACCATAACCAGAAACGCTTCCTGGGCATTCTCAGAGATATGTTTGTTCATTTTCTGAAGAATATCGGCTGTCGTTCTGGAATCTTGTAAAAATGCGTTTTCATTAAAGCCTTCATCTGATAAGTATTCCTGACTAATCCATCTTAGTGAAGAATTTTCTTTTTCTAAATCGCTTGCTGCAGAAGAGTATGCTTTACTTGCATCAATGATATCCCCTGTATGAAGCAAATAATCAACCGTAATATTTTTTTCATCTATAGCGTCGCACAGGAATTTGAGGCAATTCCGTGCAAATTCCTCATTCTCATCTGAAAGATGAAAATCAGACACATGTAGAATATATTTTGTCTTTTGAATCTCTGCCATACAAACATTCTCTCTTTCTTTTTTAGTGTGGGTTACTCCAGCGTTAGATCAAGTGAATTAGAATCCATAGTTGCACCAATCAATACAAAAATCTCTTGTATGCATTTGGTACACGGCTTTGGGATATACTACTAGCAAGTTTTCTGGTTTTCCTATGCATTCTATAGACAATCATCCTTGTTAGAGTTGTCGGATAGTTTCAATAATCTCTCTTGCATTCATTGCATAACACCGTCATAGTACATCATATAATATCAATAATTTTTCCTGCTGAATGCTTCCAAGAACGTCTTTTATTGTTCGCCTGATAGCCGCCCTTAGGCTCTGCAGTTGTCGATATATTCATTGATACAGAAATCTGTACGAGACCATATTGTGATACCACCAACGGACGCTGTAAAAAGATATCAGTCCATTTCAAAAATAGTATCTAATCCTTCTTCAACCCAGTACAAAGGTGCTCAGTTTCCAGCCCAGCCACGCCGCTTTGTATGCAGGATAATAAGGTATTATCCTTTATTGATATTTATTTTACATCTTTTGGCCCCACGCTGCAACCAGAATTTACAATTTTCTTGTTTTTCTTTTCATTGATTTGGGAACTCATCCATTGAAATATGTCGTAAAGAAGTAAAAGGTGACCATATTTACTCAATTCTTTTGAAATCATATATTTTAAGGGAGCATATGCTCCCCTAAACTATATCTTCAACATCCGAAACTCAGATACCGGTGCTTTGCAGGCACCGTTCTCACAGAGATAATACATGGTTCCCTGCTCAGGGATGGGATACTCTTTGGTAAACGGGGCGCACCTTGAAAGCACATCCGCATTCTCCTTGGTTCTCAGAAGCACCTGCAGATCATCTGATGGGTGCAACTTCAGATAGTTCTTCAATTCATCAGGCAATCCGTCACTTGTGGCACAGACCAGTTCACGGTGGGGATACAGGGCGTCCATCATAGCCAGCACACCAAAGCAGCTGGCGGATGGGTATTCCCCGATCTCCCCTGCGAGGAAAGAAAGCTGTCTGTCAGCTACCGCCTGCCACTCCGGCTCCCCTGTCAGGGATGCCAGAGTTTGCAGAACCACAGCAGCAACAGAATTGCCCGAAGGCAATGCGCCGTCATAGGTTTCCTTGGGACGGGCGATGAGCTGCTCCCCATCGAAGGCTGTCATGAAATAGCCACCGTTCCTCCTGTCCTCAAACAGCTCCACCATCTGCTTTGCCCGATGGATTGTAGCTTTCAGAAACTTGGTATCAAAGGTTACCCGGTACAGTTCCAGCAGCGCCAGAGCATATACCGCATAGTCGTCCAACTGCCCCACATAGGCTGCGTCTCCATCCCGGTAGCGCAGGTACAGACGGTCATTTTCCGTAACCATTTTGCTTTCAATAAACTGTTGGATGCGGATTGCCGCGTCCAAGTAAGAAGGTTCCTCCAGAACCTGTCCAGCCTTCGCAAGAGCAATTATCGCCCAGGCATTCCAGGAAAGCAGGATTTTATCATCCTTGTGGAGTTTCGTTCGGTTCAGGCGGAAGTCATACAGCATTTCCAGCCGGGGATCGTTTATTTCCCAACCGTTCTCCGAAGTATGAATCCGGTTGGGGATGCTCTTTCCCTCAAAGTTACCGGAATCGGTAATATCATACAGGCGGCAGAACTCTGCACCGTCCGCTTCCCCCAGAACGGCCTTGACTTCCTCCGGGGTGAACACATAGTATTTCCCTTCCACGCCGTCGCTGTCCGCATCCTGACCGCAATAGCAGCCGCCTTCCTCACTGGTCAGCTCCCGCAGAATATAACGGGCAGTTCGGTGGGCCGTATCCGCAAAGCATTCCCGCTTGGTATGCTGGTAGGCTTTGGTATAGGCAATCAACAGCAGAGCGTTGTCGTAAAGCATCTTTTCAAAGTGAGGTACCAGCCACATTTCATCTGTGGAATACCGGGAGAAGCCGCCGCCGATGTGATCAAAGATACCGCCCCGCGCCATGTCCTCCAGCGTGACCTCCGCTATTTTCATGGCGTTGGATTCCTGCATGGAATCGGCATACCGCATAAGAAACAGCAGATTGTGGGGCGTCGGGAACTTGGGCGCTCCACCAAAGCCGCCCCATTTATGGTCAAACCTTCTCGATAGCTGAGTGTACGCCTGTTCCACCAGATTCCGGTCCGGCTCCTGATCATTGCTTTCCTGGGTTTGGTTGATAGCTGCGGTGATCTGATTTCCCGCCCGCAGCAGTTCCTCCCGGTTGTTCTTCCAGAGATCGGCTACCCGTTCCAGCAGCTCTATCAAACCGTATCGCCTGTAGCCGCCATGCTTGGGGAAATAGGTTCCCGCAAAGAAAGGCTTCTGCTCCGGAGTCATGAAGATCGTCAGGGGCCATCCACCGGAGCCGGTCATGGCCTGACACACTGACATATACACCGCGTCAATATCAGGGCGTTCCTCCCTGTCCACCTTAATGCTGACAAATTCCCGGTTGAGCAGGTCGGCTATCTCCTGATCCTCAAAGGATTCATGGGCCATCACATGACACCAGTGGCAGGTGGAATACCCAATACTGAGGAATATCGGCCTATCCTCCCTTGCCGCTTTCTGAAACGCTTCTTCACACCAGGGATACCAGTCCACGGGATTCTCCCCGTGCTGCATGAGATACGGCGATTTTTCCTGTTTCAATCGGTTCGCCATTTCAATCCTCCTCACATTCTTCCGGGCGCTTATCCTCCCGCAAGCCCTTGAACACAGGCTGGCGCAGACTGCCGGATTCCGTTTTCATCATATATTTCACGGTGCATACCAGTTTGGGCTGCATCCAGATTGCACGTTCATTTCCTTCTGGGACATCCATTGGTGGTTCCTGTAAATTTGGGATAGAGCGAATCTTTTGAAACGCTTCCCCGCCCACGCCAAGGGTAACATGGCCTTTATATACGAGCTGACCATCCCGGTACTGTCCCAGGACGAGACTGGTCATATGGTTCTCCTTGGGGATGTAACCACAGACCACATAATCAGAATCCTTCAGGAATTTGCACTTGATCCAGTCCTTGGTGCGCTTATCACAATAATACCTGCTGTCTTTCCGTTTTGCAACGATCCCCTCCAAATTCTGAGCCTTCGCAAGATCATAGAACGCAATCCCCTGCCCCTCGATCCACCGGGACACCGCAAAGCGTGGAGATTCCTCTTTGATAACGGATTTCAGCAGCTTCTTCCGCTCTGTCAGCGGCAGGTCCGTAACGGGATGGTCCTCATAGTAGAGAATATCAAAAGCGGTAAAGCAAGCAGGGTGCCGCTGGGCTTCCAATTGAATCTTCACAGGGTTGGACATCATAGACCGCCGCTGGATGAGGAAGAAATCCGGCTTACCATCGTGGATCACCGCCAGTTCCCCATCCAGAATGCAGCGGCATTTGACCTGCGTATGAATCTCGGATAGCTCCGGAACCTTGGGAAGCATTTTTAGATTCCGCTTGTTCCGCAGATCTGTTCCATTATTATCCAGATAGGCAACACATCGCTCCCCGTCCAGCTTCAGTTCATACAGATAGTCAGGAGAATCAAAAGCCTCCCCTTCCGCGCCGATGATCATGGGCTTAATGCCCTTCTCCTGAAACCAGTCACCCATTGGATTTTACCCTGGCAAGACTCTGCTTCAGAGCTTCCATGATATCGATCACATTGACCTGGATGTTTTCCGCCGGGGCCGTGATCTCCTTGCCCTGAATCTTCTTGTTGATGATCTCCCAGAGCTTGGCTTTATACTCGTCATGGTACTGCTCCGGCTGGAAGGGCTGTACCATGGCATGGATGAGCGTTTTCGCCATGGTCAACTCTGCTTCCTGCACTTGAGGATGGCCCAGCTCCTTGGGTGCTTCCTTGACTTCCTCCGCAAAGAACAGCGTTTCCACCAGGATACCATCCTCCGTGGGGATCAAGGCCAGCAGCTTCTCCTTGGTGCCCATGACCGTCTTGGCGACAGCCACCTTGTTTTCTTCCTTCATAGCCCGGCGCAGCAGCTCAAAGGCCTTATCCCCGCCCTGCTCCGGAACGGCATGGTAGGTCTTGTCATAGTAGATGGGACGGATATTTTGTAGATCGGTAAAATGGAGGATGTGAATAGTCTTGTCCTTTTCAGACTTGGCCTTTTCAAAATCATCGTCCGTCAGGGTCACATACTTTCCTTTTTCATATTCAAAGCCTCTGACGATATCGCCAGAACCGATTTCCTTTCCACAGCCGGAGCAGACCTTTTTATATTTCACCCGGCTGCCGTCCTCTTTGCACAGTTGGTTGAAATGAATGTCGTTGTCCTGGGTCGCGGTGTACAGCCCAACCGGAATATGAACCATACCGAAAGAAATTGCCCCTCTGTGAGATACTGCCATGTGAAACACCTCAATATCATTTTCTCATAGTGTGCCCCAAAGACATTTTCTCATGTCCCGATATAAGGAAACGGCACATAACACATAATGGTCATGCGCCGTCATCTCAGCAAGCCTCATATTTCATTTGGGTCATCTCTGCCTTCAGAATATCGTCGCCGTGGTATTTGGGATTCAGCCAATCTGAGGCTGCCTCATTGGGCAGGATCACGGGCATTCGTTCGTGGATGAACGCAATATCTTCCGCCGCGTTTCTGGTCAGGACTGTAAACACCGGTTTCCCTGCTTCCATGCGATAGATTCCCGCAAGAAAGAAGCCGTCCAAACCCTTTGGCTCAATGGCATATTTCACTTTCCGGCCATCTGTCTTTTCCCACTCATAATAATGTTGGGCAGGAATCAGGCACCGGCGCTGGCGGATGCCATCGGCAAACATGGCTTTCTGGGCAGCGGTTTCACTTCTGGCATTGATGATCCGTTTTCCATCGGAGAGGTGATATCCCCATTCCATGGCAAAGGGCTGCGGCTCCAGTCGCCTGTTGCTGGCAACCACAGCAGCAATGTCCCCCGGAAAAATATCCCCCGTCTTGGCTTTCACATTGCGGTGTTCCAGATACTCCACAATAGCGCGGATCATTTGGATGCTGTCATCTTCTGGTACATAAAATCTACCGCACACACAGGATCACCTCGCAGGTTATGATTCCCCATTCTACCGCTTCAAAACCAGCCTGTCAACCGCGCTGCTCCATAAGCTGAATCAATTCCGGTCTTGAGATTATCTCACTCGGCTCCGCCAGAAGAACTGTACGGCGGATGCAGAGCGTTCCGCTTCGGTTCTCCTCATACAGCACACGGATTTTGGAGCCGACCTCCATATTTGCCAGACCCTCATATCGGCTCCGAGGCCAGGTCGGGGCTACAACTCTGCGTCCGTCCGCAAAGGTCATGTAGGTAATCAGCTTCTTTCGTTTGCCCCACCGCTTGCAGTCGATGGTAGCAACGAATTCTCCGGGCTGCATATTGAACTTGTAATCCATCCCATTGAATTCTGTTTCCTTAAACTGACGCCTGGATAATGCGTTCTGTTGTGTCATGATGATTACCTCCATAGTTTTTGATTGTAAAAAGAAAAGGTGAGAGGAGCCGGTCATAGGGCCGGACCTTCTCACCTATGGAAATTCTCCCACACCGAAACTCATCCAAAAAATGTGGGAGAATGAAATATCTGAAAAGCTGTCTGCTTAAAAGTCGTTTGCAATATTGATAACGTGAAGCCCCTTCTTCCGGGCGTAATCCACAGTATATGCCGTTCCTCCGGTGCTTCTTGTCAGGTAGCAGATGCAGGTTCCACTGTGATTTACCAAATGGCGATTTCTCCTGTGCATGCAGTCCGGAGTGTATTCCCGAGACACATACACAACCTTATCGCTTCTGCGCTTGATATCCTCATAAACCGCAATATCCTCACTACGCCATCCTCTGGTCTGATCCTCACAGGGCAGTACCAGAATCAGGCGCAGCTGAGGGTATTCTTTTTTCATATCCAGAACCGTCAGAGCAGCCAGAGCATCAAATCCCCTCGCGCCTCCGGCTCCGTAAAACACAACCCCAGCCTTGATCTGTACCGCAATGATTTCCCGTAAACGAACAGCCACTTTCAACTTTTCCTCGCCACTCATGCTTCTGTGCCCGGTAAAGCAGCAGGTTTTCGCTCTCAAATCCATAAAATCTTCCTCCTCGTTTTACGATATATCGCATATTTTACCACAGGCTCCAGATAATTGCGATATATCCCACTCGATATATCGCAACTTTTTATAGAATACAGTCAGCGATATATCGTACAGAAGGATGATGTTTTATGAACGCCAAAGAAGCAGTCGCCGCCAGGATTCTGGCTCTGTGTAATGAAAGAGGCATCGCCATCAACGCTCTCGCCGGAAGTGCCGGAGTATCCCCCTCCACCGTGTACAGCATGCTCAATGCAAAGAGCCAGAACCCCGGTGTCGTTTCCCTGCAGAAGCTCTGCGACGGGCTAGGAATTACCTTGCGGCAATTCTTTGATGACGATCTCTTTGACAACATTGAGCAGGAAATTAAGTAAACAACAGGAGCGCCGGTTTCATTCAAATTCCGGCGCTTGTGCTTTCAACAGCAACGATGAGAATCACAATCCAGACTCGCCTCCTGTGTTCGCTCCGGAGTGTAATTGCGATCCCTCGCATAACGTACTCCACGCAGGGGATGGCCACACTGTTCCCCAGGGCTTTGTAACGGGCGGAATCCGAAGCCCCGGGGATGTTTGTCCACCCATCCGGAAAGCCCTGCAAACGCTCGCACTCAAGGGGCGTCAGGCGGCGAATCAGGTTGGCACCGCGCAGGATACACGCTTGCTCCTCGTCAGCAGGAGGCTGGACCACCAGATCGGTGGCATCCTTGTGCTGCCGGTCGCTCTCCGTGCAGGCAACCTCGTTCTCCGTAAACACATCCACCCGCTGACGGCTGAAGACCGCATGGCGATCCGCTGTTGTCAGGGAGAACGCCACGTCTTCATTGATTCCCAGTCCGTTGCCGCCATTATGAGGTTTCCGGTCAACAATGTTCCCGGATATACAAAACGCTGTCGGTGGTTCTTCTACCAGCGGAACATTATTTCCGCCTGTACCACATCGGGCTGAGATTGTTGGAGATACTTCATGAGGTCCTGTGTATCGGGCATCTATGCCATGATTTTCATACACCATGGGGACATACCCTCCACCCATGCCCATGGAGGCAGGAAGCGTTGGAGATATGCCATCTGTTCGTACCCGTGCATGTTCCTGATTGGATTCCAGAATCAGCGGCTGATGGCTGTGCATCTGGGCCCGGAGGGTCCCGGTGATATTCTCTGTGCAGTCCATAACCTGTCCGCCCTGATCGTTCAGGCACATGACGCTGGGGCCTTTCTCCACCGCCTTCAGCGTGGGTGCGCATTCTTCCTGATAGCCGATTCCCCGGGCGCTCTTGGAAGACTCCCCGCAGAAACCCGCCGCTAACACACAGGGATACCCCTGGCCTGCCTGACCTTCTCCGGCAGAAAGGGCTGTATGCACATTCTCTGTCAGAATACAGTCCCCATTTCCCTCGGATACACCGCCGTTGGCGATAAAGGTCTGCTGCTTCATACCCGACTGGGCACCCAGTGCACTGCTTACAGCATGCAGATCCCGTACCTCATCCCGTTGGTTGGCAGCGAATGCCACTGATCTGCCCAGAGCAGGCTGGTGATCGCCCTCCCGGAATCCAGCCTGGATTTCAAGGGCAATCCGCAGCTGCTCCGGCAGGGGTTTCCCCCGTTCGGACGCACGGCGTAAAATCCCGAGGCAGGCTTTCCTGGTCAAAAAGTATCTTGGGTGCGGTTTCTCCTCCAAAATCGACCACAAGATAGATCCTGCGGCGCCTCTGCGGGGTGCCGGGCCAGTATTGAGTATCAAAGACTCTCCACGCCAGGGAGAAAGTATCTCCCAATAGAATTCGTCCAGCAGATTCCCAGCGCCCGGTGTAAGGTCGAGGGACATAAACGGAATCGAAATTAATTCGGAGGAATTCTTCGAGGACGATCCGGAAATCCTCCCCTTTGGGGGATCCGCTGGAGAAAGCTCCAGGAACATTTTCCCAAACTCCGAATCTAGGTCGAATATGCTTAATTGATCTTCCTCGCTGTATATCAGCTGCTCTCATCTCCTTTATCACTCTGACTTGTTCCATAAACAGGCCGGAGCGGGTGCCAGCTAAACCGGCTCGCGCCCCGGCCACAGACAGTCCTGGCAAGGACTGCCTCCGCAAATAATATCTACCGGCGGCAGTTTCGCGCCGTTCAGCTTCGTAATGTCCCCCACATGTATCATATCGGGGAACCGCAGCTTGGTTACTTCAATTGGAAAGGCTTCAATTTCGCTGGCCCACACCGGTCGGATGCCATTGCGCACTGCCGCAAGAGGAAAGCCGCCGATTCCATCGAACAAGCTGCCCATAGTCAATTCGCTATGCACCTTGAATTTGCACCTCCCACAAAGAAAAAAGCCAACCGCACAAGCAGTTGACAATATCGAAAATTTGTTTTGACAAGAATAGTGTCATCTGATAGAATATTCATGGTTCCATCTGGAACCGGGCGCTGCCAGTTTAGATTATGGTGTGATTGCCACCGGCAATCAGAGAATTCTGATTCGCTGCGCGACGCACCGCGGTAGGCGGTTAACCCCCGTCCTCGGGGGTGACACTTCTCGCCCCCGACCCTATACG
>CAMAGI010000062.1 GCA_945833775.1 uncultured Lachnospiraceae bacterium
TATGATATTTCGGACATTTATCTGGTGGGTACCTCCACCAGCAACAAGGATTTGAGCGACTCCTTCCAGACAGATAATGTGATTATCACCATCCTGACGGCGGTTTTCGTCATGATCATTCTGCTGTTCACCTTCCAGTCGGCGGGACTTCCGGTGCTGTTGGTACTGACGATTCAGGGAAGTATCTGGATCAATTTCTCACTGCCCTATCTGCAAAATGAATTCGTCTATTTCCTGGGGTACCTCGTGGTGTCGGCGATTCAGATGGGCGCCACCATAGACTATGCCATTGTAATCACCAGCCGCTACCTGGATCTGAAGAGCTATATGCCCATCCGGAAGGCCATTGTTATGACGCTGAATCAGGCGTTCCCCACCATTGTAACCAGTGGAACCATGCTGGTGGCGGCGGGCTTTATCATCAACAGCATATCCTCCAATGCCGTGGTGGCGGCCATAGGACTGGCTCTGGGACGAGGCACACTGACATCCATTGCACTGGTGCTTCTGGTATTGCCCCAGACGCTGTTGTTTGGCGATATCATCATTGAAAAGACAGCCTTTACGCTGAAACGTGAGGTGGCTAAGCCGCTGCCGTCAAGCGGACGCATCCGCATGGCAGGGCACATCAAGGGCTATGTAAACGGTGTGATCGAGGGGGATTTCACCGGTACCATCGAGGGTGATATGGGGGCGATAATCCGTGCCAAAGATGTCTATGAGCAGGAAAAACAGCTTCCGGAGTACGGGAAGGAGGACAACCATGAGCAGACAGAAGGCTAGAAGCAGGGACAGAGGATTTCACAGAGGGCTTGCAGTGTGGCTGACCCTCCTTCTTGTGACAGGCTATTGTCAGCCGGCAATGGCACAGGGGGATAATGACATAACCTATGAACAATATCAGAGCGGAGAACATCGGGATACTGCGGATATCGATTCCTATGAGACCATCCGGATTCAGGACGAAGAGCAACTGCAGGATCTGGCAAAGGCCTGCACTTTCGATGCCTGGTCAAGAGACAAAAGGGTGCTTCTGGAGGCGGATTTGGACCTGACCGACATGGAGCTTACGATTCCCGTATTCAGTGGAATTTTTGACGGACAGGGGCATGTGATAAAGGGCCTTGTTATCCGCCGGGAAGGCTCCCACGTGGGGTTGTTTCGCTACCTGCAGCAGGAGGCGGTAATTCAGAATCTGGTGGTCGAGGAGGCCAAAGTTTTGCCCCGGGGCAGCAGCTGTCAGGCCGGTGTTTTGGTGGGATGCAATTACGGCAGTATCATAAGCTGCAAGGTCAGTGGCATGTTAAAGGGCGAGGAGGAGATCGGAGGCATTGCGGGCGTCAATGAGGCGAGTGGAGAAATCCGCAACTGCACGGCACAGGTAAGCGTCGTGGGAAATCGCCGCACCGGCGGGATCTCCGGAAGTAATCACGGTGTGATCAACCACTGTACGAACAAGGGAGATATCAATATCTACGCAGATGACAGAACCTTTGACCTGGGAGAACTGACGGTGGAAAATCTGGAGGAACCGGAGCGAAACAGCGGGTTGGATGCCCATATGGATACGGGTGGAATTGCCGGTTTCAGCGATGGCAAGATCTATTATTGCGACAACAGCGGTGTCGTTGGATACGCGCATGTGGGCTATAATATCGGAGGAATTGTGGGGCGGTTGCACCAGGGCTATATCCAGAATTGCACCAATACCGGACAGGTGCTGGGCAGAAAAGATGTGGGCGGCATAACGGGGCAGATGGAACCTTTTTTGGAGATTGCCTATATTGACGGCAAGCTGGACGCACTGGATCGTGAGACCGATGTGTTTATCAATCTGTTGGAAACCAGTCACAGTCACATCAGCCGGTACGGCGATCAAGTCACCGACATCACCGGACAGTTGAATACGAGCCTTGGAAATCTGTCGGATGCCATGGTCAATCTGATGAATATCACCAACGATCTGTGGCAGGCATATAACCGGGAGCTGAGCGGTATGTCCAGTGACTTTGACAGACTGTCGGATGACCTGGCAGGTATTGAAGACCATAGAGGGTCAGAAAATCCGGGATCAGTAAGCGGTAACGATCCCGGTGGGGGAAGCGGCTCCGCAGGCAGTACCATCCGGGACTGGGGAAATTCGGCTTCCACGCAGGAGTATCGGGAGGCTGTGTCGGATTTTGCGGACAGTACCGGAAAACATCTCCACAATATGACAGACGCAACCGCTCAAGGGAGCGACCAGGTGACGAGTCAGATGGAGATTCTCGACCGGGAGATGAAAAATTCGGTAAACCGGCTGTCCGAACTGACGGATACGCTGGAGGAGGCCGGAGATGTGCTGGATGCGGATGCGGATGCTCTGATCGGTCAGGCAAGGAAGCTTCGCAGACTCATCAGTGAGATCCGGGATGATCTCTTCGGCTATGAAGGAATTACCATAGAGAATACCTCGGATGAGGCTCCCAGTGACAAAATCGAAAATACCGGTTCCGGAGAGAAGGAGGGTGAGCTTGAGGAAGACGGGGATACGGTCACGGAAAATTGGTATGACACCACCAGCTTTCAACAGGGCAAAATCACACTGTGCCTGAATCGGGGCAAAATTGAGGCGGACAGTAATGTGGGAGGTATCGTCGGTCAGATCGCTACCGAGTACGACCTGGATCCGGAGGAAGATATAGCCCTGACCGGGTCAGAGAGCATGACGATTCAGGAGAGTATGCGGGCAGTCGTCCGCGAAAGCCGAAATGAGGCTGCGATTTCCTCCAAGAAAGACTGTGTGGGCGGCGTGGCCGGCAAAGCGGACTTCGGCGCAATCATTTCCTGTGAATCCTATGCGGATATTCAGAGCAGTGACGGAAGCTATGTGGGCGGAATCGCCGGACGATCGGACGATACGATCCGCAGCTGTTTCAGCACGGGATTTATAAAAGGAAAGAGCAACGTGGGCGGAATCACCGGAATGGGGAGAGAGATCTACTGCTGTGACGCCATGAACCGGCTGGATGCGAGCGGGGAGAAATACGGAGCCATCGCGGGAGAGGTGGCACAAGAGGGGGTTTTGTACGATAATTACTATGTGAGCGGTGAAACGGACGGCGTGGACGGTATCGGTTACGAAGGCGGTGCCACTGCGCTTCCCTACGGGGAATTTGTGGCCAGAGAAGGATTACCTGAGGAATTTCAAATACTCACACTACGCTTTGTGGTGACGGACGATGAGCAGAATGTCACAGAGGAAGTAGCCTGCCTGGAGGTACCCTACGGAAGCGGTCTGACCCGGGATCAGCTCCCTGAACTTCCCGAAAAAGAAGGCTTTAACGGACACTGGCCGCAGATCGATTATGGGCATATCACGGAAAGCATGATTCTGGAAGCGGAATATACCAAATGGGTTACAGCCCTGGAATATCGCCGGGAGGATCTGGTGGCGAACCAGGCGGCGATGCTTGTTGAGGGGTGCTTCTATCCCGAGGATGTGCTGGAAGCGGAGTGGACCACCGAAGAAACCGGCAGCATCTGTGAATTCCGGATCAAAACCGCAGAGGGCGTCTACGATCGGCCGGTCAGTGTACGACTCCACCAGAGCCTGTTGCCGAAGCATTATGAAATTCAGATCGGACAGGGTGATGAGAAACAGAAAGCGGAGAGCCGGGTTATGGGAAGCTACGTGGTATTTCGAATGGAACAACCCGGAACCTTTCGGGTGGCCACCATATCCGACAAAGTCCCGCCCCAATATTATGTCATCGGCGGAGTTGTACTGTCCGTTGCGTTGATTATTTGTATTTGGAGACTCATTCGAGGGCGTAAAAAGCGGCGCAAAAAAGTAGAATAATAAGTAAACATGACATACCGTTGTCGTGTTTGGCGTGGTATGATAAGACAGAAAGTGAAAAAATGCAGATGGAGGAAATGTATGCCCAGACCCGGAAACAAGGAAGATTTACGGAAAGCCGCAACTACAAATTATGAAAAACTTCTCGAAATGATCGAGAGCCGATCCGAGGCGGAGAAAAGAATTGACTACGACTTTTCGGCAGACGAGAAGAAAAAGGAAGCCCACTGGAAGCGCGATAAGAATCTGAGGGACGTGCTGATGCACCTGAATGAATGGCACCTGCTTCTTTTGAAGTGGATTCAGAATCGTGAGAACGGCAGTAACCGGCCATTTTTGCTGGAGGGATATACCTGGAAAACATACGGGGATATGAACCGTCTTTTTTATGAGCGTTGTCAGAGCATTCCCGAGGAGGAGGCTCTTGTAAGGTTTCAAAATTCCCACAAACAGGTCATGGAGGCGCTTGAGACCTTCTCCCAGGAGGAACTTTTCACCAACACTTACTATCCCTGGGTGGGAGGAAGCTGTATCGGCAGCTATTTTATCAGTGTGACCGCCAGCCACTATGACTGGGCGATGAAGAAAATAAAAGCGCATCAGAAAATGGTAAAGGAAAAGTAGAGAGATGAAAAAATGGTATGACGAAGAATACGAATTTGATGTGGAAGTGATCGGCTTTCTGCGGGGCGACCACACGGAACATTACTGCAGAAACGGAGAAGAGATCGGCGACAAGTATTCCTGCACCTACGGCTGTCCCGTGAATCAGGACGGACAGGGGATCTGCTCTAAGACCATGATGATGCTCTATCCACTCATGGAGGCGGTCAGAAGCGGCGGAGATCTGGAAAACCTCGGAGGCAGCGGAAAATACGTTAAGGAGATCGTCTGCCCGGACGGCTGCGTAATGTTCCGGCTGACGGCAACACCCCTGGGAAATGAGAACTTCCACAAGGGAGGTTTCTGGAAGGAACAGTAGAAGGAAAATTCGATTGTATTCATAATTCGGGTCTGGTATCATGAAGCTGTGGCATGCCGGATTGCAGAAAGCGGAATCTGCACCACAGGAGCCGGAGAGAGCGCGGAGGACAGTGCAGCGATGATTTATGAATTGACCGATACGACAAAAGCAGAACCGATATTTGCCGGATGGGAGGAAACGTTCCTCTATTCCTGCCTTCAGAAGGTTATGGGCAAGATCTATGTAACGGATGTGGAGCATCCCAGGTCGGCTTGTGCATATGTTGGGTGCTTTGCCTTCTATGCAGGAGAGGAAAACGAGGAACTGGTAGAAAACCTGCCGGGCGACCTTGTCATTATGACGCCTCAGAACGAGGACTGGGCAAGGCTGATTGAGAAGTGCTTTCCGGATGCAAAGAAAGTGACAAGATTTGCAATCAAGAAGAATACAAAGTTTGATGTCAAGAGACTGCAGGGCTTGATAAAACTGCTTCCGGGCGGATATGAGATACGGACGATTGATGCCGATATTTACGACAAATGTTTGCAAAGTCCTGTGACGGAGGACTTCGTTTCGGCCTTTGAAAGCAAAGACAAGTATCTGGAATACGGACGGGGAATTGTCATTCTGAAGGATGATGAGATTGTAGCCGGTGCCTCTTCGTATACCAGATACAGGGAAGGAATTGAAATCGAGGTTGATACGGTTCCGTCGGAGAGAAGGAAGAATCTGGCAACGGTGGCGTGTTCCGCACTCATTCTAAACTGCTTGCAGGAAAACCTATATCCCAGCTGGGATGCGCAGAATAGGATTTCCGTCCATCTGGCAGAGAAGCTGGGTTATGAATATGCGCATGACTATGTAGCGTATGAAGTCTCATCCGATTGATAGAAATTGAGGAGGCTGCTTTTAGAGGTCTGAAAAATAGCATTTCGGTGGCGAAGAGTTGTTGCCGATGTGCTATTTTTGTATAGTTGTATAAGTGTAGAAAACATTATTCGGTCAAAAAACGCAAATACATTACATTTATTCGGTCAAAAAACGCATTTTTATTAGGATAATCGGTGCAAGTATGTTAAGCTAAGAAAGGAATATGTAGCACATGAGATGGGATGGTAAAAGACTGGAAAAAATGGGGGCTGATATCGTTTATGTTTCAAGTTTTTCGTGTGATTCCGACAGGATTTTTTAACAATTTGGCAAGTGGCAGCAACCAGAGAATCTATGCGGATTGTATTCAGCTGATTTACAAGGAGTATGAGAGGGAAATCAGTTATCGTATTCCCAGAAGCAGAATCCGGGATGCTTTGGCAATTTATTTTCTGGAAAATCATGTCGAGTTGTCTCTCGATGAGTATAGCGGAGACAGAACGGCAAATGACATGGCAGGGGCTGTGATACGAAAATTTTTGTCAAAAGAGATCGGCTGGCTGGAAGAAGAGATTGACGATGCCACTTACGAAAAGCAGATTGTCATGACGGAGAACGGAATTGCTCTTGCCGAGTTTTTGAATCAGTTGGAGAAACCGGAGAAAGAAGAGTTTTCCGGCTATATTTACAATATATACAATACGTTAAATAATGCAGAACAATGGAAAGAGAATCCGTATGTAAACGGAATCAAGAACATTAACAAGAATGCCCGGGATTTATCCAAGGCATTAAAAAAGCTGTCCACGTTTATTCGAAAAATCATTGAGAAGATGGTACAGGAGAAAACGTTGGAAAGCCTGACCGAGAATATTCTGGAATACTGTGACGGGAATTTTATTCGCGAATATTCCCGGCTGATCAAACAGCAGAATATTCATATTTACAGAATGTTCATTAAGACGAAGCTGGATGCAATGATTGCGGATGAGTCGGTTTTCGGACCTATGGTGGAAGATTGTGCCAGAGAGGAAAACATGGATTATGAGCAGGCGCAGAATACCGTATGGGATATGATTCAGTCGACGAAGAGATTTCTGGTGGAAGATTACGACCGGATTATGCGGGATATCAAGCACAAAATCAATGTCTATCTCCAAATCGCTGTAGGCAGAGCCAGATTTCTCCGGAATCGGGAGAACGACGTCCGTGGAAATGTGGAGCGCACCATGCGATTTATCATGGAAGAATTGTCAGAGCTTTCCATGAAGGATGATTTGCCGGAGAATATGGATGCTTTGTTTACCATGAATCGGCATGAATTTATCGATGAGGGTTCCATTCGCTACCCGCGTCAAAACCAGTCGATTAAAGAACCGGTTGTATCGGAAATCGAGGAAATGACAGAGGAGGCAATCCGGGCAGCAAGGGAGATTCAGCAAAGAGAGGCATATAATCCCTATTCCAGAGATTTTATGAAGCTCTATTTGGAAAGACAAATGGGAGACAGCACAGAGATCGACAGTGATGAATTGCCCCTAAGCAGCAGGGGAGACATGCTGACGAATCTTTCGGCGGTTGCGTATGCAAAAGAAAATGGGTTTTCCGTAGAGATACTGGACGGTTATTATGAAGCAAATGATATGATTTTGCGCCGTTTTCGAATTGCGAAGGAGGAAACGTGATGAGTATGGAAACCATGTGGGAGGATCTTACTTCCTCCGAGAGGGATCTGTTTCAGAGAAGCTGTCGAAAGCTGCTAAAACAGACGTTTATTGTTCGGGATAAAGATGATGAGAATAAGAAGCTGTACTATTTTGCATCAAAGCGTCCGGAAATGTTTACGCAGTATTTTTCCTATATCGGATTTGATATTGTACTGGATCGGGAGAACGGGGTGATTATGCTGCGCAACTGTGCCGATTTTGGCGAAAACGGGAAAATACAGGCAAACCGACTGGGACTAAAAAAGGCGGAAAGTATGGTTTTATGCTGCCTGTGGACCCTCTATGCGGACAGACTGCGAAGCGGAAGTCTGGCACAGACGATAGTTGTCTCTCTGACAGATTTGCGGTTTGCCCTGGAAAAATATGGTCTGAAGGAACCGCTGGATAAGACAACAATGGGAAATATCCTGAATTTGTTATCAAAATACAATCTCATCGAAGTGAATGGAAAGATTGGGGAGGCCGATTGTATGATACGCCTGTATGCCTCCCTGCAATTTGCGTTGGATGCGGAAGAGTTTCAAAAGTTTGCGGAAGCCACGGAGAAGCGAATGCTGGTAAAAGAAGGAACGGAGACGGAGGATACAGAGGATGACGCAGAATAGAAAAACAGCTACGAAATTATTGCTGGTTCAATGGTCCCGCTTTCAAAATGTATGCATCCGATTGGAAGGTTCCACTCTGTTTACCGGTGTCAACGGAAGCGGTAAATCCACTATATTGGATGCCATGACCTATGTGCTTACCGGCAATACACAATTTAATAAGGCAGCCAAAGACCGGGACAGAACGGTAAAAGGATATGTCCGGGGCGATACCAAAAGTAACGGCGCAATGCGGTATCTGCGTCAGGGGCAAATTGTAAGTTATGTAGCCATGGAGTTTTGGTCACCAAGTGAACAGGAAAATATGGTGATTGGTGTGTGCATTGAATCACCGGATGAGGTGTCTTCTCCTACAAGCAACTGGTTCCTGTGCAGAAATGCTGTGATAGAGGATATCAATTTTGCCGTGGTCGAGGGTAAGAATCTGTACGTTACCCCAAAAAGCTTATTGCAATGCAAAGGCGTTCGCATGAAATCCGCCGAGTTTATGGGGAAAGAACGCGGCACGGAACAGATTGTGCGGGCATTGGGGTTGCGGTGTGAGGTGAGCAAATACCGTTCCAAGCTTGTTAAGATGATGGCGTTTAATCCGGAAAACAATATTGACCAGTTCATTGCGGAATGTGTTTTGGAACCGGGAACCGTCAATTCCCTCACAGAACTCAGACAACAACGTGAGCAGTTTGAGCATATCAAAAAGATTTATGAGGATCTGCGCGACGGCAAAGCGAAACTGGAAGAAGTGGAAGGCAAAATTCAGGAATATGAAGCGAAAAAGAGAAATCTGAACATCCGTGAAATGATGCTGTGCTATCAGGCCCTTCTGGACAAGCAAAAGGAAAAAGAAGACATTCAGTTTCGCCTGACGGCGTTGGAGCAAAAGAAAATAAGCCTGGAAAAGCAGAAAGAGGATGTGCAGCAGCTCTTTGAGGAGGCAAGAAAAAGACTTACCATCGCGGAAAATAATGACGCATTTCAGGGAATGCAGACATCCATAACAAATCTGGAGACACAGATTACGCTGATCAACACAAAAATCAGGCAGGAGGAAGAGCAGGTTGCCAAACTGCTGCGTTTTCAGAAAGCGCTGTCCGTGGACCTTTCCTGGATCATGGAGGGGTTGGAAGAAGAGAGACAAAAGTACCTGTTACATATGGCGGAGGAAGGATACTCGGTCGAAAAGAAACGCAAAGAGCTCCTCACTTTTCTGGATTCTGCTGAAAAAATGCGGGAGACTTTGGGAACCGAAAAGGTGCATCTGGAGGATGAGATCGGTTCGACAAAACAAGAATTGGTGAAGATCGAACAGCAGCTTAAAATGCTGGAGTCAAACCAGGTGATTTTCCCGGAGGAAATCGTACTGGCAAAGCAGGTTATAAAGGAGGAGTTTGCCAGGAGGGGAATTGTCACCGATGTCCGGATTTTCGCAGAACTGGTGCAGGCTGTGAAGGACGTGTCGTGGCGTAAGGCGATCGAGACTTTTTTGGGACGCAAGCGATTCTATATTATTGTGGATGGTCAGTATTGCCATGAGGCGATGCGGGTTTTGCAGGAAAAGAAACTGTATGCGGCAAATGTTGTCATTACGGACAAACTGCCGGATTCTGAAGTGATCAAAGGTTCTGCGGCAGAACAGCTGACAATCCCGAATCCGTATGCCAGAAGATATGCCAATTATTTGCTGAACGGGATCCGTTTGTGCGAATCCCTGGAAGAACTGCATGAGTATCCCAAAGGCGGTCTCATGAAGGATGGGATGCTGGCGAAAAGTTATTCTGTGGCGTGCATGAATATGAAAAAGACCCGGATCTGTTTAGGTCAGGATGCCGTTGAGCTGCAAAAGAAATCGGTGCTGGAGCAAAAGCGCATCCTGCAGGAAGAATGGAACCGGAAAGTACAGGCTCTGGAAAAGGCGAACGAGAGATTGCGTTCTCTGCGCAGTGTGGATTTTGAGTGGACCAACTATCATATGGAAGCGCCCGATTTGCTTGCGGAAAGCAGGGGGAAGAAGCTGCACTACGAAGAGAATATCAGGCAGTTAAGAGAGAATCCGGAATTTTTGTCCGTTCTTCAGGAACAGCAGGACGCCAAAAGAGCATTCGATGAGATTGATCAAAAAAGAACGGCTATCTCGGATCGCATTGCAGTCACGGAAAATGAGCTCAGTCGCGAAAGAGAACGCCAGAAAAATATTGCAGGCGAGATCTATGCCAGTCAGAGAGAATACGATGAAATCCGGTCGGCTCATTTGGAGTTGGAACGAGCGATGCTGGAGGAGTATGAAAAACTGCGCGCAAAACGCGGGGAGATCCGAGTTATTACCGAAAAGACGGTGCAGAACTTAAGAGGCGAGCTGGATGTCTGCATCAAGGCCTTGGAAAATGTACAGCTGGACTATTGCAGGATATCGGAAATTGATATCAATAAACGCGGAGTCGCCTATATTCCTTTCTACCGGGAAGAGTATCGCAATATTGCCAACGTGAAAATCGAAGAGGCACATATACGTCTCGTGGAGCAGGCGCAGAAATTGGAAAGTGCCTTTATGAACGATTTTGTTGCGGAAATCAATGAGAGGATCGGAGAAGCGAGGCGGGAGATCGATGCCATTAATCGCGAGTTGAAACAAATTCCCTTCGGACAGGATACCTACCGATTCAAAATGGAAGAAAAACCGGAGAGAATGTTGTTTTTCCGCATCTGCAAGAAACTGGAGAATTATATGGATTCGCCGGAAGTGTACATGAACTCCAATCGGGATGATGAGGAGATGGAGCGGGACATCCGGGAATTTATGGACATGATTCTGAATGAAGAAGATGAGGCGGAATATACCGATTACCGAAAATATTTTACCTATGACATGGAGATTACCAGCCATCAGGGCAATGAGGAAATCACAGCCGATCTTTCCAAGAAACAGGGCTCCGCATCGAATGGAGAAAAACAGACGCCCTACTTTATCATTCTGGCTGCCAGCCTGTTACAGTGCTATCCCAAAAGAAATTGCTGTGCACGGTTAGCTTTTATCGACGAGGCATTTTCTGCACTCTCCAGAGAGCGAATTGAGCAGATGGTGAAATATTTGGAGGAAAATGATTTTCAGGTCATTTATGCGGCTCCGCCGGAGAAAATTAACAGTATCGGTCAGTTTATTCAGTCGACCGTCAGTCTGGTGACTACGGGTCGCTATACGGATGCAGTGGAAGGGTTAGTGCGGATTCATGAAATTTACGGTTAATCAGAAAAAGGTCTTGAATACTTTGCTGGACAAGTATGAGAGAAGTAAAACACATGAGGGAACGAATGTGGTTACACAGAGTTTTTCGGTCGATCCGGTTGCGATATGGGCGGAGTATGCTTCTGACTTTGCAGATATCAAACAGGTGAAAGATTTTGAAGCAGAGATGGATGATTTGCAGAACAGAGGAATCCTGACGATTCAAAAGAGCTGCGGTGTTATTGCAAAACTGGTAGCATGCAGTGACCGGCTGCCGGAGTATTACGAACTGCTCCAAAGAAAACCTAAGAAGGATATCGTACAGGATCAAATCACATTTTTCGAAGAATGGTGCAAGAAAGACAATTCTTTGATTGGCGCTTTTTGCCGGGAGCAGCGCAGTCGCATTGCCGGCGGGAAGAAACCCACGTATACGCTTGAGGTGACGGAAAAACTTCTGCAGATTTTGGAGTTCTTATGGACCAATCAAGAGGAAATGCTGGAAAGAGAATTGTCGATTCTGTTATTGGCAGACAGCAAAGCTTTTGAGGAAAAATACCGCAGCAAAGTATGCAAAATCCTTCGAACATATCAGAATTTTGAAGAAAAACTAACAGGAATCGATGACGCAAGGGAGCAGGAAAAAGTAATCCTTGA
The DNA here is from genome assembly GCA_945833775.1 of uncultured Lachnospiraceae bacterium. Lineage (GTDB taxonomy): Bacteria > Bacillota > Clostridia > Lachnospirales > Lachnospiraceae > Acetatifactor. Next base: position 11,885 of record CAMAGI010000062.1, read on the forward strand.
GGAGTTCAAGATTTTTACAAATCCATCCTATGTTTATCTCAAGGGAAATATAAGCTTATCTTTGGAGAACGGGGAAAAGATTTTGGTTGATTCCGATCCGCTTGCCTTGTCCTCTGAACTGATTCGCCGAATTGCATCGATTCGTGTCGGCTGCCGAAGAATCGTGACGGTTGAAAATCTGACTTCCTTTCATCGGGTGAAAGAGGAAGGCTGTGCCTATCTTTATCTGGCAGGATATCACAACAGTGAAAAACAGATGCTTCTCAAGCGGATTCATCAGGAGAATCCCGATAAAGAATGGTTTCATTTCGGCGACATTGACCCGGATGGATTTTATATCCTGGAGCATCTTCGAAAAGGAACCGGAATTGATTTTAAGCCGCTTTTCATGAGCAGTGAGGAATTAGTAACGTACCAAGAATACCGGAAACCTTTAACGGACAAAGATCGGGTGAAGGCAAAGAACCTGATGCAAAGCGGGCGCTATACAGAGACCTTGCAATATATGCTGGATCATGACTGCAAGCTGGAGCAGGAGATTATTAGTTTGCGGAAAGTG
>CAMAGI010000063.1 GCA_945833775.1 uncultured Lachnospiraceae bacterium
ATCTATCTCAGACATGGAATACAATATTAATTTGGCACCCGCATAATGGTAAATTTGATTCTCCAGTTTGTCTATATGTGTTCCCGTCTTCGAACAAACAAAACAATTCCATGACGTATCCACCAGAAGCGTCCGATCTCTGTAGATTACGTTAAGTGCATCCTGGTCCGGAAGAAAGGCTTCCTTATTATCCTTTAAGTATGCAAAAACTTCTTCTGCCATATTTCCTTTTGCACGTATCTGATCCAAATTCATGTAAAGAACACCGGTATTAAAGTAGCGTGCTACCGGCACTTCATTTTTTTGAACCGGCCAGGGACGACCACCAGCCTCCACAGTCCCGTAATCCGGCGCTGCGGCAAGGCAATAATCCTGTATGTCCGTATCCCACAGCTCTTTTATATCCCGATTCACCAGAAGGTCCGCATCCAGATATATGATCCTTGATACCTCCGGGAGCAATTCCGGGAGCATAATCCGAAAGAACGTGCCGATTGTAAAATGTCTTGCCCGGTCTTTATAGCTCTCCCACAATGAGTCATCCACTTTATGAAACTTTATCCTGTTTCCGTTCTGTGTTCCCACACGAATCAGTTTTTCACGATTGGAAGGATTCAAAGTGCTGTCATGCACAATGTGAAAACAAATCGGTGCATCGGTGTGTTCCACCACTGACTGCATCGTCACGCCGACCCAGACGCTGTAGTTCCCGGTCTTGTCATACAGGCCAAATCCGATTTGGATTTCATCCTGCATTTCCCGGGCTGCTTCCCGCCACATCAGATCCTCCGGGGCAAACACGGCTTCCACCGCGTTCATGAGTCCCTTTTTGATATAAAAATCACTCCGGCGCAAAGCGCGGTATCCGGTATCCAACACCTCTTTGCCGTCCTCCGGAATCTTCAGATCATCCATGGGAAGCACAACCGATATTCCCTTTGCATTCAGTTTCCCGACATCCTGTTTAAGCGGAACAATCACCGCATCCGCCATTTGGCAAAGAAGAGCATACTCTTCCTGTGCATTCGCAGTTTCGGAAAACAGCTGCATATCGTGTAAGATGATGATGAGTTTTGTATTGCGATAAGCTTTGCACTTTTGCGCAAGCAGATTTTCGTAAACAACACCGTTTCCGGTCGGCAATTGCAGAAAAACCACATCATCGGATTCCAATGCGGCTATGACTCCGTCCAGGCGTTTTGACAACTCAGCACTCGTATCCGTTTCTACCGGAAAAGAAAAGATACCCATTTCCCGATACCCAAGCGAAAATCCTGCTTCGGCAATGCGATGTTGTTTTCCCACAAGCGTATCATCTGGATTAAAATTATACAGATTTGTAATATGTATTTTCAAAACAGCACCCCCATTTCATTATACTCCTTGCCCGTTTCACGTCAATAAACTCACCGAAAAACAGGCGTTTACTTGACAGTTTGCAGGTTGACGTTCAAAATAGAAGCAGATATTGACAGGAGATTCGCATGGCTTTTTTTCGGGATATCACACAACTCATATCCGATACCCGGTACGGTATTGTTACAGCCCCCTCCACGGAACAGGACTGCAGGAGGGCCCTGGATATCGTGCGCTCATTCTGCGTTCAGGCGAAGGAATGCGCTCCCCCCGACAAAACCCGTTACGAGGAACTTCTTCTGGCCCGTGACGCTCTGTTTCAGGATATTGAAGCAATGCAAAATGCTCCGCACCAAACCTCGAGACAATGTCGACTCCTGATCTCTCTCTGCACGGGCTGCCTGAGTCAGGCACGCAGATACCTCGACGAAATAACGCCTGCCTGTGAGCGCGCGACGGCACTTCTTTCAAAGGATGCCAGGTGGTATCAGCAATTTCAAATCCTTCAGTCCGTTGACTTTGACTCCATTACGCAATCAGGTTCTTCCCTGTCCGGTCAGGAATCAGTATCTCCGGAGATTTCACCCCTCAAAGCATCGTTTGCGACTCTGAAGGACGAAATATCTGTTGCCCGTACGCACCTGGAACCCATCTTATCGGAATGCACAAAGCTTTCGGAGGATACGAACCGTCTGATCGATACTCTGTCCGGTTCACTGGATTCTCTTAAGACTACCGAACGTAATCTTTTGCTGCAAGAACCTACGGAAAAGCTTTTGCACAAAGCCCCTGCGACCGCCACTGTGTTGCCTCCGGCTGCTCCCGATGAAGAAGACGTTTCTAATCCGAATTTCGGGAGTCCCTCTCTCACGCCCTCTGATTTGATTCCGGGCGCCCAGCTCACAGTCACCGGTGATGCCATGTCCATCACCATTGCCATCTTGTCCAAAATTCGCTATCTCATACGCACCAAGGGGTATGGACCGGGCGAAATCCTTGTTCTCTCACCATCGGACCGCTCCCTAAGCGCTATTTTTGACCAGACTGGTCAATATAATCTCTCCGTAGATCTCTTTACATTTGCCGGTCTTTCCAGGAAAATTGTTTTCGCACAGAATGCATCTGTCCCTGTCAGTGAAAGGGAACTCAGTGAAAAGGATCGCACCTTGCTGGTAGAAGCAATTCTCAAAAGCGTAATCCTCGATGAGACAGTTGCCAATCCCGGTTTCACCACACAGTTTTCGGATGCCTGTCTGTCGGATCCTACTCGATTGGTTACCACCTACTTCAACCTTTACAAGAGCCACGGCTATACCCTGGCGGATCTTCCTAAGGTCCGCAGTCTCACCCGCGCGAAAGGTTCTGCTGAGCGGAAACGTTTTGCGCTCTTTTTCACCCTCTTCGAGAAGGTACTGCTAGGCTATGAGGAAAAGCTGGCCTTTTTCCGACAGATGGATCCCGACGATCTGCTTTATACCGCAGCTGACAGGATCGAGAGCGGAGAATATCCCCGCGCATACTGTGCTGTTTTTGTCCCGGATTTTGAGAAATTGTCCCACAGCCGCATGCGTCTTTTGAAAGCATTGTCCGGAGAGGATGCGGAAGTGTACTGTTTCGGAGATGACAGACGGGGAATCCATCGGGTGAAAGGGTGTGATCTGAGTTTTCTCACCTTCTTCGGGGACTATTTCCCAAATGCCCGGATCCTGACACCGGATCAGACCTGCGCCGCACCACAGGAGCTTCTGGATATTGCGGAGGCTTTCCGGCTATGCGATACCAATCACTATCGGCGCGTTTTGAAATCAAATGTTCATGTGAAGGAACCGGTTACCATCCTGGAATATTCCAAAGATCTAAGGATGGCACTTAAAAAGGCTGCAGCTCTTCTTTCCCAAGAACTGCAGCCGGAACAAATCCTGGTCGTTTGCCGGAATGAGCAGACGCTTTGCGAAGCCCGCCGGATTCTTCTCTCCCGCTACCGCTATCGCACGGCACCCGAGTGTATCGATGACAGCGCGGATGCCGTAATCATCGTGCAGAGTCCGGACAAGACCGGTGGATTTCCTGATGCCACCTGCGAAAATGAGCTGATCTACAGTCTCATCGACAAGCGTGATGCCGCATCCTACGGCGAGGAGCGACGCATCTTTTGTGCTGCCCTCACCGTCTCCAGGGGACGGGTAATCATCTTAAGCCCCTCCGGGCAGGAAACGGACTTTATTGCATCTTTGAAGGCGGATTCCCGGGTCGTAGTAAATAGCATACATTGCGGTCCCGACTTCCCTCAATCGCCTTGAAAATATCTTTGCATAATCTCCGACCAATGATCTGCGATCTGGAGCTGTCCCTCCGCAGAAGGATGGGTCATATCCTGAGAAATAAACACCGGATTGTTGAGGAGGGAAAGCCCCGGCGTATAGTGAATGGAACTCTTCCCAAGCACTTGCCTGGTAATCCGTCGATACTGCGCCGCAAGCTCCTGATAATGACCGTTATAACCGAACACATCCGTCGCAAAGACGATACGCCCGTCATCCGCAAAAGGCTTTGTGAACGCACGGACCTGCTCCTCAAAAAAATCCGGGGTAAAGCCGTCTTTCAACATGTTTACTCCCATCTCAAGGGATGCAAAGTCCCAGTCCTGTCTTGCGCAGAGATACTCTGCCATCTCCTTTTCCATGAGTGCCGTTCCCGGAAATCCCATATTGATGTAATCGCAATTTAAGATCTGACTGATGCGAAAAACATACGAAAAGGGCATAGCCAACCCCAGACTTCCGTGTGTGATGGAAGATCCGTAGGCAAGATAGGTTTTTTGCGGAAGAAGATTGGAGTCAGGCGGCTCCACCTCCCCTTCAACACCGACATAGCGAATCAGACCGCTGGGCAAAACGATACGCACGACCTCCGGCGAAAAACCGATCCGCCGGTTCTCAGCAATTTCCTTTAATTGCTCCAGCCGATCCGGTCTTGTGATTGTTACAGAGGTATTCTCTCCGGTGATTGCCACGCTGGATTGCTGCCAGCCTCCCTGGAACGCTCCAAAGTAAATATATGCGACCTGGGCTTCCTCCATGGGCTCGGTTCTCAGTGTCAGTGTCACCTTGTCACTCTTCATCACAAAACGGATTTCAACCCCGGTAGCAAAGCATGCAGCCTTGACCGCGGCAGCCTCGCTTAAGTGCGAGCGAAGCGAAGCAGGAACACGCCATAAAATATATCCGTTATCTGTCTCTTCCAGTTCCTCCACGTTGTGAAACATCATATTGTCAAAAATCAAGCCTGCACTCTCCTTTGATCCAAAATTTATAAGTTCAGGTACGCTCCGACGTCCTCCGAGTAAGCCGCCTCTCTCTGTCTGCCCAGAAGCTTCTCAAACCCGGTCGAATCGGCAAGGAGCTTTTTGACGTCTGCGATCATTCGGTCGCATTCGGCAGCCGGATAAATATTCTCATCCGTAATGTAATTTCTTCCGTGAATCGTCTCGGAAAATGCAAGGATCAGTTGATTGTTCAAAAAAGCCTGCTGTGTCGCCGACACGATTTCATTTCCGTGATTGATGTCAAAATACCAGTCACACTTTGCAAACAGGCTGTCCAACACCTTCGGTTTGACCCCCGGATACAACGATACATTTTCGTAAACTCCTTTTCCCATGAGTTTGGAGGACATCTCCGTCAGAGCGGCAATGTGAAAATGCAGTTCCGGAAGGGCTTTGATCAATTCCTCGCAATGTTCCACATTGTCTGAGTTGGTGCAGATCAGGACTTCCTTGCGATGCCCGTTTTCACGCGCAAACGGATAGACATATCCCTTGCTGTGCAAAACCGCAGGATTGGCTCCCAGCGCCAGCAGTCTGTCATAGGCCTGTCGCTTCTGCACATAGATTGTGGCAGCACGATTGGCTTGTCCGTTTAAAATCACCTGCATATTGCCCGGAATATCGCCCCGTTCCGGCTCCTGCCAAAATAGAATATCACCCTTGGTCGCCTCCGCCGGAATTCTCTGTGTCACAAAGAACGAGGTGGACAGCGTGTTAAAACAGATCCGCTTTCCCTGAAACGGCGCACGGGTCAGCAGATAGGCGATAAACTCCACCCGGTTCCGGAAGAATTTCACGCCGTTTCCTTCATTCAGAATAATATCGCCGGTCACAAAATTCTCGACAATGATCTCCCTGCCATCAGCGTCAAAATAGGCCTTATTCACGCGCTGCCCCTTCTCATTGAAGATGGTCTTGGCGAAGATCGCTCCGTATCGGTTATAATGATCACTGACACGCGCGATGCCTCTCTCATCCAGCCAATCCACAATTTTTACCAGTCTCCTGTGGGTGGGCTCGGCATAGAAGATCCGACCGCGCTCCCTGGTGAGATCGTGGATCTTGCCGTTGTTGTTGGTGCCGCTTATCTCCCAGTAATCCGGTACCACAACCTCGTTAAAATAGCGCGGTCTTCCGGGCACATTCGGTGCGTTTGTAAAATCCCCCAGAAAAAAACCGAATACGGAAGTCACATCCTCCGGAAGGAAACCGTCATCGTCAATCACCAGGGTTGGGCAATCGATTCCCGCCATCCGAAAGGAAGTATGCAGGCTTTTGCTGTCATTCCCATAATTATCCATCAAAAGTATCATGTCATTCATCCCAGAACCGCCTTCCACTTTTTCTCCACTTCTTCGGTGAGCCACTGTTTCGCTTTCTGATAGGAATGAGCGTGGAACGCATCCAGATCCGCCTCCGTAAACATACGAAGAATGGCCTCTGTAAGCTTTTTCGTGCGTTCCTTGCTGTCCATTTCATCCGTCACCGGAATCAGATAACCATTCTCCTGATCATCAATAAAGGTCGGATTGCCGTAACGCACATCAAATCCGATGATCGGAAGGCCGCCACCCAACGCCTCCAGCAGCGTAAGTCCGAAGCCTTCGCTTTGTGACGCAGAAATGTACGCCTCGTAATTCTGGTAAACCTCATCCAGTTTCTGCTGCCCCATCATACGTATGTATTCATCGGCACGATTGCGTCGGATCAGATGTTTCAGATTCTCCTCCTCACCGCCCTTGCCATAGATATCAAGCGTAAGCTGCGGAATGGTCTTTCTGGCGGCAATCACAGCCTCGATCAGCCAATCCAGATGCTTTTCATTGGCCAGTCTTGAGGCGGTAATCAGTGAGTACGGCCGTCTTTCTGTACTCGGATATTTCAGTTCCTTCAGTGCCCCCACGGGAACTGTCACCACATTCGGCTCACAGCCATGGTAATGCAGAAACTGCTCCCGCAGCAGCTGATTCTGGACATCCGTCGCCGTGACATAGAAATCGATATGCTTATACTGTGCAAAAACATACTCATAATAATTGTTCCAGAGAATGTAGGTATCGTCTGTGCTTCCTTCGCTGAAGTGATCCGCATGCACCACAAGTCCCACCCGTGCAGGGGCAGCGTTTCTCAGAATTGTCTGTCCGTTCTCCGCACCTCTGTCAATAATCACCGTATCGTCCTTCGTGAGCTTCAGGCATTCCACCAGATATCCAACCAGCTCCTGTTTGGAGCAGAAAATCCGGTCCGGAAACTGATACATGACCGCATCGCCGTCGATGATCTCTTCGTAGGCGACGCTGCCGTTTTCATTGAAAAAGCGCCGTTCATACAGATGCGCCTGTTTATCCAACGGCGCATAATACTCCGAAAAGATTCTGCAATAGGTATAATAGTCCTTGCGAATCAGACAACCCGCCGACACCATCTCCACACGGTGCACGCGGTCACTCGTCTCATCCACCATGTACACCGTGTAATACTGATCCGTGCCGGTAAACTTGTAGGTAGCCTTCATCCCGTCTCTGGAAAAAGAAAAATCCCTTCCTTCGAAAGTCTGCTCCAGCATGGCAAGGGTGTACGATACCGGTGCAATCCTGCAATCCGTAAAGAATGTGTACAACCAGATGATCTCCGAATCCAAAAATCCCATATTTTCTGTCATGTGCTGTATATTATCCCGCGGAAACATATCCGTAAAGATAAATTTGGCTTCCATCCCGATATTGCGAAGAATGGACGCGCGGTATGCCTGTGCATACTCCACGCCGCTGCTCGCCCAGCCGATACCAAGATTAAAATTGTAAATCATTGCGTCCTCACCTTTTTCTGTATTATGGGAACAAAATCCCCAATTTCCCGGTCGAATCGATCTCGACTTCACTCAGCAAAACATTGCGCATCACATTTCGAAGGATTGTCCTTTCCATCTTTCGAAACGACTCCAGGGCTTCCGCCTGATACTCAAAAATCGGATTTCGCTGCGCAGTGGAACGCCCCGACACCGCCTGCAGAAGCTGCTGCAGATAGTCCACCTGCTCCACCCACGCCTCGTCAATCGCGGTCAGCGCAGCCACCCGTACAAACTCATCCATCCGGTCCGCCCCGATGCATTTCTCCTGTTCCAGCAATCCCCGTTCCACACATTTTAACAGATAACGCTTTACCGCATCTTTATCATGCAGAGAAATCTCCGGGGCCTCATCGTCAAGACGGTAGGATATGTTATCCAGAATGTAGCGGCCGAGGATGCGATCCTGCAGCATCGGCTCCGTGTTCAGAAAACGATCAATGTTCTCCTCCGCGATTTCCAGAAAACGGAGCCGCTCCACCGTTCCGCCGTCCAGCAGCCGATTCCTGGTCTCATAGATGAGATTGCGCTGGTACTGCAACACCTTGTCATAGTCTGTGGAATGTCGCCTGCCCATGGTGGCGTATTCCTGTCCCAGGCTCTGGGCGCTCTGCACCAGTTTGCGAACCTTTCGCCTGGAGGGGCGCTTCTGTCCGGAAGTGTATTTGTCAATATTTGCCAGTCCGCTGTTTACAACAATTTCATCCTGAACACTGACAAAGAACTGACTGAACCCCGGGTCGCCCTGGCGACCGGCCCGGCCTCTTGCCTGCCGCTCCTGTCGGACACTCCCCATTCTCCCGATTCCGATTACGGCGAGACCTCCCAGCTCCTTAACACCTTCTCCTAGCTTGATATCCGTACCGCGCCCGGCCATGGAAGTGGCAACCGTGACCGCACCTGGTTGTCCTGCTTCCCTGATGATTTCCGCCTCCCAGAAAGCGTTGTTTGCATTCAGCACATTGTGGGGAATTTCATCCTCCAGAAGACGCTTTGAAACCATCTCGGTATCAGCGATTGTAGATACCACGAGCAAAACAGGCTGACCCTTATCATGACAGTGCAGTGCCTTTTGCACCGCCGCCTCCAGCTGGCTCTCCTTGTCCCTGAAATATAGATCTCTGCAATCCTTTCTCTGAACCGGTCGATTGGGCGGAATAACCAGAACCTCCTTTTGGTAAACATCCAACAGTTCCTGCGAGGCATCGGCCATGGTTCCGCTCATTCCCGCCATCTTAGGGAACATCCGAAACAGATTCTGGAAGGTAATCGAAGCAACCGACCGGGTCTCCTGAGATGCCTCCAGTCCTTCCTTCACCTCGATTGCCTGGTGCTGACCACCACGCAGCTTGACTCCTTCCATCATGCGACCGGAGCCACCATCCAACAGATTCATCTCTCCCTTGGCCGAAATCATGTATTCCTTGCCCTTCTCAAACAAAACATGGGCTCGAAGGGCAAGGGTCACATGTCGATTGATCTCAAAATAATGTTCCCCGTAGAAATTGGGGATCCGAAAAAACTGCTCCGCGTAGCGCACACCCGCATCCGTCAGCCAGACCTTTTTCTCCTCCGTCTCATAGTCCCGTCCCTCGATCAACGTAGTGACAAAGAAATCGGCAAGATTGTACAGGTTCGATTGCACACGAGGAGAACCTGAGATAACAAGGGGTGTCTGAGCGCCGTCCAGAAGAACAGAGTCCGCCTCATCGATGATGACGTAATACAATTCTCTCATGAAACGGTTCTGTGCCGAAGTTACCAGATTGTTCAGGAGATAATCAAACCCCAAAACTCCGTGAGTCGTATAGACAATGTCGGACTGATAGATCTGCTTTTTCTCATCGTCATCAAATCTCTCATCCTTCTTTTTCTTCACTCCGGCACACACCGTAAGACCCAGAAAGGAGTACACCGGCCCCATCTCCTCTGCGTCACGAATTGCCAGGTACTCATTTGCCGTGACCAGAATCGTACTTTTTCCGGTCAGTGCATTCAGATAAAGCGGCAGGGTCGCAACAAGGGTCTTGCCCTCCCCCGTATTCATCTCCGCCAGATATCCCTGATGCAGTGCGATTGCACCCAGAATCTGCGCGTCATAGGGCCGCTTCCCCAGGATACGGAAATCCGCTTCACAGACAACCGCAAACGCCTCTGTGAGGAGATCGTCCGTGGTTTCACCGTCTGCAAGACGGGCCTTGAATGCGTCCGTTTTTCCGGCAAGTTCCTTGTCGGAAAGCGTCTTCATCTCCTCTTCAATATCCCGAATCCGAAGCAGTAATTTATGCATTTTTTTCATCGTCTTCTTCTGATTCATCAAGTATCTCCCGGATCACAACGGAATGAAAACGGAAGGCCTTTACTCCCCCGTTGATCAACTGTAGCCGATAGCTGTAGGTTTTCAGCGGACACCGGAAATCCGTCACAGAATCCCGCAATGTCACGCTACCGGCCTCTTTATCAAACCGGTCATAAAACACCAGTCTGCCCAGACAGTTTTCGCCCTCTGCGCAGTCTATGTTTAATTCAATCTGGTAAAAGCTCTCTCCGTCAATCATCGGCAGCGTTGGTTCGATTCTCTGAGCCTGATAATTGGTTTTGGAATACCATTGCTTAATCACCGTTCCAGACGGCATCAGTTCATTTCGAAACTCCACGTCATTCCTGGAATGAAATGTAATCTCTGAGCCGTACAGGTAGGTATCCGAAGAAAACTCATTCCAATAGATTGTCCATTTCTCTCCGATCATGTTACCCTCCGTTTCGCAGACGCTTTTGCGTCAGAGAAATCGCGTGTTAAGTATCCGATTCGGCTCTGCCAAAATCATCCTGCAGGATCTTGCGATACTGCTTGACAAACCAACTGACAATCCCGCCGGAATTATCATTGTGCCTTCCGTGCAGACCTTTCCCGTAGATCTGAACGCCGCCAAAGCGAACATGCGAAATCAGCTTCTCATAGGCTGTCTGATCGTAGTCATCCTCGATCATATAGGCAACGACAAATTTGGTCTTATTCCAGACGGCCGCATCAAACCGGTTCCAAAAGCGTTCGTTTAACCGTCGTACTAAATCCCCATCCAGTCCTCCTGTGTTGGTCAGTAAAACATCCAATGACGTGGGAAATCCGCCGGGACGAACAAGGGTTTCATTTGTCGCAATATCACCGACGCTGGCCAATGGTTTGCCAAGCAGCATGGCATGCGGGGTAAACTCGCATCCGTAGTAAAGCGCACCAAAAGTCCCCATGGACAATCCGGAGAAAACCACCTGATCCGGACCAAAGCCAAGCTTCTTCATGTATTTGCGGATAATGCCGGTAATTATCCTCTCATATTCGGCAGAACCGATATAGAATCCGCCACCCTCCAGTCTGGATTCCGACAACAACAGATAGGGACATCCCATTTTGCGCATCAGATTGACGCCCTCAAAGCCTTCCCTCTGCTTGTAGCCGGAGAAATAAACATTGAGCGGCGGCTGCATATCGGCAGGATCAAAATAGGCAAAAACCTCTTCTCTGTCCGACGTTACATACCGCTCACCCCCCGGCAGAAAAGTGCCGTGACTTCCCCGGGAATACCTGCTGTGCATGGAAATAATCCGAATCTCCCCCGCACCCTTTGCCTCGATCGAAAGGAAAAGTCTCTGCTCCCTCTGATCCCCGCCAACCCGGATCGGCTCTGCAAGTTCTTCTTCCGTGTAAGTCCTGCGGCTGATGACCTCTGCCTGGGATCCCGCAGCAAAGCCCGTCACGGTCAATGCAATCTCCGCATCCGGGGTTTTTCCGTACTCCAGCCAAAGATCCAGCGGCTGATTGACCGCAACCGGAATATTATAGCGCCAAAACGCAATCTGTCGGAAGTCCTCACCAAACACACCGGACAGTGTCACATCATGGTGACCGTTCCACTTGACCTCTCCCGCAAAGAAAGAGGAAATGGACAGATCCTCGTGCCTTAATTTCTCACCATAAGAGTATCCGAAATAAAATCTCAGCTCCTGTTCCAGAAACTCGCCAATCCGATCCGCAGGCAGACGCTGTCCCTTACGGCAGTCATAATAAAACTGTGCCTTTTCACTTAATTCCACCGAATCCGTCACATACAGCGTGTATGCTCTGGTCGCCTCAAAAAGACAATGCAGTTCCTCCTCAAGCGGAGCCCTGTCCAGGAACACAATATCGTACTGCCTGGACACCGGCGCTGTAAAGGACGATGCATATTCAAAATCCACATGATCGGGAAGCGTATACCTGGTACGCCAATCGGTATCCCCTAATTGTAAAACACAAATATCACTCAACGGACTCTATGACCTCTTTCCATTTTTGCAAAAGAACACCTGCCGTATATTTCTTGCTCAACTCATACGCGTTGATTCTCGCTTTGTTTCGGTTTTTTAAACCATCCAGATAATAGTGCAGGGCACTGGGAAGCTGCTCGATCGTCTGTATGAGAATTCCGTTTTTATCCGGCTCGATAAACTGTGTCTGTCGGTACACAATCTGCGGAATTCCGAGTCCCACCGCCAACACCTGTAAATACAATTCCGGTACTTCTCTCAGATCCACCAAAACCCATTTGGTTTTCATACAGGTACTGATTGACAGTTCGTCCACACATTGATTCACCAGAAATCGTACCGGAGTTTCCTCCTCTTCGTCCAAGTCATTCTCTGCAATAGCGATCTGCGTCTCATCAAACGCCCACGCCTCCGGGAATCCCGACAACCGAAGCGCATCTTGTGTCTGCTTCAAAAGCTTTCCCGCACGGTCATATTGCGCCTGCCGTGTCAAAAAGCAAATCTG
>CAMAGI010000064.1 GCA_945833775.1 uncultured Lachnospiraceae bacterium
TGGAGATACCATCCTGTGCATCATTGAAAGGAAGCTTGGATACGGAAGACAGGGAAGCTACTGCACCGTGAGTATCGCGGCCGTGCATGGGGTTAGCACCGGGAGCGAAAGGCTGGCCCTTCTTACGTCCATCGGGAGTATTACCGGTTGCCTTACCGTAGGTAACGTTCGAGGTAATGGTCAGAATGGAAGTGGTAGGGATACCATTTCTGTAAGTATGATGTCTTCTTACAGCGGTCATAAAGGTATGAACAACCCACTGTGCAATTTCATCTACGCGGTCATCATCGTTACCATATTTAGGGAAGTCTCCGGTGGTCTTGAAGTCAACAATGATACCGTCCTCATCGCGGATGGGCTCAACCTTGGCATACTTGATTGCGGACAGGGAGTCTGCCACGATGGAAAGACCTGCAACACCTGTTGCAAAGTATCTCTTTACATCTCTGTCATGAAGAGCCATCTCTGCTCTCTCGTAGCAGTACTTGTCATGCATGTAATGGATGATGTTCAGAGTGTTTACATAAACATCAGCCTGCCACTCCAGCATGTCAACGAACTTGCTTACTACATCATCGTATTCCAGAACATCTCCGACTACAGGACGATACTTGGGACCAACCTGCTTCTTGGTAACCTCATCAACACCACCGTTGAGAGCGTACAGCAGACATTTTGCAACGTTTGCACGTGCTCCGAAGAACTGCATTTCCTTACCAATTACCATGGAAGATACGCAGCAGGCGATACCGTAGTCATCACCGTGAGTAACTCTCATCAGGTCATCGTTCTCGTACTGGATGGAGGAAGTCTCAATAGAGGTCTTTGCACAGAATCTCTTGAATCCCTCAGGAAGTCTGGTGGACCAAAGAACGGTCAGGTTGGGCTCGGGTGAAGCACCCAGATTGTACAGGGTGTTCAGATAACGGAAGCTCATCTTGGTAACCATGTGACGACCGTCAACACCAACACCGGCAAGGGACTCGGTTACCCATACGGGATCGCCTGCGAAAATCTGGTTGTACTCGGGAGTACGAGCAAATTTGATGCAACGAAGCTTCATGATGAAGTGATCAACGAACTCCTGAATCTGCTCCTCGGTGAAGGTTCCGTTTGCAAGGTCTCTCTCAGCATAGATGTCAAGGAAGGTGGAGGTACGTCCAAGGGACATAGCAGCACCGTTCTGCTCCTTAACTGCACACAGATATCCGAAGTATACAGCCTGGATTGCTTCCTTAACGTTGGTAGCGGGGTTGGAAATATCGCAGCCGTAGGATGCAGCCATCTCTTTCATCATCTTCAGAGCGGTGATCTGCTCGGAAATCTCCTCACGAAGACGGATAACATCGTCGGTCATTACACGTCCGGTGGAATCCTTCTGTGCCTGCTTGTCCTCGATCAGTCTGTCGATACCGTACAGAGCAACACGTCTGTAGTCGCCGATGATACGTCCGCGGCCGTAAGCATCGGGAAGACCGGTGATGATATGAGCGGAACGGCAAGCTCTCATCTCTGCATTGTAAGCATCGAAGCAGCCTGCATTGTGAGTCTTTCTGTGAGTGGAGAAGAACTCGGAAATCTCGGGATCAACCTCGTAGCCGTTGTCGGTACAAGCCTTCTCTGCCATACGGATACCACCATAAGGCTGCAGGGATCTCTTGAAGGGCTTGTCGGTCTGGAAACCTACGATGGTCTCCTTGCTCTTGTCAAGATATCCGGGAGCGTGGGAAGTGATGGTGGAGATAACCTTAGTGTCCATATCAAGAACGCCGCCTGCTTCTCTCTCCTTCTTCTGAAGGTCAAGTACCATTGCCCACAGATCCTTGGTGTTCTGGGTAGGACCGGCAAGGAAAGAGTCATCACCATCATAAGGATGGTAGTTTCTCTGGATGAAGTCACGAACATTGACTTCTTTGTCCCACTTGCCACGTACGAAATCAGTTTCAATTGGTTTCATGTTTGAAATGCCTCCTATAAAATTTTTATTGGTATGATGAAAAAAGTGCTTCTTACCTATGCACTCATTATATGAAAAAGAACAGAAGCAGTCAAGGCAATGAAGTGTACTTTTTTGGGTACAAATCTGCTAAGCCAAGGTATTTCCCGAAACCGTGCCATAGATAATGAGACTAGGAGAAGCCTGACAACAAAGAGCAGGATTTTCATTCATTGACCAAGAGCAGGTGTAACGGTTATCATTGACCGAAGAAGGGTCAAAAAAGTCCGGCAGGACGGTTGGTTGTCGCTTCCTTTGGGAAGGTACCTGTGCCTACCACAATACTTCATCCGCAGAACGCTTTCGCTCCATGAAATCCGTAATGGTACTAAGCTCGAAAGGACCTCGCTAAGTACCAACGGATTTCAAGGTCTGCTTCGTGAAGCATTGTGGCAGACACAGAAGCAACAATTAAATAATCGGAATTGATGAATTCCCGTCATTTACCTACAGACAATGTACAATATTGCTTCAGCAGGTAATTTACTTGAATTTTCTGGTCACATTACCTGCTGACAACCTACAATATTGCTTCAGTGGGTAATTTACTTAAATTTCCTGGTCATATTACCTACAGACAATGTACTATATCGTTTCAGCAGGTAATTTGCCTGATTTCCTTGATTTTTTGACCTGCTGGCATCTTACTTTTATATTTTAGCATGTATTTGACTCGATATCATATTAGTTATCTTTCACTCAAAAAATGCGTTTCATTTTCGGTTGCTGAGCGGTGCCATTTGCATTACATTACACTTCATACGCATGTCGCGCTATGCATCCGGTTTGAATTGCAGTGGTTTCCTTCGCGCAAAAACAGATAGGGATAAAGCTTTTGAAATTTCATTTCAGCCATGACAGACTTACATGACAGATTTACATAACAGTTGCATGACAGATTTGTTATTACCCTCATACTTGTCATATTCCGAAAAATGGGGTATACTAAGTCGGTAATATCGAAACAACCGCAAAAGTTCAATAGAGAGGAGACATACAATGAGCGATATAACCAAAGACATGACGATCGGCGAGATCTTAAGAACCAATCCCAATGTGGCGCCCATCCTGATGGAAGCAGGTATGCATTGCCTCGGCTGCCCCTCCGCGCAGGGAGAATCCCTTGAGGAAGCAGCTATGGTTCACGGTATTGACATCGATGCATTGATGCAGGCAATCGAGAAGATGTAATGGTGGGACGTAATTCGTCCGCCGGATACAAAAGGCTTCGCAGATTATTCTGCGAAGCCTTTTTGTACATGCGCCCGGCGGCGTACGTTTCCGCTGGGTTCAATTAAGAAGCTGTAGTTACCGGATCCCTGCCAGGGACTCCAAAGCACCCTCCGCGATCAGTGGACGAAAGTGCTCCTGCAAAAAGGTGTGGCCTGCAGCAGGGGCTTTTCTCACAGAACCATATTCCGAGAGAATGTTGCACACACGATCAAAACGGTCGCGGTCTTCTTCGCCCTGTGTCAGAATCAAAAGATAGTTGTCTCTTTCGTTATCCTTGTAAAGAACGCTCTCACCGCAAAATTTTTGCCCGACAACCTGTGCGGCGTTTATCACGTCGTGAAGGGAATCCAGGGCAAATATCCGGGAGCGGTTCCGATCCTCGGATGGGGCTTCCTTTCCGGGCGCGGACAAAGGTTCCTGATCGGCAGCGGGCGCGGAAACGGAGGAACGTTTTTCCTGAATGCGGCGGAAAAGATCCATCATCTCCTCCGGGGTTGTATCGTCGTCCTCCTCCTCGTCTTCCTCGTCCTGCGCAGATGGTGCAAATCTGGAAAAACGAGTATCCAGCTCATCGGGATCCTCCACTTTGGTAATGATCAGGACGATGCACTCGGCATTCAAAGGAATTGCTTCTATCATCAGGGGAATATCTTCCGCCTCAAAACCGAACTCGAAATTGGCCTGCTGCATCATGTCACGGAACAGCATCTTGGCTTTCTCCGTTCCGTATGCAAGCTCGCTGATCTTTAACTCACGGCTGGCCAGATCTTCGCGTGTAAGTGTACAGCGAATCTGATTTTCGTTCACTTTTTCGATCTTCATACGACAAACCTTCCTTTCTGCATTTTACAATGCGTAATAAGCAGTGTTCGTGTAAAAGTATATTATACTCTCCCATAACTTTCGTCAATAGAACGGGCTTTATGTTTCGAAATTTTTAATAAATCCTCTTTCGTGTATTTCTTGCGGGAATCTTCTTTTTCTACTTGTCATTTGCCGGCAGGTGTGTTATACTTACATAGGTAGGTGCCTCCGGTACTCTGTACGGAAAGGAGGCATGGCAGTCTATTTTCAGTTGAGTCAAGTTATGGGACGTTTCGTTCCGAATTACCCTTATTAAGCTATATTTCATTATATGAAATGCACGCTTTTTTGCTATGCATTTCAGAATGTCTTACAAGCGCGTAAGAGCAGTGTCATAGTTGTTCAACTAACATTTTTCCAATTATAATTCATTTCAAACTTTTTAAGGACCGGTAATTTATGGTATACCGATCCCATTGCATCGGATTCATTCGTGTGGATGAAATTGATCGCAAAAAGTACTGCCGGGGCACTTATTTCGACTGCATAAGATATATCACGATCCTTTTGGGTGATGCAGTTTGCGGACGTTTATGCATTGTTTGACAAAAACCGGGAAAGTCCATAGTCAGTGACGGAAAAGATTCATTTTTCTATGACAGGGTTGCCTCCCTGTGTCGGAAATTTATCAGGTATGCATGGTTTTTTGTTACTTTGTCAAATTTGGCAATGACATCATCGCCCGCGTGTGTTAGAATGTATCTGTCCGCGAATGCGGACAGATACATCGACACATTACAATAATGGAGATAAATTATGAAAAAGAAAGCACTGACCGTTATCATACCGATGATTCTGATTCTTTTGATCGCAGGCGGAATCGTCGGCAAGAAATTAATCGACAAATATTCCTACAGCACGGAGGAAGCGGATATGGATACCTATTTCGGCGTGAACTCCTCCGACGAAAGGGCGATTATTCTTCAGGATGAAATGGTGGAGGAACAGATTAAGATCCACAATGATATCTGCTATCTGGACCTTGACACGATCAAGAAATATCTGAACGAGACATTTTATGTGGATGAGAACGAACAGCTGCTTCTGTATACAACGGCGATGGAGACCTATGAGACCTCCTTCGGACAGAGCGGATATACAAATGCACAAGGGGATCATCAGACCTCCTACGAGATCTGTTACCGGGATGGTGAGACCATCTTTGTCGCACTGGATTATGTGAAGCTCTTCACCAATTTTTCCTATGAAGTCTATGACAGACATGTACAGATCTATACGGAGTGGGGCGTTAGAAACACAGCTGAACTGGCCAAGAAAAGCGCTGTCCGTCTGCGGGGTGGAATCAAGAGCCCGATCCTGCGCAGAGTGGAGGAAGGTGAGACGGTTGAGGTTCTGGAACAGATGGAGACCTGGTGCAAGGTGAAAACCTCGGATTCCATCATCGGATACGTGGAGAACAAGCATCTCACCAACGAAGGTACCCTGCAGGAAACACCCGTGACAGATGTGCAGCTGCCGGAGTATACCTCTCTTTCCATGGATCAAAAGGTGAGCCTTGCATGGCATGCAATCGGCGGCGTCGGTGGAAATGATACGCTGTCGGCCATGATCAATGGTTCGAAGGGGTTGAATGTAATAGCGCCCACATGGTTCAGCCTATGTGATGAGGAAGGGAATTTCCGCAGCTTTGCCGCATCCGGCTATGTTGAGAAAGCACACGCGCAGGGACTTCAGGTATGGGCAGTGTGGGATGACTTTAACTACGAAAATGAGACCGGGAACGATATCAGCGTATACAACGCACTGTCATCAACGACGGTTCGCCGCAATATGGTCGATCAGGTGATAAACGCGGCGCTGCAATATGGTGTTGACGGAGTAAATATTGACTTTGAAACAATCGGCAAGGATAGTGGACCCCATTTTGCTCAGTTTTTGCGTGAGTTGTCCATCCGGTGCAGGGAGCAGGGACTGGTTCTCTCCGTGGACAATTATGTGCCCTTGAATTTCAATGATTATTATCGTCTGGATATCCAGGGACTGGTCGCGGATTATGTGATTATTATGGGATATGATGAACATTGGCATGGCTGCAGCGAACCGGGAAGTGTTGCAAGTATCGACTATGTCACGGGTGGAATTGAAAAGACCCTGCAGGAGGTGCCTGCCGCCAAGGTGGTGAATGCCCTTCCGTTCTATACAAGAGTATGGACAATCGAGGGCGCGAATGTGACAGACAGTTCCCTGACGATCGCAAATACTGCGGATTTCCTGGGAAGAATCGGCGTTGAGCCGATCTGGGATGAGACAACCTGTCAGAATTATCTGGAGTGGGGAAGCGGGGCTAAAACCTACCGTGTATGGCTGGAGGATAAAGAGTCGCTGAAGGCAAAGTTGAACGTTATGACGGCGCACGACATTGCCGGTGTGGCAGTGTGGGAGGTGAGCTTCGGCAATCAGGAGGTATGGGAACTGATCAGCGCATATGCGAACTCCTAAACCGCAAGAGAAGGACTGTTGCTCGATATCGGTTATAATGTGTGATATGTGTAATAGAAGAAGAGCGATTGTAAAGTGCGAGAACCGTCCGGTTCGGGCTTTACAATCGCTCTCATTATGTCTGATTTATTGTAGCGATTCCATATGTGTCGAAGAAAAAACGCTTATTTCTCCTTTCTGCGAAGCAGAAAACTTGCGGCAAAACAAATTGTGGCTGCTGCGAAAAACCAAACTGAAACGGAACGCTCACCGGTCTTGGGAACGTCATCGTATTCTCCGCTACCATTGGAAGGATTTTTGGGAGTAGTCTCGGGAGCGGAAGGAGTGGTGCTGTAGTTGGCAACGGCAGTGGTTACCTCACCATTCTTAACGGAGAGGGTGTTTGCTTTAAAATTGTAGTAGTCCCATTCGGGGTGCCCGTCTGCCACTGCGCTTAAATGCGCTACCGTTCCGGTTACGTTTGCGGTTGCCGTAATTTCCGAACTGCTGTCGGTGATGGTCAGATTCTGAACGTTGCCGTCAAAGTTTGCCACAGAGCCGTCGTAGAGGTACGCATTCGTCACGTCACTGTGCACGATGGCGGTCACATTGTTGCAGACATAGCACTCATCGATTCCGTTCGCGTAGACGATGGGAGAACCGGTACAGTAGGGCATGATGGTCAGATTCTGCAGATGCTTGCCAAATACAATGGGGTTGTCTATGGGGAGAAGGTCACCGCCCATAACGATCAGATCCCCGTCCTTTAAATCGGTGTTGATCAGCTGGGAGAGGGTGTAGCTCTCAGCTTCCTCGTCGGCGTGATTGCCGTAGATGTAGCGCCATACCTTTTCCGTGTTGTCATAGAATACATAGAAGGTGGTGCCGCCCGCTGCGGAAACGACCATACTGTGACCGGTAGGAAGAATGACCATCAGCGCCGCAATTGCGAGAATGGAAATAATTTTTTTGATTGCCTTCATGGTAAGTAACCTCCTGTTGTTTGATGAAATGTCCGGCATTTTATCTGCCGTATATTATCCTGCTCACTCCGCTGCGGGCAGGTAAATATCGGTAATCTTTGTCTCTTTTGCTACAACGACAAAGCGTCCCTGCTCAACATGATAGGAACAGGTTGACAGCGTGATGAAATGATCCCCGAAGGATGCTGTGACACCAGTGTCATAAAGAGACAGCGCTTTGATATTGTCATAGAAATCGGTAAATTGCTCCTCGGTGTCTGCCTGGAAAAATTTGTAGTACTTAAAAACCTGATCGGTCTTGCGGTATACCTGTGAATAGAAAACGGCGATCACTTCATACTCGCGCTTGCAGTCCGGTGTGTACAGATAAATGGTCTTGTGTTCACTGCCATAGGAAGAATCGGCATATTTTGTGAGGCTGCCGAACATGGCTCCCGATTTCATATTGTGACCGTGAATAATCAGATTGGTCGTCAGGGGATTTACACAGCTGTCGGTATCCAGAATCAGACAGCCGTTTTTGTTCTCCTTGCCGTCAAAGCCGCGGTTCAGGTAATAGTTTTCATCACGCGGTGTCCACATGACCGGGTAGTCGATCACCGTTCCCGGAACCTGGATCCAGGCCGCCATATCTGCGTTTAGGGCATAGTCGGCGAGATAGGGATTCTGGGCGACCGGGGATTCTTCTGCGGGTATCTCTGCTTCCTCTGAGGACTCCGGTACGATATCCGCAGATGTTGTCTCGCCCTGCTCCGGGGAGCTGCTTTCACGGACAACGCTTTCGGAAGCGACTGCCCCGGACAGGGACTCGTCCCCGCCGTCGCAATCCGGTATCGCTGTCTCGGAAGAAGATTCCTGCGAAACCGGACGCAGGGAATCAAAGGCTTCTTCGCTGTCCCTGTCCTGAAGGCGGGAACGCAACAGAAATATCCCTCCGGCCAGGAGGAAAACGATGCCTGCAAGAGCCAATATTTGTGTGATGATTCTGCGTTTGTTGTCCATAACCTCATTATAAGCCTTTGGCAGGGGAAAAGACAAGAGATTAAGAAAATAAAAAACTGCTGTAAAGTATGGCAGCGGCAATCTGGATGGCGCAGGCCAGGGCAATCTTTCGTCCGGTGGGTTTCCTGCCGGCACGGATAAAGCTGATCACAGAGGCCGGGAAAGCGATGGCTCTTGCCAGACCGGTGAGCCCGTCTGCAACGGAGGAGAAGCCGGTTCCGGTAACCGGATCGGTATAGAGGTATCTTACACAACACAGGATACTCTCCGACAATTCCCATTTACCGTCCAAAAGGAGCAGGCTGAAAAGCTGCAGCAGCCATGTCAGGAAAAACGCGGCAATGGTCTGATAACAAAGCATTCGCCGGTTGTCTGCCTTCCTGCGGAAGAGCAAAAAGAGGAGCATCACCGGTAAAAGGACGGGCGCAAGTGCACAGCCGACGGCGGCAAAACAAACACAGGCGCATCCGCGCAGAGACAGGCGGCAGTCCGAAGGTGCGGTGCATCCTGTCTGCTTCTGCGACAGCCAAAATGCCAGGAGTAGAAATGCCATACCCGGAGAATCCGGCTGGGCCCATATGATGCCGCGCAGATAGAGAACCGGGGAAAAGAGAAATACCGTATAGAGCAGTGCGTTTTTTGTTTTGTCCTCGCGGCGAAGCAGCAGCGTGACCAATGCGGCAAGACCGAAATCGGCAAGGCCGGACATCCACTTTACGGTGTGGACGGGCAAAAAAGGCAGATGTTCTGCCCAGAACACCGTCATGTAGCGGAAAGCAGATTCTACGTGGCCGACATGGCGGTCAAAACCGGAGATAATCTCCGAATAGTTCCACCAGATGGCAATCTTTCGCAGAAAAAGTGACATTATTGTCACAACGATTACAATGATGACGGGCAGGTATTTATCAACCGGCTTTAGGAGTTCCCTTTCCAAAGCGGTCAGATCCCTCTTTTTCATACACAAACCTCCTTTTCCCCGGAGGTACGCCACAAAACGGACATGGAGCGGTAAGCTACGTATAGGTAGACTGCAATGTTGACGGCCGCGAGGAGCTCATGAGGGACCCAGAACCATCCCAGATAAGCCTGACCATAGCATTGGGTGGAGGCCAAAATCAAAAGAAGTGCGGGAACGCGATAACGGGGAGTGATCACACTACAGGCAACCAGCGCCAGCTCTCCCATAAAATTGTAGCGCTCGTGCATACAGGGAAGAATCATGGCGCAGGTCATGGAGGTGTAGGAAATCGCCTCCAGATAGTCCCGACTGTCGTGGGATTTGGCGCGAACAAAGAGTACCGCAAAGAGAAGAAGCGCAATCATCGCCGAGAAAATAGCAACTTTTCCGAACACATAGTAGGGCGCATCCTGAAGATAGGTCCAGAAGTTCGGGTAGTAATAATAGACATACGGATACTGTCCTGCCATCTGCCGGAAAAAACGATAGAAAACATACCACTCGCTGCCGCCGATCATGGCGGGAATGCTGATGAGCTGGATGGCAACCGGAATCCAGAGAAGGTGAAAAATGGAGTAGCGTCTGCTGTAGAACCAGTCGATCAGCAGGATCGGCAGAATAAAAACACCCTGCGGCTTCATCGCCAGGGCACAGCCAAAAGAGAGCATGCCCCATACCGGGTGGCCTTTGCGGATCAGGTAGAAGGAAAGCAGACCGAGACCTGCCCAGATACTCTCGCACTGCGCCATATACCCGCTGTTGATAACGGCGGTGGGGCAACAGATCAATACAGCGTAGGCGACCAGGCTGTAGCGGTATCGGCGCTCCGGGGGAGCCGCATCATACACAAATGCCGTAAGAACCGCCACGGCAAGATAGTCAAACAGCACGGAGACCAGCTTGACGCTCACGATTGCCGGCAGCGGGAGCAGTGTGAGAAAATAGATGATTGTGATATAGAAGATATTGTAGCTTCCCTCATACTCGGCCAAAGCGGTGATGTTGCCGATCGCTTTGATATCTTCAAACCAGGGAACGACACACTCCAGATAATCCACCGCCTCGTAGGAAAGACCTGTGAGACGAAGAAGAATTCCCAAAACGGTAAAGAGCAGGATCCCGAATGTCCAGTTTCTGCGGTTGTCGACAATTGTCATGGATGCCTCCTGTATCGGATTTGATAAACAAAGGATTGTCATTATTATATCCCGAAAAGTGCATGTTTTCAACCGACTTCTTTCCCGCCACCGGGTTCTTTGGCATTTGCCGTAAGCATAGATTGTGAGGAGAGGTAAGTGCGAGGAAATCAGGCATGAAGGAAACATTTGGAAATGCCGTAGCAATGGCGGCAGGTGTGCTTTTGCTGGTGTGTTCCTTTCTGTTGGGCAGAGAGGTTGCCGGATATGTGTCCGCTATGGCAGAGTCGGCGAAAACGCCGAAGGTGGTTGTACTGGATGCCGGACACGGCGGCGCGGATCCGGGAAAGATCGGAATAAACGGTGCACAGGAAAAGGACGTTAATCTACAGATCGCGTATCGGGTCAAGAAATATCTGGAAGCGCAGGACATCCGGGTGGTTTTAACCAGAACGGACGATGCGGGACTCTATGATGCGGATGCATCCAATAAAAAGGTACAGGACATGAAGCGCAGGATTGCGCTGATTGAGGAAACGGCGCCGGATGTGACGGTTAGCATTCACCAAAACAGCTATCCGGAGGAGTATGTCCGCGGGGCACAGGTCTTTTATTATGATGACAGCATTGCGGGGAAAAATCTGGCACAGTGTATTCAGGACAGACTGGTGGAGCAGCTGGATCCCGGAAACAAACGACAGATAAAAGCAAATGACAGCTATTACCTTTTGAAAAAAACAAGAGTGCCCATCGTGATCGTGGAATGCGGTTTTCTCTCCAATTCCGAGGAGGCGGCGAGATTGTGCAATGAGGAATACCAGGATCGGACGGCATGGGCGATCCACCTTGGGATTGTGCAGTATTTAAATCAAAGATGAGCGAAGTCGGACGGTTTCTTTTCCCTTTTATTTTTGGATCAGTTGTGGTACAATACTGGTATATTGGCAGAGGACTGCGCAATCCTTAAGACTCTGCCGGAAGTCAGGAAGATAAAATGAAGACAGAAATCATTCCAATTTGTGGCGCGAACGGCTGTTTTTCCGAGGCGGAGGAATGCGCCATCGAGAGGGCGGGACAGATTTTGAAGAACGGCGGACTGGTCGCTTTTCCCACGGAGACGGTTTACGGGCTCGGCGGGGATGCCTTAAATCCGGACTCTTCCCGCAAAATATACGCGGCGAAGGGACGCCCCGGCGACAATCCGCTGATCGTCCATATCAGTGAGTTTGACGATATTTACCGAATTGCGGCAAAGGTGCCGGAAAGTGCCGTGCGGCTGGCGGAAGCCTTCTGGCCCGGACCGCTTACGATGATTCTCAAAAAATCCGATCTGGTTCCGAAGGAGACCACCGGCGGCCTCGACACGGTGGCGGTGCGTATGCCCTCCGATCCCATCGCCCGGGAATTGATTCGCCGGGGCGGCGGGTACGTGGCGGCACCCAGCGCCAACCGATCGGGCAGACCGAGTCCTACGATTGCAAAATATGTGATTGAGGATTTGGACGGGCGCATCGATGCCGTGATTGACGGCGGCAGGGGAGCGATCGGCCTGGAATCCACGATTGTGGATCTCACCATTGATCCGCCCCAGATTCTGCGTCCCGGATACATCACGGATAAAATGCTCGCCGATGTACTCGGACGGATTGAGACAGATGCGGC
>CAMAGI010000065.1 GCA_945833775.1 uncultured Lachnospiraceae bacterium
CGTGTTCTGATTCAAATATGCAAATTCATTCAGGAACACATTTCCGAAATGGGAGAAAAATAAAATCCTTAGGATGACTATAACACTTTAAAGCGCGAAAATCAATAACTTTCGCAGAAGTGAGAAATTTATGAAAAAATACTAACAATTACTTGTAATCGGAAGAAATATTTAGTAAAATAACCACATGGGAAATTGAAATTCAATGAATTTGTTGTAATAATTACCCAAAAAACGATCAATGGAGGACACAATATGAAAGTTTATACAACTGACAAGATTCGAAACGTGGTATTGCTCGGTCACGGCGGCAGCGGTAAGACTACGCTCGTGGAAGCAATGGCATATCTGTCCGGTATTACTTCCAGAATGGGAAAGGTTTCCGACGGAAATACATTGAGTGACTTCGGCAAGGAAGAGCAAAAGAGACATTTTTCCATCAGTTCCTCCGTTATTCCGATTGAGTGGGAAGGCTATAAGATCAATATTATCGACACACCCGGATATTTCGATTTTGTGGGTGAAGTAGAAGAGGCAATCAGCGCAGCGGGAGCCGCCATTATTGTTGTCAACGGAAAATCCGGTATTGAGGTTGGCACACAAAAAGCATGGGAGCTGTGCGAAAAATATAAACTGCCCCGTTTCATTTATGTATCCAATATGGACGTTGACAATGCCTCCTTCCGCCAGGTTGTGGAGGATCTCACGGCTATGTATGGCAAAAAGCTTGCGCCTTTCAATTTGCCGATTCGCGAAAATGAAAAGTTTGTCGGTTATGTCAATGTGATCGCAGAAACCGGAAACCGCTGGCAGGGTAAGGAAGTGGTTTCCTGTGAAATCCCTGAGTACAACAGAGCAAATCTTCAGATTTGCCGGGATACCCTGATGGAAGCGGTTGCTGAGACGAGTGAAGAGTTCATGGACCGATATTTCGGGGGAGAGACCTTCTCGGAGGCTGAAATCCGTGCAGCACTTCGGACCAATGTGTGCGATGGAACGATCGTACCCATGACTATGGGATCCAGTACACTCTGCCAGGGTGTTTACACGCTGCTGGATGATATCATCAAGTATATGCCCAGTCCGGAGAATCGCCAGGTGGTAGGCATCAACATGAAGACCAATGAACTCTATCACGCGGACTATGATTTTGCAAAAGCAAAGTCTGCCTATATCTGGAAGACGATTGTGGATCCGTTTATCGGTAAGTACTCCCTGATTAAGGTGAATTCCGGTGTGCTTAAGGCGGATGATCTGATCTACAACGTGGACCGTGATATCGAGGAAAAAGTTGGAAAAATCTATGTGCTGCAGGGCAACAAACCGATTGAAGTGCCCGAGCTTCACGCAGGCGATATCGGAGCACTTGCCAAGTTGACGGCAGCGCGTACCGGCAACAGCCTGTCCACCAAGGCTACAACCATCAAGTTCGGTAAGTTTGAAGTCTCAACACCGTATACATATATGCGGTATAAGCCTAAGGACAAGGCGGATGTCGACAAGATTTCACAGGCCCTGCAGAAGATCGGACATGAGGATCTTACCATTAAGGTAGTAAACGATTCGGAGAACCGTCAGATGCTGATCTACGGTATGGGAGACCAACATCTGGAGATCATTGCCAGCAGACTCCTCAGTGAATATAAGGTTGAGATTGAGCTTACAAGACCCAAGATCGCATATCGGGAGACAATCCGCAAGTCTTCGGATGTGGAATACAAATACAAGAAACAGTCCGGCGGACATGGTCAGTACGGACATGTCAAGATGCGTTTCTCACCCTCGGAGGATCTCAATATCCCCTATGTTTTCGAACAGGAGGTTGTGGGTGGCGCAGTTCCCAAGAATTTCTTCCCTGCGGTTGAAAAGGGTCTGCAGGATTCGGTTGTGAGAGGTCCGCTGGCAGCATATCCCGTTGTGGGCGTGAAGGCCGTTTTGTATGACGGTTCCTATCATCCGGTGGATTCTTCCGAGCTTGCCTTCAAGATGGCGACCATTCAGGCTTTCAAGAAAGGCTTCATGGAGGCTTCCCCCATCCTGCTTGAGCCGGTAGCTTCCCTGAAGGTGACGGTTCCCGATGCCTATACCGGTGATGTCATGGGAGATCTGAATAAGAGAAGAGGGCGTGTTCTGGGCATGACTCCTCTGGCGGGAGGAAAACAGATCATTGAGGCAGACATTCCCGAGAGCAGCCTCTACGGATACTGCACGGATCTGCGTTCCATGACCGGAGGGCGGGGCGAATATTCCTATGAATTCGCACGCTATGAGCAGGCACCTTCCGACGTTCAGGAGAAAGAAGTGGCGGCACGTGCGGCTGCGGTTGCGGAGAATAATACGGAAGAATAAATTTGTTGAGAAACGAAAAGAAAATCAGTTGCGATAGGCTGTGTTTGGCGGTATAATGAAAGTCGCGAAGGAGAAGATACCATGAAGATACAAGATTTTTGCGATATGAAAAAGTTTGAAGAGATTATGAGAAACTGGGCGACCAGCACAGGTCTTGCGACGGTAGCGGTCGGTGCTGACGGCGAATATATTAGTGATTGCTATAATTTCACGGACTTTTGTATCAAACTGACCAGAGGCAGCAAAGAGGGCTGCAAGCGCTGTGAAAAATGTGACAGGGAAGGAAAGGGTGTTTATTATTGCCATGCCGGGTTGATGGACTTCGGCATTCCGATCACCCTGGATGACGGTACTGTTCTCGGAAGTGTCATCGGCGGACAGGTGCTTCCCGAGGAACCGGATGAGGAGAAGTTCCGGAAAGTTGCAAGAGAGCTGGGAATCGACGAAGATACTTACATTAAGGCTTTGTACAAGGTGAATGTCAAAACCCGTGAGGAGATTGAGGCATCCGCAGTCCTTTTGGGTGATGTCATAAACATGTATGTTCGTACCAGCTATGTTTCAAGTGTCAACCAGAATCTTTTGGATGAACTGAAAGCAGGCATTGCATCCGCGGTTGAGCAGATTGACCTTGCAAGTGAGAACACCAAGAAGATAGCAGGTTACAGCGGAAGACAACGGATTCTCGCGTTGAATGCTTCCATTGAGGCTGCAAGGGCAGGGGATGCCGGACGAGGATTTGCGGTTGTCGCTACGGAAGTGCAGAAGCTTGCACAGGGAATGGATATGGCCACCGTTGAAATCATCAATTCGCTTGGCAGGGCTGCGGAAACCATTCACGAGCTTCACAAGGATGCATAAACAGTTACAAAATGAATTCCCCTTTCGGACGTCTGATGATCAGACGCCTGCAAAGGGGAATTTTGCAGTTGACATATCCGATTAAAATCGTTAGAATATCAATAGTTTTTGTGAGGAGAAGCAAGCCCTTTTGTCAAAGCGAGAGGGCTTTTCAAATTTGAGGAGGAAATGAAAATGGCAGTACCTTACAATCACCACGAGGTGGAAGCAAAATGGCAGGCTGTATGGGATGAGGAGAAAGCTTTTAGAACTTCCGACGACTATTCCAAGCCGAAATTTTATGCACTTGTTGAGTTCCCTTATCCTTCGGGACAGGGACTGCATGTAGGTCATCCCAGACCCTATACAGCGCTTGATATTGTGGCTCGTAAGCGCAGAATGCAGGGTTATAATGTATTGTATCCCATGGGCTGGGATGCGTTTGGCCTTCCCACCGAAAACTATGCGATCAAGAACCAGATTCATCCCAAAATCGTAACGAAGAATAATGTGGCAAGATTCAAAAGCCAGCTTCATTCCCTCGGCTATTCCTTCGACTGGGATCGTGAGATCAATACCACGGATGAGGAATATTACAAATGGACGCAGTGGATTTTCCTGAAATTGTTTAAAGCAGGTCTTGCGTATAAGTCGGAAATGCCGATCAACTGGTGTACCGGCTGTAAGGTTGGTCTTGCCAATGAAGAAGTTGTGAACGGTGTCTGTGAGCGCTGCGGTTCTGAGGTTGTGCGCAAGGTGAAGAGCCAATGGATGCTGAAAATTACGGAATACGCGGACAAGCTGATCGAGGGGCTTGATACGGTTGACTATATTGAACGCGTCAAGGTATCCCAGAAAAACTGGATTGGTAAGTCGCAGGGAGCAGAGGTGGACTTTACCCTGACCGGAAAGGATGAAAAGCTCCGCATTTATACGACCAGACCGGATACCCTGTTCGGGGCGACCTATATGGTGGTATCTCCGGAGCATCCTCTGATTGATAAATACCGGGACGAGATCAGCAACTATGAAGAACTTGTTGCATATCGTGAGCAGGCGTCCAAAAAGTCCGATTTTGAGAGAACAGAACTGGCAAAGGAAAAAACCGGTGTTGAGATCAAGGGTCTTACTGCCACCAATCCCGTAAACGGAAAACAGATTCCAATCTGGATATCCGACTATGTATTGATGAGTTACGGAACCGGTGCCATTATGGCGGTTCCCGCCCACGATGAAAGAGACTGGGATTTTGCCAAAAAGTTTCATCTTCCCATCATCGAAGTGGTATCCGGAAGCAGCGTGAGTGTACAGGAAAAGGTGTACACGGATGTGGCAACCGGAATCCTGGTCAATTCCGAGTTCTTAAATGGCATGCCCGTGTCCGCTGCAAAAGAGAGAATGATTTCTTATCTGGAGGAGAAGGGAATAGGTACCCGTAAGACAAACTTTAAACTGCGCGACTGGGTATTCTCCAGACAGCGTTACTGGGGAGAACCGATTCCTATTGTACATTGTGAGAAGTGCGGTTATGTACCTCTTGATGAGAGTGAGCTTCCCCTTGTTCTTCCCGAGGTGGAAAGCTATATGCCCACCGATAACGGGGAGAGCCCGCTGGCGGCAATGACGGATTGGGTGAATACGACCTGTCCTTGCTGTGGCGGCCCCGCAAAACGCGAGACCGATACCATGCCCCAGTGGGCCGGTTCCTCCTGGTATTTCCTGCGCTATACGGACCCTAAAAACAAGAATGCGCTTGCCAGCAAGGAAGCCCTTTCGTATTGGATGCCCGTGGATTGGTACAACGGTGGTATGGAGCATACTACCCTGCACCTTCTGTATTCCAGATTCTGGCACAAATTTCTCTATGATCAGGGAGTGGTGCCCTGCCCGGAGCCTTACCAGAAGCGTACCAGTCATGGTATGATCCTGGGCTCCAACGGGGAGAAGATGTCGAAATCCCGTGGAAATGTTGTGAATCCGGACGATATCGTACAGGATTACGGTGCGGATACGCTGCGCACCTACGAAATGTTCATCGGTGCGTTTGAACTCTCTGCCGCATGGAGCGAGGACGGTGTAAAGGGCTGCAGGAGATTCCTGGAAAGAGTGTGGAAATTACAGGATATTCTTGTGGACGGAGAGGAATACAGTCAGGATCTGGAAACCAAGATGCACCAGACAATCAAGAAGGTATCCTCCGATTTTGAGAATTTGAAATACAATACTGCAATCGCGGCAATGATGGCGCTCATCAATGAATTTTACAGAAAAAATGCCATCACGAAAGGGGAGTATCGGACCTTCCTTACCCTTTTGAATCCCGTTGCCCCTCATATAACAGAGGAACTTTGGGAGAAAGCAGGATTTGCGGGACGCATTTATCAGACCTCCTGGCCGGAGTACGAGGAAGCCAAAACCGTTGAGAGCACCATTGAGGTTGGTGTACAGGTGAACGGTAAAATCCGTACCACAATCAATGTTTCCAAGGATGAAGCGCAGGACGTTGTGATCGCTGCGGCCAAGGAAGCTCTGGGTGAGAAACTGAGCGGAAACATCGTGAAGGAGATCTATATTCCGGGCAGAATTGTGAACCTTGTTGTAAAGCCTTAACAGAATTGAATACATCATTTGTATGAGGTGAAAAGACAGGCATCTCTCCCAGGCGGAGAGATGCCTGTCTTATTGAGACGGCTTTTTGGCTGCAAAGGGATTGCTGGCAATCAACTTATCTATTTTTTGGCGTTCTTCCTCCGAACTGTGAAGCTTAATCGCTGCAATCGCGGCTTTCATTTCTTCCGGAGTGAAGGATAGCTGCTCTTTCTTTGCACGTTTCAGTAAGGGCATGAAGGCAGCAAGGAATTCCTTCTGTGTTTTTCCTCTGCTTTGACAGAAAAGTTCTGCCAGAAAATCCAGTTTTTTACGTGGGATATCCCGTACCAGGGGGTCATCCATCCAGGAAATATCGGGTTCTTTGGTATTGACTTGACTGATATCCTGCATTCTGTTTTCGGCGACAGCCGACTCCTTTCAAATTTATATTTTATCTGAACTTCTCGTATTCTAGCGCATCATACTCATAATCTGACCAAGATCCATATCGGGCATTTCACCCTCGGGAAAGAGTTCCTTCATCATCTGTAGGGTTTGCATGGTCTCCTGCATGTTTACAATATTCTGATAGGTTTCCTGTATCGATCGCAGCTTCTCCTGCTCAGGGGGAGGACAGTACGGCATAAGTTCCGAAAACAATGCGGCAGTGTCGCAGGTACCGGATTCATCGGAATCGTTTTCGGAGAGAAAGAAGAGATCCGATTGGTACCTTGTCTGTTCCAGCGTATATTTCAATTCCAGAATCTTTATGTAGACTGCCAGACTACGCTGAATTTGCGGAGGAACATAGGCCATCAAAACCTTGAGCATCTGTATGCGATTGTTTGTGAACAGTGTGTCAAAGGCATAGACCTTATCCTTGCCTATATTCTCCATGCGGATACCTTCCGGAATTCCGATCATTTCTATATCTTATGAATCACAGGCGCACCTTATGCTGTTGCAAAAAGCGGGCTCTGTAAAGAGCCCGCCCGCTTGAGATGATTAGCATCCGCAGCAATTGTTTCCGCCGCATACGCAGGAGAGGATCAGAATCCAGATGATCCAATCGCAGCATCCGCCGTTGCAGTTGTCGCCGGAACGTCCGAAAAGGCCGTTATTGCCACATCCGCATCCGTTATTTCCGCCGCAGAAGATGAGCAGCAGAATGATCCACAGACAGTTGTTACCGCCGAAAAGACCATTGTTGCAGCAAGAGGAATTCGAGCAGCCGCAGTTCGTAGCAGTTAAATCGCTCATGTTAGTGCCTCCGAAAGGTTTATTTATGCTTTATTGTATGCGACACGGCATGTCAATGTTTCTCGGAATTTCCGGAATCTTTTGCACAATATATTGACAAAGGGGTTGCATTAATTCCAAGATATAGTAAAATAGAGTATGATACCATTGCTATAAGTATGTGAAGGATATATATGACACAAAAAATATACATTGTAGAGGGCCGACAGTTCCGTACGGAGGCTGACTACAAGATGGCAAAACGGGATAAAGAGGTGATTGACGGCCTTCGCGAGCGCGCCACCTCCCTGAATTGCGCAGGATTAAGACAGCTGCAAAAAGATCTGGAAAGCGGGAAATATTCGTTTTATACGTTGCTTGGACAGGATTTTGCGGATGAGCTGACAGCCCTCATTAAAAAGACGGAACGCGAAGAAACGCAAAAGAACGGAAGAAAGAGAGACCCAAAAGCTTTCCGGGGAACAAAAGTTTCAAACACCGCAAAAGCTTCCGGCAACAGAGTTCAACCCGTTTCCGATCGAAAAGATCCCCCCGGCATGGAAAATCTGGTCAGGGAAGAGCTTCGGCGCAGAGAGCGTAATCGCAGGCTTCTGCTTTTTGTCAGCACGGCCGTGGCGGTCTTGTGTCTTGGATATGTGGGAATCTACAATTATTTCAATCAGAGAACAGACGGCAGTTATGAAGAATTGAGTGCACTGAAGGAGAGTGCTCAGACCCAGATTCAGTCCGAAGCACAATCGGAGAGTGGGGAGAGCCTGTATACTCTCGATGGTGAGGCGCCCGAACGGGAAGTGCTGGAAGAATATAAAATATTATTAAATAAGAACAAAAAGCTAATCGGATGGCTTACTTTTGACGATAAAACTATAGGTGGAGAATCGGGTTTCCCTGTGATGCAGACTTCAGACAATGAATACTATCTGGATCATAATATCAATCAGGAATATGACAAGAACGGAACCATTTTTATGGACAAGGATTGTGATGCGCAAAAACCCAGCACGAATTTGATTCTCTACGGGCATCACATGAAGAGCGGAAAGATGTTCGGAAATCTTGATAAATACAAGGAAGAAGATTATTATCGGGAGCATCCGTATATCTGGTTTGACACGATCTACGAAAAGGGGACCTGGCAGGTGATGTATGTATTCCGGTCCCATGTGTACAGTGAAGCCGAGATTGCTTTTAAATACTATCAGTTTATTGATGCCAACAGCGAACAGGAATTTGAGTCCAATATGCAGGAAATGGCTACTATGGCACTGTATGATACCGGTGTCACCGCATCCTACGGGGACAGACTGTTGACACTTTCTACCTGTGATTATCAGGAGGCAAACGGAAGATTTGTGGTGGTGGCCAAAAAGGTCACAACAAAGGAGTAAGGATATGGCGAAGGCTGTGAAGAGCAAAAGGAAAAACATGAAAGCAAGAAGAATGCTGCGCAAGACGCTGGGCACCCTATTTTTGGTTTCCGCAATCGGTGTTGCGGCGATTCCCGTGGAGGGATTGCAGCAGGTTGCGGCTGACGGCAGTGCATCCGATGTCGTCTATGAATCGCAGTTGACCTGGAAAAAGCAGCAGTGGGAGATCAATCCGTCAACGGGAAAGCGGGGAACGGTTATCCCGGTGGTACCCAAATCCTGTGATACAATTTATACCACGGCGGATGGAACGTTCCAGTTTGCCTTTGTCACAAAATCGGCTACGGATCCCAACTACATTGCGATTATTCTGGGATACAACGGTGGAAATCTGACGGGAAACAGTCTGGAGATTCCCAAAACAGTTAACGCATACACCAAGTTTTATGAGAATAACGGTTCCAAGGACGGTTATGTTGCAGTAAGTCGCAGTCAGAAGGCGCTGTATTATCTGGCCAGTGAACCGGTGATGATAAAGGATGTTTCCGGCAGTGATCCCGCGGAGTATTCTCTTCCCGTATTGAAACCCTGCTATACCAGCGATGTAAATATCTGGGGAAACAACCCTCTGGAGAACTTTTTCTATCTGGACGATACTGCGGTTGACACGGACGAAAGCTGGGATCAGCTTCTAAACATGGAGGACGGAAGCGGAGCCATCGCGGACGGAGTACTGACCGGATCCGATACCCACAAGTATGTACGGACAACCTTACAGGATGAGCAGTGGATCAAGGATATCACCGTTGCGTATATTGGTAATCAGTCGCTGACCAAGAATACTGCGTCAACAGGTACCAACGGAGCCACGCAGGAGTGGATGATCTATGAAGAGGACGGCAAGATCAATGAGGTGCCGGCAAACGGTGTGTTTGCCAATGAATCCAATATTGTTACCCTCGTGATTCCGGATACTCTGGAGGGCATCGGTAACTACGCTTTCTATGGCTGTACCGGTCTGAACACGGCACAGTTCGGCAATGGTCTTACGGAGGTAGGACATCATGCGTTTGCAGATTGTGTCAATATGCAGAGCGTGGGCATACAGTTTAACAGCAAACTGACCTATATTTCCGATTATACCTTCCAAAACTGCAGATATCTGACCAGGTTTACCCTCCCGGCTGCGGTGCGTGCTATTTATGACCATGCCTTTGACGGCTGTAGCAGACTGGGGATGAACAATATTACGGACGTCAATCTCTCCGGTGCCGGTCAGGGGGAGGGCGGCGGTGATGCTGCGGTAACCCTGGCCCGGTTGGGATATTCCGTATTCAAGAATTGTTCCGGCCTGCAACAGGTGATTCTGCCGGAGTCAATTGAGTTTTCTGCCGATACTGTCAATTTGAACAATTTCCAGGGCTGCAGCTCTTTAAAGCACATTCAGGTAGAGAGCCAGAATACGACCTTTGTGGATTCGCAGACCGATCCGGCCATCGCGGACACCACTTACACGGTAGAGAACTTTAAAGCGGATGTGGCACCGACCTTCTATTTTGAGTGCAATGGCACGTCTGCGACACATACCTATACGCAGGCGAACGCCATCGCATTCAAGTATGCGGATCAGGACAAATATGAAATCATCCTGCGGGAGCATGCTACAACCGACGGACCGGATGAGAAAACAGCAGAGTTGACCTACCAGGTGGATTCTACCAATGCACTTCTGTATTTTAATGTGACCAAACCGGTCTCTGAAGTGGTGATTCCCGCCAATGTGGGACCCTACGGAATTTCCGCCATTAACTCCGGAAGCTTCTCCGGTAACTGTCTGTTGGAAAAAATAACCATTCCGGGTACGGTGCATGCAATCAACGAGAATGCATTCCGCGGGTGTCATAATCTGAAGCATGTTCTCTTCGCCAATGCCGGTGCGATTACCTATATCGGAAGCGGTGCTTTTGCAACCCAGGAAGTGGATCTTCATGCAAGCAATTGTCCCAATTCCGGATCCTATTTGAATTCTGCGCCTACACTGACCTTTACCGGAACTGTCGGAACCGGTATCGTACCCTACGACTATGCGATGTCTGCTTCCAGTAATATCAACACGGGAGCGCAGCCGAAAACCTATATAACGTATTACAGCGGATGGCCGACCAACCTGGAAATTCAGTACCAGGCGGATCCGATTACCGGAGAAGGAGCGGCAACACTGGTGGGATATCCCGCTTATGCGAAGCTGAAAACAGCTGGGACATCGAGTCCTGTCTATACAAAGAGCCAGTATCCGTACATGACGACGGAGTTGGAGAACGCGGCAAATGAAGCCGTTACCCAGTACGAAACGTGGTTGGGTGACAAAACGACGCAGGTTACCGAGGATCAGTGGAATATTATTCATGCTTCCTTAAATCCGGTGATCCCTGCAGGTATAAAAGCCGTGTCGGACGGCCTGTTCAACGGAGCCACGGTCACAGAGAATGCAGGCGGAACGTATGATGTTCAGCGTGATCCCGGCAGTTCCGGCGACGAATATATGCAGTCTATCACCTTTGAGGATTTGAATGAGTATACTCCGTACATGTTTGATGGCTGTAAAAAACTGGAAGCAATCACTATAAACGGTGGAGATGCGGTTATTGACGATTATGCCTTTGCCAAGAAGGACAGCACAGGCTATTCTTTTTCCTCCTTTAGTATGTATGGTGGAGGAAGTACCGTTGGAGATTATGCCTTTGACAATAATCAGGCCCTCAGCTCTGTAAAACTGTCCGCATCTGTTAACAGCCTGGGACTTCGTCCTTTCCGGGATTGCCCGCTATTAAGTGATGTGGATTTCTCCGGCAGTCCTTATTATCAGACGGATAAGAGCATTATTTACCAGCTCAATAACGGTGCAAAAGATTCGGTGGTAGAGTGCCTGGAATCAAGAACCGGTTCCATCACGGCTTCGGAAATGACCGGGGTTAACGCGATTTCCGAAGAAGCATTCATGGATTGTACGGGAATCGGTCGTGTGGATCTTACCGGAAGCAACATTCGTAACATCTCGAAAAATTCCTTCAATGGGACCAAGAGCCTGTACAGTGTGACGCTTCCGAACGGATGTTCATCCATAAGTGCCGGTGCGTTTGACGAGAGCAATATTCAGGTAATCGAGATACCGGACAGTGTATCCTACATCGATCCGTTGGCATTTAATACGCCGACAAACCGGGATGATCAAGGTGCCTACAGACCGTTGATAGAGTTTGTATGTTCCGAGGAAGCAACTGCAGCCAGAACCTATGCAGACCAAAATGAGAATATCGAGGCGGTTGACGCTCCTTCCACCAGGACCTGGACAGTGAATTTCTGGACGGTGGATGACGATGACAATACGGTTCGCTTTTACGACGAACAGATCGTGGGAGATGGCCAGGCAGCCAGAGTTCCGGAATTGACACCGACCAGAACCGGGTATCGTTTTGTCAAATGGACGTTGACTCCGGGGGGAACCGACATTGCCGACATCGATATGACGGAAATTCATCAGAATATGGATTTCCTGGCTACGTTTAAACCGGTGGATTCCTCGGAAGTGAAAACGACGGTACGTTTCCTGGATTACGATGACACAGTTCTTTCCACCCAACAGGTAACACCCGGCGAGGATGCCATTCGACCGGAAGCTCCCAAGCGGGAGGGCTATACCTTTACCGGATGGAGACCCGCCATCACGGCAATCCCCGAGGTGTTGGAAGGATCCACTTACGATACCTACGCGCAGTATGAGCCCGCAGACAATAGCGGAGAGAATAACGGGGAAAACAACGGCGGA
>CAMAGI010000066.1 GCA_945833775.1 uncultured Lachnospiraceae bacterium
TTTGCTCGTTATCGCGGCGAAAAACCAAATGCCACCTGCGGTGTCGCTTGGTTTTGGCTCGCTTTTAAACTCGCAAACCCGCACTGCGTGCTTTAACCTCTGCTGCGCAGAGTGTTTGCTCGTTATCGCGGCGAAAAACCAAATGCCACCTGCGGTGTCGCTTGGTTTTTCGCTCGCGTATATTGTAGCATAGGTGGGGGGATTTTGCAATGAAGTACACACGAAATATTTCTTGCCTGATGTGCGGAAAGAGGATATACTGTAGGAAAGAAACAGGCGGGTTTGGAACCTGCGGAAAGGAGTACTGAAATGGATTTTCTGGAAAAGATCGGAGATACCATCTCTGCAAAGGGAAAAGAGGCTGCCGATAAGGCAAAGGAGCTGGCTGAGGTTGCAAACTTAAAGAGCCAGATTGCAACCTGTGAAGAGATCATGAAACGCAATTACATGGAGATTGGTAAAATTTACTTTGAGCAGTACGGCAGTATGCCGGAAGCTCCTTTTGAGAAGCAGTGCAGAGCCATCGAAAATGCGAAGAAGGGCGTTGAGGACCTGCGTGCCAAGATCGACGAGATCAAGGGAGTTTAAAGGAAGTTAAAGGAGTTTCATAAAAAAGCTTTCGATTCTGTCCGGGACAGTATCGAAAGCTTTTTTTAGTTCAAGGAATCGGGGGAAGATTATTCTTCTTCGTCCTCGTCCCACCAGTTGTATCCGTCACGCTGATGGATATAGGCCTGCTGGGCATTTAGTATCGCCTCGCAATCGGGATTGGCGAAGAAGGCGGCATCGTGCTCACACATTCTGCTGGTAATCGGATTGTATACCGTCTGGGTTCCGTCATCGTTTTCCACAATGACGGTGGAACCGCTCCAAAGACTCTCATCCTCGACCAGAGGAAGGGTCACAACACCTTCAGCCGCGAAGGGACATTCGGGACAGGCAATACGCATATCGTAGCGGCAGTAGGTTCCTGCAAAGTGAACGTCACAGAAATCCTCCGGAACGGTGTCCTCGGTGAAGTACTCCGTTCGAATGTCAGCGTCGCACAGACCGGGAACCGGAAGCTTTCCGGATTTGGAACAAATTTCGGTCTGAACGATGCCGGAGGGCACCTCAAACTTCTCATTGGGCAGCTCCGCGTGAACGCGCTGCATGACCGCACGCCATAATTTCTTGGCGATTGCGGATTCGTCCTGTCCGCTGTAGGGACCGGAGTGGGGTTTTAAGGTTGCGTTATTGTCGTACCCTGCCCAGGTGGTACAGGTGTAATAAGGCGTGAATCCGGCAAACCATACATCCACATAATCGGAGGAAGTACCGGTTTTACCGGCGATTGCCATATTACCGAAATTAACACTTCCGCCCGTACCGGTGGTCACCACATCCACCATGGCATTGGTCAGAAGAAATGCGGTTGTGTCCTTGATGACCTGCTTGGAGGTAGGATTGGTATTGTCCAGGATCACGTAGCCGTCGGCATCGGTTACGCGGGTGTAAAGCTTGGGCTGAACATAATTCCCCATATTGGCGATTGCAGCGTAAGCGCCGTTTAACTCATAGGGGGTAACACCCTTTGTCAGACCACCCAGCGCCAGCGTCTGATTGATATCGCCGAAGACCTTTCCCTCACTGTTGACCATGCGTTCCACCAGAGTGGTAAATCCGAAATTGATCAGGTAATCATATCCCAGCTGGGGAGTAATCACGGTCTGATTCTTTACGGCAATAATGTTTAAGGAGTCCCGGATAGCGTCCCGGATGCTGTTGATGCCACGGTAGCCTGTGCTGTACCAGTTGCTTACCGGTTTTCCGTCGTCGTAGTTAAAGGGGGCATCGTTGTAAACGGTTGCCAGAGTTTTGCCGGCGCTGTCCAGAGCGGGCGCAAAGGAGGCCAAAACCTTGAACGTGGAGCCGGGAGAGCGGGTTGCGTTGGTCGCGCGGTTGAAGGTTCGGCGACCTTCCTTGGCTCCTCTTCCTCCTGCCATTGCCACCACATAGCCGGTGTGCTGATCCTCTACGACCAGCGCAATCTGAGGCTGAGCCGTCAGGGTGATGCTCTCCAGATAGTTATCCTCATTGTCCTCGACACCCAGTTCCTCCAGCATCGCGGTGCGGTAGAGATCAATCGCCTCATATGCAGCCTCCTGCGAAGTAAAGCGAAGATCAAAGTTCTTGTCCTTGTTCTGGCGGAACCATTTCGTCATGTTTTCCTTACTGAAGTTATTGCGCTCATCCTTGCCGGGGCCGTAGATGGTCAGAGCGTAGTTGAGCAGCCATTTTACATCGTAGCGGTAGTTGTCCTCATTGGCAACCTCCTCGTCGACGATGGCCTGGATGGCGGGATCCATGGTGGATTCAATGCGCAGTCCGCCGGATACTAAAAGCGTCTCCGCCATGGATTCGGAATAGCCGGCGATGTTGATCAGATCCTCCTTTACCTGCTCGTAAACGGCATCGGAGAAATAGGAACCGGTGGTGGCATTGCCCACCTGGAAGTCAATGTCATAGAGGCCGATTCGCTCGTAGACAGCCTCGGTATCGGCAATTGCCTCGTCGTACTGAGCCTGGGTGATGAATTCCAATTCCAGCATTTTATCCAGACATTTCTTACGACGATCCGCATTGTTCTCCGGGAAACGAAGCGGATTGTACTTGGAAGGATTCTGGGTGATGGAAGCGATCACGGCACACTCGGAGAGGGTCAGCTCGCTGCAGGACTTTCCGAAATAACGCTGTGAGGCGGACTCCACACCCAGTGTGTTCTGCCCCAGGTTGATCGCATTCATGTAACGGACAAGCACTTCATCCTTTGAATAGTACTTGGATATTTCCAATGCCAGATATTGCTCCTGAAGCTTTCGTTTGATCTTTTTGATCATATTGTCACCTTCTTCGGTCCAGGAGGTGAAGATGGTGTTTTTCAAAAGCTGCTGGGTGATGGTGCTGGCTCCCTGCTTGGAAGCGCCCCGCGTCTTGATAAACTGATAACCCGCGCGCATGATACCGGTGAAGTCAATTCCGTTGTGTTGATAGAAGCGCTCGTCCTCGATTGCGACGAAAGCCTTTCCCAACAGATCGGGAATCTCATCCTTGTCGACAATGATTCGGTTGGAGTTGGAGCTTACGTACTGATCGATCTCTTTGCCGGTGCAGTCATACACGATGGTTGCCTGACCGGAGGATACGACATCGCTTAACCGGATCTGGGGGGTGCATGCAAGGATGCCCTTGAAGGCGCCGATGCCTGCGGCAACTCCGCAGATTCCTGCTCCGAGTATTGCCAGAAGAATCAGTTCCACACAGGTTACCGCGAATTTATGCCCCCATTTGGGTGACTTTGCTTTCAGTGTCTTCTGCTTGGATCGGACACCTTTTTTTCCGTAATTCATATAGTTGCCTTTCTTTTATGCTGTGAATATTCGGTCTGAAATATGTAAAAGCGTGCAGATCGGAACATTCGAATTCTCTATTCCATATAGTATAGCAAATTTCGAAGGGTAAATAAAGGTTTTCTTTTCTTCTTAATAATTGTTTCACAATTTTGCGTCTTTATGCTAAACTATACCAAAGATATTTGCAATCCCACGATAAGAGGAGAATCCGGATGCCTGAGAGAGAAGATCAGTCCTACCGCGTACTGCTGTCCGGCGGCGAGGGGGAGATTGTTGAGAAGAAATCCCGCTTCATTGCAACCGTTGCCTGCTGCGGGACGGAAGATGAGGCCGTGGCGTTCATTGAACGGACCAGGAAAAAATACTGGGATGCCAGACATAATTGTTCTGCCTTTGTCATCGGAAGCAGGGGGGAACTTACACGCTGCAGCGATGACGGAGAACCCTCCGGAACGGCGGGTCGTCCCATGCTGGAGGTTCTTCTCGGCGAGGGCATCCGTAATGTATGCGTGGTGGTAACGCGGTATTTCGGCG
Source organism: uncultured Lachnospiraceae bacterium (assembly GCA_945833775.1). Classification (GTDB taxonomy): domain Bacteria; phylum Bacillota; class Clostridia; order Lachnospirales; family Lachnospiraceae; genus Acetatifactor. The sequence continues at coordinate 3,927 of CAMAGI010000066.1, forward strand.
GCGTTCTTCTGGGGACCGGCGGCCTGGTGAGAGCCTATACCCAGGCGGTGAAGGCCGGGCTTGCTGCCTGTAGCATCGGACGGATGCGGGAGGGCGTGGAACTGGAGATCGCAACCGATTACAACGGCGTGGGAAAAATTCTCTATCTCTTAGGAACCCGCGGGCTGGAACCTTCGGACAGTGCGTACACGGATACGGTTACGCTCACAATCACGGTTCCGAAGGAGGAATGGGAGAGCCTTTGTAAAGAGGTGACGGATGCCACCGGCGGCAGGGCCCGGATTACGAAGAAACAGGAGTTATTTTACATTGACAAGGAAGTCTGATATGCAATAAAATGAGGGTGTGTTTTGGATCGAATGGATTCGATTCAGAGATTCGGTTTCAGCAAAAATTCATTGGATTTATCTCGGAAAGGTGGTGGTTTTATGTCGAGTCATAGTAGCAGTGACAGTTCGGTTCCCATACGATTATGTCTCATAAACTGTGGAAAATATAAAACCATTGAAGGAGAGAAATGCAATGGAAGAAATCAGAGGAGTAAAAGAGCTGCTTGAGCTTTTGGAGACCAAGCAGTATACCAAGCTGCGCCAATATCTCGCCGATTTGAACGAAGCGGATATTGCGTCGATGATGGAGGAACTGGAGGAAAAGGATCTGTTGAAGGTGTTTCGGATTCTTCCCAAGGATCTGGCCGCCGATGTTTTTTCCTATCTGGAGGTGGACAGCCAGCAATTCATCATCACATCCCTGTCCGAAAAGGATGCTGCGGGCATCATTGATAATCTGATGGCGGACGACGCGGTGGATCTGCTGGAAGAGATGCCTGCCAACATTGTAAAAAAGCTTCTGGCCAATGCCAGCACCGAGACACGCCGCGACATCAATCATCTGCTGCGCTATCCCGAGGATTCCGCCGGAAGCATCATGACGGTGGAATATCTGGATCTGAAGGAGAGTCTCACCGTGGATCAGGCCATTGAGCGGATCCGCAAGGTCGGTGTGGATTCGGAGACCATCAATATCTGTTACGTCCTGGATGCACAGCGTAAGCTGAAAGGAACGGTTGCACTTCGTTACCTGTTACTCTCCCAGGGGGATGAGATCATCGGCGACATCATGCATGAGAATGTCATCGCACTGAGCACCCTGATGGATCAGGAGGAGGTTGCGCGGCAGTTCCAGAAATATGACTTCACCTCCATGCCCGTGGTGGACAATGAAAACCGGCTCGTGGGTATTATCACAGTCGATGATGTTGTGGATATTATGGAAGAAGAGACCACGGAGGACATGGAGAAGATGGCGGCAATTGTCCCCAGTGACAAGCCCTATATGAGAACCTCCGTGTTTGAGACTTACAAAAAGAGGATTCCCTGGCTGCTTTTGTTGATGGTATCCGCAACCTTTACCGGAGCGATTATATCCTCCTTCGAGGAGGCTCTGAGCGTATATGCCGCACTGATCGCATTTATTCCCATGTTGATGGATACCGGCGGAAATGCGGGTGGGCAGACCAGCGTGACGATCATCCGCGGACTCTCCCTGGGGGAGATTCAGTATCGGGATATCCCGAAGATTATGTTCAAAGAAGTCAGTGTTGCACTATGCTGCGGTTTGACATTGGCGGCTGCCAATTTCGTCAAACTTCTGTTACTGGATCATGTCGGCATCCTGGTGGCTGCAGTTGTTTGTCTTACCCTGATCGCTGCAGTGCTTATGGCAATGCTGGTAGGCTGTCTTCTTCCCATCGGAGCAAAGAGGCTGGGCTTTGATCCGGCGGTGATGGCAAGTCCTTTTATCACTACAATCGTTGATGCCCTTTCGCTGATTGTCTATTTTCGGGTGGCAACGATAATCCTTGGAATCTGACGTGTAAGAATGAGAGACTTTAAGGAGTCAACATGCAGAAAAACAGCAAATTGTTAGAGGATTTAAATCCCACATTCCTGTTCACCTGGAAGGGTACCCGCGTGAACACGGAGAAGTATCACAGCCATGACTATGCGGAGATGGCATTTGTACTCTCGGGCGAGGGAGAATACCTTCTGGAGGGACAGCGCTATGAGATTCGGGAAGGGGATCTGATCATTCTCAACCCGGGTGTACACCATCAGGCGCTGGTATCCGGGCAGGCGGAGGTGCCGGCGACGGAGTTCTTTGTCGGCTTTACCGATATCCAGATCAAGGACTGCGAGCCCAATACCCTTCCGGTTCCGGGGGACGGCTACATTATTCACACCACCGGGGAGCTTCGGCAGCGCCTGTTTAAGATTGCCTCCTCCATGGCGGCTGAGAATGCGGATTGCAGGGAGGGACGCTATTTTATGATGAAGTCCTACCTCATGCAGATGATCCTTCTGGTACTGCGCGAGCAATGCGAGCCGGTGGAGCGTACCGTCGGTTATGCGTTCGAATCGGTGAACAAGACCTATGTTGTGGAACAGGTGCTCAATTATTTTGAGGATCATTACAATGAAAAGATTTCGCTGGAGTTGATTGCGGAGAACATGTATCTGAGTCCTTTTTACATCTCCAAGATCTTTAAGAGCGAAACGGGCAGCACCCCTATCCGGCATCTGATTGATATCCGTCTGGAGCGGGCAAGGGAGCTTCTGGAAAGCAATTCCAAGGCCAGCATCCAGGAGGTGGCGGCATCGGTGGGTTACGACGATGCCTATCACTTCAGCAAGCTGTTTAAAAAACGCTACGGAATCACTCCCTCCCAGGCGCGCAGACAGGCATAAGATTGATACTTTTTTGACGGGATGTTTTTTTTTTAGTACTTCCCATAAAAGTGTTTTCAAGGATTGTAGAATTTGCTACAATCCTTTTTGTATAGGGCAATTGTGCCGGAACGGAGGATATATGAGATACTTTTTTGAATCCAGAATTGAGAAAAAAGAGAAGGGCTACATGATACCCATTCCTTTTAATGTCTGGGAGGTCTGCAAGTTAAGAGATGTGATTCAGGCCGATGTGGTTCTGGACAATAAGATTATTGATTGTGAACTTCTCCCTGTGGAGAAGGGGAATTATGAAATACATATTGAGGATGATGATGTGCTGAATGCGGATCTTACCGATCCCCACAAGATCCTCCTCCACATTAACGGCTCCCTGATCCGTATGGATCAGAACAGTCCTTACAGCTTTGAAAATCCCATCCGAAAGATTGACAGCATGGAGGTAATCCGTCAGCCCCAGGATGGTCTTTGCGGTCAGGCATGTGTTGCCATGCTGGCGGGCGTTACCATCGCCGAGGTGATCAGCGTTATGGACTGCAGGGAGTGGCAGGCGACCATGGGACGTGTGATCTCCGCATTGAATTATTACGGAATCGATCACACAGATATCATCAACTACACGGAGGGCCGCGATGCGGTTTTACCCAAGTGTTGTATCATGATGGAACGTATGGGACGTTTCTGTCATTATCTGGTTCACTTTGACGGCAAGTTCTACGATTCCAACCTGGGTGTTCTGGAGGAATACGATATGAGCAAGCTTCTCGGATATCTGGAGATCAAGTGCTGAGGCATCCGGACAGAAGCGTAGTGTATCAGACTTGACAGGAAAAGATCGGGAAGATAAACTAATAAAAAAGTTTACGGTGGATATTGTATGTTGATTGCTATTGTAGCCAGGAGAGCGGCAAAATAAATAATGCGGGTGTGACTTCAGGTTCCGGCTGGGAGTCTGCCCTTATGCCGACACGACATTCGGTCGGCAGGTTCGCCTTACAATAGCTTCCGTTGATAAACCTATACAGTGTTATAGATTGAGAGACCATGGTTTTGTGCTTTGCGGGCAGCCATGGTCTTTTTGTGCTGTTTGCCGCAGGTACACATTTTACGGGAAGCGATACGGATTCCGGTTGCGGAAAGTCAGAAAATCGCCAAAGTGCGTAAAAGGAGTGTTGAAACATGGATATTGAAAGACAGATAGAATTTGACAAAATAAAAGAGATGTGGATGAATCTTGCAGTGACACAGAGGGCAAAGGAGCAAATTGCCGGATGGTCCTTCTGCATGGATGAGGCAGTGCTTCGAAAGCAATTAAAAGACACGACGGACAGCAGAGAGCTGATTGACAGACTGGGAACACCGCCGCTGCAAAATCTTACGGAAATAAGTGACGTGATAACCGTCGTCGAAAAGGGGGATTGTCTCACTCCCTATCAATTCGAGCGGGTCGAAAGCGTTCTGGCGGTAACCGGGCGTTTGAAAAATTTCCTCGCCAGGGGCAAGAGCTTTCACAATTCCCTTTCTTATTATGAAGAGAATCTGGATGCCCTGGAGGAATTGCGGGATGAAATCGAAAGGCAAATCCGTGGCGGAGCGGTGGACGATTACGCCTCCGGAGAACTTCGCCAGATCCGCAGTCAGATCATCCGGTGCGAAGAAGAAATGAAACAGAAGGCGGAACAGCTTCTGCGTTCCAATAAGGAATGTATGGCAGATCAGTACGTGACCCTGCGAAACGGCAGAGTATGTCTTCCGGTCAGAAAGGAATACAAATGGAAGATACCGGGCAGCGTGATTGATAAATCGGCAACCGGAAATACCCTGTTTATCGAACCTGTCGGTGTTGCCGCATACAGCGAACAGCTCCAGACGCTGAAGATTTGCGAGGAGGATGAAGTATATCGCATTTTGTATACCTTGACTGCAATGGCTGCAGACAGCCTTCCCGCGATGCGGGAAAATATTGCAATGATGGAGAAACTGGATTTTCTGTTTTCAAAGGGAAAACTCAGCGCGCAGCTTCATGCATCGGAGCCGGCACTGAACACCCGGAGAAGAATTCTTCTCAAGGATGCAAGGCATCCGCTGATGGACTCGGAGATCAATGTTCCCCTGCAATTTGAGATCGGGGGAGATGTCCGGGGAATTGTCATAACCGGTCCCAATACCGGCGGGAAGACGGTGGCCATCAAGACCGTTATGCTCAACTGCATGATGGCTCAGTGCGGGCTGCATGTCACCTGCGGGGAGGCCGATATCTGTATGAACAGTTCCTATCTGTGTGACATCGGAGACGGCCAGAATATCGCCGAGAATCTGTCCACCTTTTCCGCCCACATCCAAAACGTTCTGGGGGTTTTACGAGAGGTCAATGAAGAGAGTCTGGTGATTATGGATGAGCTGGGTTCCGGGACGGACCCGGTGGAGGGCATGGGCATTGCCATCGCAATTTTGGAGGAACTTCGAAAGAGCGGAGCCCTCTTTCTGGTGACCACACATTATCCCGAGGTCAAGGAATATGCGGATCAGACACAGAATATCCGAAATGCCAGGATGACCTTCGACAAGGAGTCGCTAAAGCCAACCTATCAGATGGTACTGGGGGAGGCGGGTGAAAGCTGTGCTTTCTACATTGCAGACAGACTCGGAATGCCGAACGAGATGCTGCGCGTGGCGATGAAGGCCGCCTATGGGGAGGAAAAGCTTTGCGAGTACACGTTCCAAAAGGAGGACTCCGCTCTCGAAAAGAAGAGAACGGGCAAGATATCCAGGAGGAAGGAATCAAAGGATAACGCACAGTTTCGCACAAAATTCAAGCTGGGAGACAGTGTCATGGTCTACCCGGACAAGAAAATCGGAATCGTGTGCCAACCGATGAACGAAAAGGGAATTCTGCGGGTGCAGCTGCCCGACAGGAAGATCTGGATCAATCACAAAAGGGTAAAGCTTCATGTGGCGGCAACAGAGCTGTACCCGCAGGACTATGACTTCTCCATTCTCTTCGAAACGGTTCATGACAGAAAGATCCGGCACGATATGCAGAGAAAATACACAGAAGAGGTGATAAACAGCGAGGATTCATAAGAAAACAGGCAATTTATAAACTAAGTATTAAATCTGTATTACCGACACTTGATATGAAAAAATAAGAAATCGAGAGAAAATACGAGAAAATAAAAGAATAAATAGTGATAAATGTTCTTGAATACGTTTGCAAAGCTCTGCATATAAAACTAATATATGTTTTAGTAATTAGCACTCGTAATCGGTGAGTGCTAACAAATGAAAAATAACATCTTTCTATAAGGAGGCATCATTATGAAATTAGTACCTTTAGGTGACAGAGTCGTATTGAAACAGCTGGTAGCGGAAGAGACCACCAAATCCGGTATCGTTCTTCCCGGTCAGAACAAAGAAAAGCCCCAGCAGGCAGAGGTGATTGCGGTAGGTCCCGGCGGAGTGATCGACGGCAAGGATGTAAAGATGGAAGTCAAGGTAGGAGACAATGTCATTTTCTCCAAGTATTCCGGAACCGAAGTTAAGATTGAGGAAGAAGAGTACATCATTGTAAAGCAGAGCGATATTCTGGCAGTGATCCAGTAACGAGCCCTTAGTTATTTTAATAATTTGTAGAAGGAGGCCTTTATTATGGCAAAAGAAATCAAATACGGCGCAGAAGCGCGTGCAGCATTGGAATCCGGTGTAAATCAGCTGGCGGATACCGTTCGTGTAACCCTGGGACCCAAAGGAAGAAATGTCGTTCTGGACAAATCCTTCGGAGCTCCCCTGATCACCAACGACGGTGTGACCATCGCCAAGGAGATTGAGCTGGAGGATGCATTTGAGAATATGGGTGCCCAGCTGGTGAAGGAGGTTGCAACCAAGACCAACGATGTGGCAGGTGACGGTACCACGACCGCAACGGTACTTGCTCAGGCAATGATCAATGCAGGTATGAAGAATCTGGCAGCAGGCGCTAACCCCATCATCCTGAGAAAGGGAATGAAGAAAGCTACGAATTGCGCTGTAGAGGCAATCGCAAAGATGAGCCAGAAGGTGAACGGCAAGAATCACATCGCACGTGTTGCGGCAATCTCCGCAGGCGATGAGGCAGTAGGACAGCTGGTGGCAGATGCGATGGAGAAGGTATCCGGAGACGGTGTTATCACCATCGAGGAATCCAAGACCATGCAGACCGAGCTGGATCTGGTAGAAGGTATGCAGTTTGACAGAGGATATATCTCTGCATACATGGCAACCGATATGGATAAGATGGAGGCAACTCTTGACAATCCTCTGATCTTAATCACCGACAAGAAAATTTCCAACATTCAGGAGATCCTGCCGATTCTGGAGCAGATCGTACAGTCCGGCCAGAAGCTTTTGATCATCGCCGAGGATGTTGAGGGTGAAGCTCTCACCACCCTGATTGTCAATAAACTGCGCGGTACCTTCAATGTGGTAGCTGTTAAGGCTCCCGGTTACGGCGACAGAAGAAAAGCAATGCTGGAGGATATCGCCATCCTGACCGGCGGTACCGTGATCAGCTCCGAGCTTGGTTATGAGCTTAAGGATGCGACCATGGATATGCTGGGACACGCTAAGAGCGTAAAGGTTCAGAAGGAGAATACCGTGATCGTTGACGGCGACGGCGACAAGGATGCCATTGCCGCACGTATCAATCAGATCAAGATGCAGATCGAGGAGACGACCTCCGACTTCGACAAGGAGAAGCTCCAGGAGAGACTGGCTAAGCTTGCAGGCGGTGTTGCAGTGATCCGTGTCGGTGCAGCAACCGAGACCGAGATGAAGGAGGCAAAGCTTCGCATGGAGGATGCTCTCGCGGCTACCAGAGCAGCAGTGGAGGAAGGTATCATCTGCGGCGGTGGTTCTGCATATATTCACGCATCCAAGGAGGTTGCAAAGCTGGCTGAGACTCTGGAAGGGGATGAGAAGACCGGTGCCAATATCGTACTGAAGGCTCTGGAGGCTCCCCTGTTCCACATCGCTGCCAACGCAGGACTTGAGGGAAGCGTTATTATCAATAAGGTACGTGAATCCGAGATTGGTGTCGGCTTCGATGCTCTGAAAGAGGAGTATGTGGACATGGTTGCAGCAGGAATTCTGGATCCCGCCAAGGTTACCAGAAGTGCACTGCAGAATGCAACCAGTGTGGCAAGCACCCTGCTCACCACCGAGAGTGTTGTCGCAACCATCAAGGAGGACACTCCTCCCATGCCCGCAGGCGGCGGAATGGGCGGAATGATGTAAATCGCAG
>CAMAGI010000067.1 GCA_945833775.1 uncultured Lachnospiraceae bacterium
CGGTTGTCCCCTGCTTTCTTCCTTTCCTGCATCATCCATCTCAGCTCGCCGCAGTTTAGCTTCCTGCACAGTTCCAGAAACTCAGGAATGCTGATATAGATATGGACATTGTTGTTCTGCCGCTGACCAGCAGGCTTGCTCAGATCGTAGGTTGCAAAAGCCAGATGGGCTTTCCCCTTGGAGAAGCCGTCGGAAAGACTTTCCACGAAGCAGTTTCTGGCATCCTTCCGGATGATCTGGTACTGGTTACGCTCTTCTGACATTTTTCAGCACCTCCTTCAGTCTGGGAATGTCCGAGAGCAGCTCGGTTAAGCAGCTTACATTCTCCTGCATCTGGGGCAGAAAATCCTTGCTGATATCATACCGCAGATACAGAAGTAAGCGGGCAACAAACCAGACTTCCATCATGGTCAGCATATCCTGTGTCTTCTCCAGTTTTTGGATCTGTCTGCTGACATCGGAGATCACTTGGTTCCAGGCAATGTACGCTTCATCTTCCAGTGCGATATCGAACCCACTGAGCCATTCCCGGACCGTATGAGTTTCACTGTCGTCACCGCAGTCGATCGGCTGGAGCAGGTATTTGACTTTGCTGTCCGCCAGAGAATCCTTTCCGAACTTTTCCTTCTCAATGGCGAGGTAACGCCCCAGGGGGAATAAAGCGCATACGGAAGGCTTGACCTTATGCACGATGCACTTTTGATTCTTCAGAAGCGGGCAGCGATCATTAGCTCCCACCGGCTGCAGTGTAACAATAGGCATTCTTGAATTGGGTCCAATGTTCACCCGACAGTATTGCACAGAAAACTCCGTGGGTGTCATCTTCAGCTCCGCAGACATTCTGAAAATATCCATGGGAGACAGGATGATATCATCCCGGTTCTCGCAGCACTTGCCACACTGGGTACAGTGGAACTTGAACGAGGCATCCAAATCCACGGTCATTTCTTCGAGGCTTTGCGGTGTCATATTTGAATTCATAGTTAATCCTCCATAGATTTTGCGGCACCGGGAAGAATTGCCCGGTGCCGCATTCACATTATTATTCGCACATGCTTTCAAGAACGGCCAACAGCTTCTCCTGATTACGCTGGAATTGGTCTATAAATGGCCTATCCAGATCATACTCAGAATATCGCAGCCGGTGAAAATGCAGCAGTGCCTCCGTTTTTCGGTTCTCCGGGATCCCGCGCAGCAGAATACTGATCTGAGGTGCCGTGCCAAAGTCAGAGGCAAGGAACTCACGGGATTCCTGATTGAAATACTTCTTCATCCAGGCTTTGACATCCGTCTGAGGTCCTTTGAAATGAGCTATTCTTTCCCGGGACAACAAATATCGGTGCTTACCAGACTCATTTGGCTCGACCACAAAGGGATAGATTTTACAGGCCTTTGGCTTTGCCTTTTGGATCCTGCAGCGATTATCTTTCAGAAAGATACAGGCATCCTGTTCCCCTACTGATTTCAGAAAATACACGAAGTACCCGCTTTCATTGATCAAGACAGGCTCTGCAAACTTCTGAAGCACCTGATCTGTACAGTCGAATTTCTCGCCAGAATCACGAAGGAATCTGCTCAGGTAGAAAATATCCTGACAGTCCACGGGAACCGTTTCCTTTACATGACGGCAGCATTCTCCGCAGAAACTGCATTTGAAGCGGATTTTCTCAGAAGGCGTCACCCGGACAACATTTTTCAGCTCAGGCTCCATCAAGACACCGGTCCTCCCCTTTGCTCTAACTGATTCGTTGGAACCAGCTGATAGTTATAGGGATAGGAACACTCCGGATCCTCCGGAAACCGATTCTTCTCATCCGGGATAATGACCCAGAGAACTTTTCTTCCGGTCTCCTCGAATTCATCCAGACGCACCGGGCAGTCCAGAAAGATACCTTCCACCAACTGACCTGCCTTGAATTTCTCTCCGGCCTGGATCCGCAGACCCAGCGTGTTCAGCACATAACCGATATTCTTCGGAGTCATATGAATCACAAGTTGCAGCTCCGGATGACCATACTTGTCAAGACCATGGGTGTGGAAATTGCCAATGTACTCAGGAAAGCTGCTTTCCACCTTACCACAGTCGCTGCACACGATACCATTTCCGACCATGTGGATGATCCAATCAATTGTCTTTCTCATATCAAAGCGTCTCCATTTCATCTTTCCGTTCCAGGAAAAACAGCAAACCATTCAGGGTGTCTGACATCTTTGCAGAAAAGCTGTTCCACTCGCCTAAAAGCCATGCCAGGTCCTCGGCTGAGCAGAGTCTGGCACTTTCCTGGAGGAACACCTCATGATGATCCTCACAGATCTCATCATAAGAAAGAGTCAGCACGCCTTCCTTTACAAGAACCAGATAGCAGCCATTGCTCTCGCCGTCCGGGATTGGGTACATCCAGTAAAGCGGATGACCGAACTCGGTTTCGTTGGCATCACAAAGTCGAATCAGTTCCGTCAGGTTGCAGCCTTCCTTGACCAGTGTACTCAGGAATGCTTCCATGGGCATAAGCCTGCGGCAGTCGATCTCCTTATTGTCTACGAAAACAATATCCGAACTGGGATTCGGAAGCTTTGGAATCTCGTTCCATGTTCCAAGAATCCAAAGGGCATCTCGTGTCACAAATTCCTGATCCCATTTCAGTTTCAGAACGTGCTGAAGCAGCGCCCTGCAAAGATCCATATCCAGCGACCGGCTGGTATTGGAATCAGGCGGGATGCATCTTCGGATCATGGCGGAATCCCCCTTGACATAGCAAATGAGTTTCATGATCTCCGCATTTGTAAACCGGTCATCGATAGCAGATATGCTCCAGTAAGAGTCGTCTTCCGGCTGGGTCCTGCACTGGATCTGTCTGCCCAAAAGTGCGGACAGGAAACATCCGATGTACCAGGAAACCCGGCCAAATTCAATCTTCATCGCTCTGTACGCTTGGATATTCTCCATTGTAATTCCTTTCTGCCGTAATATATGGCCCATAATATTTTGTATCTTCCTCTTCTGCGCAGTAAACACCGATGCAGAGCCGGTGGATACCGTCCTTATCCGGATTAAACTCTGCAAAGCAGATCCCGTCATCTGATGGATTTTCCTGTGCGTCCCAGTAGATGGTAATGGAAGGGTAACTGTCATTGGGATACCCAACTGCCCGGAGATAACTTCCGTCCGGGAGCGGGATCGCAAAGGCGGGATTTTGTTCTGACCTGGAAGGCCCTTCGATCACATATGGTTTACCCAGCAAGAACCTATGCTTTTTACCGGACACAGGCTGCAGAAAACGCATTTTGGTCTTCACCAGATCCAGTTGAATCCTGGTAAAGATCTGTTCCACCTGATCCATGGTATAAGCGTAGTTGATTCCAGAGAGATTCCCCAGCAGGTGCAGCATGGATAGGATCTTATTAACCCTTGCCTCAGCAAGCCGTATGAACCTTTCCTCCTTGGTCTCCTTTTCAGACTTCATGCCCTTGCCCCCTTTTTCGTACTTGCATTCGCAGGCGGATGCAGATAGTAATGAGTGTTCTTTGTCTGGATATAGATCAAGCCAGAAGGCATGGTGATGAAATGCTTCACCGCAGAAGTTCTGCGTGAAGAGCCGTTCGTCTCGCGGATAAATGCCGCACAGCCATGGGTCAACGGAAATTCCAGTGTGCCATAAAGATCGACACGTTTTTTACCAGTCACTTTCTTCATATGCTTTTCCTTTCTGAATGGGCGGGACAGATAAACGATCCCGTCATTGCAATTAATCTGTGATTACGGGAGGAAGCGGAATGATTCGCCAGTCACAGTTATAATCATCGTCCAAATTGGACCATGCACAGTCCGAGCCGAAGCCGAAGCAATCACACTCGAATTCTTCCTGCGCCGCGATACGCTCCCATTCCCCTTCTTCGTTCTCTTTCAGAAATTCTTTCTTCAGCTCCGCCAGCATGGAGGCTTTGGCGGCTTCCTGAGTGGAAAAGCCTTCGGTCATAATTTCACGTTCAAATACGGAAATTAATAGAAACGCTTTTCCTGGATCTGTACCATACTCATTTTTCTGCCACTGTACGTAGTCCATGGGCGAGTCAAAAACATCAAAGTTTTCGGCATGATCCATAGTCCAATGAAAGAGATAGTGGAGATATCGCGCATACAGGTTCGTATCATCTGCATCCGAAATTGCCCATTCGTCTACGTGGATACCTCTTTGCTGCACCCGTCCCATTTCTTCCTCAAAGGCAACACCAACTCCGTCATCAGGGTGATATTCCAATAGCTTTTCTTCATCGGCATCAATGAAGGCAATGATTCTTCTCATACAAAACCTCCTTGTTCATTTATTTTGTAGGCAAAATTTTGTAATGTGCCCATCTTCCACAGTGGGGACAGCAGACACGATTATCATGACTGTGGGAATCCATCATTGCTTGCGTGATCTCTCCAGGTCTCTTACAACATTCGGATGTGATCCAGATCAGTCTGGTAGATGAGGCAATTTCAGGACGGTATTTCCTGTTGAACTTCACGAAATCTACCCAAGATTTATTGTCGAAGATCCGCTCTGTGTGCAGCTGTAATGCATAGAATTCCAGTTCCTTGAAGGATTTTCTGGCATAGTTCTGATTCTTCAGGTGCTGAAGAAGCTGTTCGTATAGCTCCTGTTCGCCTTTCTCCCGGATCAACTCCTGTACCATTTGGCACCATTCGGACTTTTCAATATCGCCAATGGCGCATTGGATACCAGTTCTATATTCATAGATACGGTTGCGCCCCGTACCGGAGATCACATAGGATCGCCCAGTCTGGTATTGGCTGCGCAGGTCAGCGAAGGTCAAATCACTCATGATCTGCCTCATTTTCCAACCTTATGCTTCTGCTGCCGTTTTGAAATACCTGTTTGAACACTTTCTGAAATCTGGCTGCGCCGATGCTATTCAAAGGGAATCGCAAGGATGCATAGCTCCAACAGATTAACTCTTCCTCTGGGATGATGTAGGGATCCGGAATGAATTTCTCGCCATTATAAAACGGGCAGCGTGGCTTGAGGAACTTGTTCATCTCAGTCTGGGAGGTCGCCTCTTTAATCATCTGACACTTCTTTTCGGCGATGGCCGTTATCATCTCCGGGATATATCCCAGATGGTGATAGTGGTTTAGACTGCGCTGAATCTCCTTTAGCGCATCAATACGAAGTTCTTTCAGATTATTTGAGGCAGATTCATCCATGACGATTTCTGCAAAGGTAAAGAAAAGAACCATTTCATAGTCCATCGTCCGCACCTCCGCCACCGGGAATCTCATCCTGCTGTCCATGATTATAGTAATTGCGGATGAGATCATCATCGTCAACCGTGACATCAAACGATCCGTCTACATACTCGCCAGATGGCAGTTCGATGGACTCATCGTGCCTGATAATCTGGATAGCCTCATCCAATGAGTCGGCCGGAATCTTGACAATGCCAGCAACCTCCCAGCTAACGGGAATCGCCCAGATCTTCATAGAATTCCCTCCTTGGTATCCATTCCGCATTCTGACATAGCTTCTTTCAGTTCCAGATAGGTCAGCCCATCTTTGGTTTCCGCTGCTACAGTTTCCGGTGTCAGCGGATCAAAGCGGGTCATACAACCGCGTATATCTTGGATAAATGCGTTGTGTTTTTGCAAATGATCACTTCCTCGTTAAGTATTTATATAACGGGGCGGCCAAATGGCTCCCCGGAACAAAGGTTTGGGGGAGCCAAACGACTCCAATCTATATAAAAAAGCACGCACCGGAAATAAATCCAATGCGTGCTTTGACGACCAAATGGTCAAGTATTGATTATTCGGAGGGTTCTCCCCTTCCTGATTCAAATAATTTACTCGCATCTATGGAAAGACGCGGAAGAACGAAAAATGCCCAAGGCACAAAATCCCTGAGCACTTCAAAAATCGGACGAACTACATTTCACGCTTGGTGAAACTCTGATACTATGGTGACATTATACCATAGTATTCCGATGATTTCAACAGAAAATGATTAGTTCAATGTCTTTCGTTTCAATTTCAGAATATTTCATCTTCCGGGTTGTCAGATTGTCTTTCCCCAATTATAATATTTGCAATACCCTTTTGGAGGTTTCATATGCATACAATCGCAATCATCGATGACGATATTCCTATTGGCGATATGTTGACAGAGCTGCTGACACAGGAAGGCTATGCAGTCCTGCGTGCTTACTCCGGTACCGAAGCATTATATCTTCTCTCCCAGAACAAGCCGGATCTGGTTCTGCTGGATCTGATGCTGCCGGGGCTGCCCGGCGAGGAGGTTTTGCAGCATATTGAGAATATTCCGGTTATTGTTCTCAGCGCGAAGGTGGACGTGCAAGACAAGGTAAATCTGCTGCTTGGCGGCGCTGCCGATTACATGACCAAGCCTTTTGACACGAAGGAATTGCTTGCGAGGATCACGGTTCAGCTCCGAAAGAGTGAAAAGAAGCCAGAAGATTCTGTAATGACTGTTAGCGATCTTGCACTTGACTCCCTTTCCCAAACAATGACTGTTCAGGGACAGCTGGTAAAGCTGACACGAACAGAGTTTGCAATCATGAAGCTGCTGATGGTCAATCCAAAGCAGGTGATTTCCAAAAACACGCTGCTTGACCGCATCAGTCTGGACACCCCGGACTGCACTGAGCGCTCTTTGAAACAGCACATCAGCAATCTTCGCAAAAAACTGCAGGATATCAGCGGTGTAGATTACATTGAGACGGTTTGGGGCATCGGGTTTAAGCTGGCAGAGCAAAAATCTTGACCAAATCTTGACGTTTTTCTTGACCACTTTCTTGACCTTTGCTTGCTACACTTAGACAAGCAAAGGAGGTAAACCATTATGGAATACATTTTACAAACCAACAGCCTGACAAAAAAGTATAAGAATTTTCAGGCACTGAACGGTCTGACCATGCACGTTCCTAAGGGAGCCATTTATGGTTTCGTGGGAAAAAACGGTGCCGGTAAGACCACCCTTATTCGTCTGATCTGCGGTTTGCAGGAACCAACATCCGGCGAATTTACACTATATGGCATCCAGAATAACAGCCGGGATATTGTAAAATCCCGCCGCCGTATGGGCGCAGTGGTAGAAACTCCGTCCATTTATCTGGACATGACTGCGGAAGAAAATCTGAAACAGCAGTACCTCATACTAGGCTTGCCGTCCTATGATGGCATTCCGGAACTGCTGAAACTGGTAGGTCTTGAAAACACTGGGAAGAAAAAGGCGAAGAATTTTTCTCTGGGCATGAAGCAGCGCCTGGGCATTGCCATCGCTTTGACCGGTGATCCTGATTTTTTGGTTCTGGACGAGCCAGTGAATGGCCTTGACCCACAGGGCATCGTGGAAATCCGTGAGCTGATTTTGAAACTGAACCGTGAAAGACAGATTACCATTTTGATCTCCAGCCACATCCTGGACGAACTTTCCCGCCTTGCCACCCACTATGGCATCATCGACCAGGGTAGAATGGTAAAAGAACTGTCCGCAGAAGAACTGGAAGCCGTCTGCCGCAAATGTGTTCGCATGGAAGTGACGGATACAAAGGCTCTGGCCCGTGTACTGGATACTATGAATGTGGAATACAAGATTCTTTCCGCAACCACTGCCGATGTATTCGCCAAAATCAATGTGACACAGCTTACCATTGCGTTGGCAAAGGAAAACTGCGAAGTGCTGTCCATGCAGGAGCGTGACGAAAGCCTGGAAAGCTACTATATCTCTTTGGTAGGAGGTGGCAGCCATGCGTAAGCTATTATCTGCCAACTTCGCAAGGCTGTGGCAAAGCAAAATCTTCTGGCTGTTGGAATGCCTCTGTTTCGCTTTTGGAGCCTTTGTTTATATTCTAGTCGCAATAAATACCCGTAATATCGGCCAAGGATGGCTTGAATATGAGGCCCACGGATACTTTTATATATTGATTTTCCCGCTCGCAGTTATGATTTCGCTTTTTACCTGCTTTTTCATAGGCGTTGATCATTCGGACGGATGCATACGTAATAAGCTTATCGTAGGACACAGCCGTAAAACCATCTACCTATCTTTTTTCTTCACTGTATTGGCTGTTTCCCTGCTCCTTGTTTTAGCCTATCTGTTGGCCGTTATACTGGTAGGTATGCCACTTTCCGGACCAGATGTTTTGCGAGCAGTTGAACTGCAGCCATGGCGGTTGTTGGGTTGTTTTCTTATTATAGGTGAATGTGCAGCTCTGTTTACGCTTCTATCTATCATGGATACAAATGTGGCCCGTAATGTTGTTGTTTCTTTGGCGGTTGCTGTTGTACTGATTTTGAGCGGCATGTATGTATATCATAAGTTATCCCAACCAGAATTTATCCCCATTGTTAGCAGAACAAGTGATGGATATATCTTATTGGAAAATGGTGATCCGAACCCTAATTATCTTACTGGTATGACAAGAATCCTCTATGAATGGCTTACCATCCTACTGCCATATGGTGCCGCAGCATTAAGTTTGGATAAAAGAGCTTCCTTCGATTACCGAATTCCTCTAATCAGCATCGTGACTATCCTGCTGCTGACGTTCTGTGGTATTCGTCTGTTTAAAAATAAAGATATTAAATAGGAGTATTTATGGACGATATGCTGGCCTCCATCATTGGTATATTGCTTCTGACTATCGTTATACTTCTTGCAAAAGTCTATTACCTGCGCAAATCCGCACAGGAAATCACGGAAGCGTTTCGTGACAGATTGACAGCAGATACCAACACGCTTATTGACATATCCTCCCGTGACCCCTATATGCGCAAGCTGGCAGCGGAGATCAATGTGCAGCTTCGCCTGCTGCGAAAAGAACGTCACCGCTACCAGCAAGGTGATCTGGAACTGAAAGATGCTGTGACGAACATTTCCCACGACCTTCGCACACCTCTAACCGCCATCTGTGGATATTTGGACTTGTTGGAGCGTGAAGAAAAAAGCGAAGCGGTACAGCGTTACCTGTCTCAGATTGGAAACCGTACTGAAGCCCTGAAAAGTCTGACGGAAGAACTGTTCCGCTATAGCGTGGTCACATCCTCCCAGGAGTTGAACCCAGAGCGGCTGGATCTGGTTCGGGCATTGGAAGAAAGTTTATTGTCCTTCTACGGTGTGATGCAGGAAAAAGGTATTCAGCCGGAAATCAACCTGCCTGAGGAGCCGGTCTATCGTGAACTGGATGCAGGCGCGCTAAATCGTATTTTTTCCAACATTATCAGCAATGCCCTGA
Organism: uncultured Lachnospiraceae bacterium; assembly: GCA_945833775.1. Classification (GTDB taxonomy): domain Bacteria; phylum Bacillota; class Clostridia; order Lachnospirales; family Lachnospiraceae; genus Acetatifactor. The sequence goes on from CAMAGI010000067.1 coordinate 9,259, forward strand.
AATATTCCGATGGGGACTTTTCGGTTACCATGATGAAGGATGGCAGCATCACCTTTTCCAATACGGCAAAGGAGCTGAATGCTGTAACGGTGGGGAGACTTTTTGAGCGCTTCTATACCGTAGATGCCGGACGTAATTCTACAGGTTTGGGATTATCGATTGCGAAACTGCTGACTGAGCGAATGGGTGGCCAAATCCGATCTGAATATCACGATAAAAAACTATCACTCCATCTGCAGTTCTGAGCTTTATTTCTCCTACAAAAACATTAAGGGCGCCAGTAAACTGACGCCCTTAATGTTATGTCTGATTCTCTAATACCTGACGGATCAGCTCAACTTGATCCGCAGTCAGATCCACCTGGTCCTCTTCACACCGAGCAAAGCCCTGCTCAAGATTGACTTCATAAGGCCCGCCGAATTCTGTTTCAGCCGAGAATTCAGAAGCACAGCGGCAAACCCGCGTTGGATCATACTTGAGGTTGATCAAAATATGCGTCATGTTCACGGAATCGCTCCCCCAAAAGGTGTACTCCGTACCATCCAGATAAATGGTGGTTACGGTATTGCCGCAATAACCGGTTACCGGATCCTCCACCGACTGAGGTTGCTCCGCAAAGGTATGCGTGTGGTTATCGTTGATCACATAGAAGCCGTGCAGTTTTGTGAACTGCATCGGTGATTGCTGTATTTATCAAGCTTATTTGTACCAGACTTATTCAGACAAGTACAAATTCAGAGATTGTACTGCCGCCTGAGCTGCCTCTTCGGGGGTAATAATACCATAACAGCAATCCCGCATCTGAGCCATTACCATCTTTCGAATGGTACGGTCTGTAGAGGCCGGGGTGTTCAGGTTTTCAACCCATCCCTTAAATTCCTGACGTTCCTGGGCATTGGGCCACTGAGCATCATAACTGATTCGATTTCCATTGACATCAGAACTGCTGAAACAGGAATCTGTGTATCCGTCCTTGGCAATTTCCCGGTTGAAGGTAATTTCATTCACAGGAAAGCCGTTGGAGAGACTCTTCCCCTGCACCTCATCACTAAGCATGAACTTGAGGAAGGTTTCTGCCGCCTGGGGATGTGCCGCTGTGGCCAGAATGCCCATGATTCGTTTGGGAACAAATACATTGGATACCTGTCCATGGAATTGATAGGTCTTATAGCCCTCGCCAAGGAACTGGTCCTCCCCTGCCAACGCCCAGGACCAGAGTTCCATGCCGTTCAATGTACCGACGGGAATAAGAGTGTTGCCGCAAAAAATAGACGGGGCGCCAAACAATCTGGCAAAGCCCTCAGTGGTGGAAATACCTGCATCGATCTCCGCACTGATTTCTGCATCCACCTCTGCAATCCATTCTTGGTTGTTCTGTCGGAACGTTTCATCCAACGCATACAGCTCTTTCATAGCGCGATAGAACTGAATGAGTTTCTCAGTATTCAATGTGCCATCACCGTTGATCCAAGCAGCGGAACAGCTGTCATAATACTGCTCTGCCATGATCACAGGGTTCATACCATTGACTATCCGTTCAAAATCGGGATTTTCTGCCCGGGCCTGTTTTGCAATTGCAACCATCGAATCCAGGTCATGAATCTGGGAGACCAGTTTTTCTTCACCATACAGCGCAGGAACAGCAAAGGTGGTTGGTACGGCGCAGACCTTGCCGTTCTGGGCATAACAGTGGGTGATCTGTTCCAGTAAGGGATCACCACTGGCAAGGACACTGCTCAAGTCTGCCAGAACACCCTTTTCCAGATAGGTATTTAAGTTAAAGCCATCCAGGCAGATCAGATCCGGGCCATTATTTGCCAAAATTTCCGTGTTCAGCGTTCGGATGGCATCCGCTTCCGTAAAACCGTCCTCTCCGGTGAGACCGATTTCCAACTCCACAGAAATATCTGGATTGGTCTTCTGGAACCGGGTGATTATTTGAGTCAGATCTTCATCCTCGTACAGGCTGAAGATATTTAACTGATTTTCTACAACTGCAGGTGCTTCCGTATCGTAGGTAAAGTAGCACAGAGTTGGCTCTCCGTCGATATTGGCCAGTAAATAGAAACTGCCGTCTTCACTGCCGGTCAGTGCAACGGGAATGCAAGAAGGGTCGCCGATGGAGCAGCGGGAACCGTTGATCAGTTCCTCCGTAACGCTGCCGCCGGGGATGTAGCTGTACAGGCCTCCCGTAGTCGTAAAGAACAGATATCCGTCTTTATTCTGCCAGAAGACCATTTTCGGGGTATTTCCAAAGTCAGCTTCTAGGGCAGCTTTGATCTGCGCCTTCATCACATCCGGAAGCTCGGTGGTTTCTCCGTCATGATGATAGTAACCATTGTTCATGGAAACCATATAAACATCATTTCCGGCACAGCTAATGCGATTGACCATGGGTGCCAGTTCATTGATGTTTTCACCCATTTTACCGGTATTCAGGTCAATTTCCCGCAAATCACTCAAATAAATCTGTGCGAACAGGCGGCCATCTTCGGTAAAGTCTACATTTTGGGAGAAAAATCCCATTTCTTTATCTACAATGGAATCCTCCAGGGGCAGCTCCTGCCAGGTTCCCTCCGGTTTCTTCACCCAGATGTGGGGCTGGTATACCCCTTCCTCCTGTTTTTGCACGGTATCGCAGAAAACGGTGCCATCCGC
>CAMAGI010000068.1 GCA_945833775.1 uncultured Lachnospiraceae bacterium
GTTCTGATTCGAATAGCAAAATTCATTCTTAGCAACACAAATCCGAAAAGGGACTTTCTAAATAAAGAGAAAAGCGCCCCCGGCGCGCAATGAAAAAGGGCTGTACTCCCGCGGGTACAGCCCTTCTGATTTCTATTCGTTATTCGAAAATCAAAAATTTCTCATTTTCAAATGTTAAGTCGTAACTTAAGTCAGCCATGAATTTTTTCATCATCTCATTTTTGTCCTGCTTTGACATAATTCTTGCAATTTTGGTGTTATCCACACCGGCCTCCCGCAGTGCATCCGCTCCCGCTTCCATATACAGAGCATAATCCTTTTCCAGAATGACGAGCGGTTTCTCCCGGTCACCACCTGTTATGGAATCGGCTAGTTTCTGCAGGTTTTCCTCCATAATCGCACTGTTATAAGAATCCAGTTCACTCCAGGGATTGTGTGCCGGTGCCGTCTGCAGATAAAAGGTCATGGAGGGAATCTCTCCATACAGGACCGCTTCCCTCCCGCTGAGATCATGTTCCTTAAGATAAGCACTGATCTCCTGCATCCATTGTGCCCGCTGTGCAGGCATTTTGACGTGCTTCAACACAGGGTTATTATCAATAACAGTTGTTACGTTTCGAATCCCGGTGGCCTCAGCAAATCCAAACCCGATTCCGAAACCGATGCCCTGAACCAGGACAAGAGCCAGAAAAGCAATCAGAACTGCCTTTGCAGGAAATACGCTCACCACAAATCCGCGAATGCGACTCCCCCACCGATTTTCTTCCGGGCTACACCGTTTTTCCCGCATCGCATCCGGGACTGCCTCCGTTTTGTGCCCGCGTCCCGCAAGGTGCTGCCGGAGCCATTCAACGGGGTACCAATCGGCAGCATATCGAATAAACTTCCAGCATTCCCATAACACGTAAGGTGCTACAAGGAACAGATTGTTCATGCTGGGATAAACCTTGTTATTGCTGCCGATGGAGGTCAGCAGTACGATCAGGACAACCATTCCGCCGATCAGACGCTCTTTATTGCTTCCCCCCGGGAGAACCACCCGAAGAGCCCCGATTCCCATGGCAAGCAATAGAAACAGGATAAAAGGTCTTTCGATCGCACCATAGTTGGTGTATACGGGCACACAAAATTCCCGGTAATACAGCCATACCGGTATCAGACCGGCTATGCCGGCAAATCCGATTTTGCAGATCAGCCGGGCGGCACGAACCACTCCTTTTTCCTGCAACCGGGCCTTCGCCTTACGATCTGTCCTGCCACGTTCGAAGAACCATACAAGCAACGCGTTTACGATGGCAAATCCGACCACGCCCGCCAGAAGAATACAACCGATCCGAAGGACCCAGTAGAGATTGATCAGATAGGACTCCAGCATACCGTAGAGCATGGAGGTGGCTTTATAATCCGTGGCATTCTCCGTCATGCCGAACAGCCGCTTGATGGCTGCCACATAGGTTCCCATTCCGTATCTTATGTGAAGATATCCAAAAAGCAGGAAAAGTGCGGTCAGATAGCCGCCAAGACAGGCCAGCGTGTCCCGAAGAGCCAGCCCCCAGGGGGATTCCGATCTGTCTTTTCGTTCCCGGTGTACCAGGATCGCCCATGCCCAAACAGCGATGATCATGGCTGCCTCCGGCAGATTGGAAAACCGGACGAGCACATTGCAGCCAAGGCAGACACCCGCAGCATAGAGATATCCCCGTCGAAACCCGGTAAGACCAAGATACAAAAGGATCACACCGATCAAAAACAACAGATAGGTCATGTAATTATACAGCAGTGCCGTGGGACACCAGCACATGCTGATTGCCAGAAATTCCCCCGCAAAGGCGATCCACCCCGGAATCCGAAGCACCCTCGTGCAGAAAAAATACCCGATCAGTGCCAGTGCACTGACAAACAATCCCGTATACAGATTCAGCCCCATCAAAGTCCTTCCACAGGGAAGCAGCGTCAGAAGATGTCCCACCGCATTGGACAGATAGGTGGAAAACAGCCACATGGGATCCATGTGCTCCAGCCCCATATATTGAAAATTCGCATAATTATAGCCGGTGTCCCACAAATCAACTCCCCAGTGAATGTGGCGCATCGGATACACTGCAAGAATCAGACAGAACAGCCGCTGCAATGCTCCGGGTAAATTTATATTAAATTTAGTTTTAACATTTCCCATCCAATTGATTGTTCGATCCTTTTTACTCATAAATCCTCTTTTCGACGCAGATATCCTTTCGGACACTATTCCGCTTTCCGGCTGCAAAAGAGCTTGTCGCCTTTTTCAATAACGCTTGTTATTCGTCTGGACACCTTCCGTCCGGACAACATCCTGCCCAAACCGCTTTCCACCGCAGCCCGCAACGCATCCAACGCAATTCCGACCACAAATACACACAGTACTGCCAAAACGGTATGGAAAAACAGACTTGCTGCTCCCTGTATTCTTCCGGCTCCCAGCCATGTCTGCCAGGTATAGCGCAATCCCAGATTCTCGTGGAGCAGATATACGCCCAACGTATAAGGTCCGCAAAAGAGCACTGCTTTTCGAAGGATTCCCCTTACCTCAACCCGCAAAAACAGGCCAAACAACCCTACCGCTGCCAGGAAAGGAAACAGGTGATTGTATTCCGTGCTGACCTTCAAAAGCAGTTCGAAGCTGCCTGTCTTTTGATAAATCATCCGCAGCGCAAAGAGCTCTGCCAGAAGGCCCAGACAGCCTCCGAAATAAAGCAGCGCACAATTTCTCTTTTTTTCCAGAAACGAAATGCCGAACTTACGAATGTAGCCGGCTGTCAGAAACATACACAGGTACCAAATACAGTCATAGCCCAGGGCATCCATCTCCATCCGGAAAGGCAACACCGTTTTCACGATACAGAACATCCCCAGCAGCAGCCCCAGCGCCAGCCGATATTGTGCCCTGGTAAAGCCGCGCGCCGCCCTTCCCACAAAGGGAAGTAGCAGATAGAGAAACACATACGCTGTCAGGAACCAATAATGACCCATGGATATCGGGAACAGCAATGTCAGATAGTAATGGGTGTCCACCGGTGTCTGGGCCACCACGCCAAGCAAGGCAGCCACCACACCGATCACCGCCGAATAAAACCAGAGCTGCAAATAGAGACGAATCAGACGGCTCACCTTAAAGTCCGACGCGATCAGAAAATAACCGCTGATCATCATATAGACATTGACCGCCACGATACAGAGTGCCTCCAGACACCAGGCAAGCACGCCGCAGGCGTCCATCCTCTCCGCCATCACATCTCCCAGAAGATTTCCCTTGCCCAGATAATGCAGCACGATCACCATCATCATGGCAAGGCATCGCAGAGCCTCCAGATTGGCCATTCTGTTGTTTTTTTCCTGCACCTGTTGTGTCATTTATCAAATTCCTTTTTTGTTATATTGTCGAATCTCACAGAAAGCATCTTAATGTTTAATTATACCCTCTTTTCCCACAACAGTCAAATCCGTTACCGCTTACCTGCGCACTATAAAAACAGGCCGGGAATGCGCTCCCCGCCCTGTCTTTTCGTTCTTTCTCCTATTGAATGACCAGATTAGAGTACCCCATAAGGCTCTCATCCACTGCTTTTGCCGCCTCTCTTCCCTCCCGGATGGCCCAGACCACTAGAGACTGACCGCGATGCATATCTCCGGTTACGAAGACATTTTCCACGCTGGTCCGGTATTGTCCGGGCGCAGTCTTTACATTGGTGCGCTCATTGAGCTCCACGCCGAAAGCCTCCGCAACGTAACTCTGAGTACCCAAAAAGCCCGCAGCAATCAATACAATGTCTGCCTCCAGCTTCTGCTCGCTTCCGGGCACCTCACACATCTTCATCCGTCCCGTTTCGGGATCTTTCTCCCAGGCTAGCTTTACAATCTTAACCGCCTTCAGATTTCCGTTTTTGTCCTTGATAAATTCCTTTACCGTGGACTCATAGATGCGGGGATCGTGACCGTAGACGGCAATTGCCTCCTCCTGACCGTAATCCGTCTTGCAGATCTTGGGCCATTCCGGCCAGGGATTGTCCTCTGCGCGCTTATCCGGCGCCTTGGGCATCATCTCGATCTGGGTAACGCTCTTGGCGCCATGACGGATACTGGTTCCCACACAGTCATTGCCGGTGTCACCGCCGCCGATGATCACCACCGCCTTTCCCCGGGTGTCCACATACTTATGGTCCGCAAAATCGGAATCCAGAAGACTCTTGGTGTTGGCTTTTAGGAAATCCACCGCAAAATAGATGCCCTTAGCATCCCTGCCGGGTGCGTTGATGTCTCTGGGATTGGATGCCCCGCACGCCAGAACGACCCTGTCGAACTCATGCAGAATCTTATCCGCCTTCACATCCCGTCCGATATCGGCACCGGTGACAAAGGTCACTCCCTCCGCCTCCATGATCTTGACCTTGCGTTCCACGACCTGCTTCTCCAGCTTCATGTTGGGGATCCCGTACATCAAAAGTCCGCCGATACGGTCACTTCTCTCAAATACCGTAACCGAGTGTCCCCGCTTGTTCAACTGATCCGCGACCGCCAGTCCGGAGGGACCGCTTCCGATCACGGCAACCTTTTTGCCGGTTCGTACCGTGGGCGGCACAGGAGCCGCGTAGCCTTCCGCATATGCATTCTCAATGATGGCATACTCGTTTTCTTTGGTGGACACCGGGTCCCCGTTCAGTCCGCAAGTGCAGGCCGCCTCACACAGCGCCGGGCACACCCTGGACGTAAACTCCGGAAAGTTGTTGGTCTTCTTCAGGCGGTTATAGGCCTGTCTCCAGTTTCCCGTATAGACCAGATCGTTCCACTCCGGCACAAGATTGTGCAGCGGGCATCCGCTGGCCATTCCGCAGAGCATCATGCCCGACTGACAGAAGGGAACACCACACTCCATACAGCGTGCGCCCTGAAGCTGCTGCTCCTCCTTCGGCAGATGCTCGTGAAACTCTCTGAAATGCTTAATTCTCTCCTTCGGATCCTCAGAAACACTGACTTTCCGCTCATATTCCATAAAACCGGTCGGTTTTCCCATGACAGTATCCTCCTATTATTTCCGGGTGTTGGCATAGAAAGCCTCGATCTGTGCCTGTTCCGCACTTAAGCCTTTCTCTTCCATCTGCACAATTGTCTTTAAAACACGCTCATAATCGTGCGGAATGATCTTCTTAAACTTCGGCAGATATTCACCGAAGTTGTCCAGAATGTGCTTGCCCTTCTCGGAGCCGGTCATGGCGACATGCTCCTGGATCATGGTCTTGAGCTCCAGCACATCGTACTTGGAGGTAATCTCGTTGGAAGAAACCATTTCCTTGTTGAGGCGCTTATACAGGTCATTGCCCTCATCCAGCACATAGGCGATACCGCCGCTCATACCGGCTGCAAAGTTCTTGCCGGTGCGTCCCAGAACAACCACACGTCCGCCGGTCATATATTCACAACCGTGGTCTCCGACGCCCTCCACAACCGCATTGGCACCGGAGTTGCGCACACAGAAGCGCTCCCCGGCAACACCGTTGATAAAGGCCTTTCCGCTGGTGGCACCGTAAAGTGCCACGTTGCCGATAATGATATTGTCCTCTGCCTTAAAGCTACTGCTCTTGGGCGGATATACCACCAGTTTACCGCCGGATAATCCCTTTCCGAAATAGTCGTTGGAATCACCCACCAGCTCCAGCGTAAGTCCCCTGGGAATGAAGGCTCCGAAGGATTGACCGCCGGCACCGGTGCAGAGGATATGGTAGGTATCCTCCTCCACATCGTCTCCCAGCTTTCTGGTGATTTCACTTCCGAGGATGGTACCGAAGGCACGGTCCGTATTGCCAACCTCTACCTCTATGCTGCGTTTCTGTCCGGTCTCAATCGCCTTGCCCAGCTGGCGGAGCAGGACTCTTTCGTCCAACGTCTTTTCCAACTCAAAATCATAGACCTGTTTTGGATCAAAAATGCATTTCTGTTTGCTTCCCTCGTAGGGATTGGACAGGATGGCGGAGAGATCGATCGCAGCCTGCTGCTTCGTGAGGTTATCCCGCACTTTGAGAAGATCCGTTCTTCCCACCAGTTCATCCACCGTCCGGACGCCCAGGGCCGCCATGTATTCCCGCAGCTCCTGTGCGATAAACTTCATGAAATTCTCCACGTATTCCGGTTTTCCCCGGAAATTCTTGCGCAGTTCCGGATTCTGGGTTGCCACGCCCACCGGACAGGTGTCCAGATTGCAGACACGCATCATAACGCATCCCATTGTTACCAGCGGAGCAGTCGCAAAACCGAATTCCTCGGCACCAAGAATGGCAGCGATTGCGACATCGCGTCCGCTCATCAGCTTTCCGTCGGTCTCCACGCGCACCTTGTTGCGCAGACCGTTCTGGATCAGGGTCTGATGGGTCTCGGCAAGTCCCAGCTCCCAGGGAAGTCCCGCATTGTGAATGGAGCTTCCCGGTGCCGCACCCGTGCCACCGTCATAGCCGCTGACGAGAATGACCTGGGCACCGGCCTTCGCAACACCGGCAGCAACTGTTCCGACACCCGCCTCGCTGACCAATTTCACGGAAATACGTGCATCCGTGTTGGAATTTTTCAGATCGTAAATCAGCTGTGCCAGATCCTCGATGGAGTAAATATCATGATGCGGCGGCGGAGAAATCAGCGAAACACCGGGTGTCGAGTGTCTGGTCTTGGCAATCCAGGGATACACCTTTCCCCCGGGCAGATGTCCGCCTTCTCCGGGTTTTGCGCCCTGTGCCATCTTGATCTGCAGCTCCTTGGCACTCACCAGATAGCGGCTGGTCACACCGAAGCGTCCGCTGGCCACCTGCTTGATCGCAGAACAACGATCCAGTCCGTCGGGTCCGATTGTGAGTCGTTCCAGATCCTCGCCGCCCTCACCGGAATTGCTCTTTCCATGCAGGCGGTTCATGGCGATTGCCATGGTTTCATGGGCTTCCTTGGAAATAGAACCGTAGGACATTGCACCGGTCTTAAAGCGTGTCACAATGGATTCCACCGGCTCCACCTCCTCGATGGGGACACCCTTTTTGGGGTACTTAAAGTCCATCAGGCCGCGCAGATTCTTGATGGAAGTCTCATCGTTCACCATGGCGGTATACTGCTTGAACATGCCGTAGTCCCCGCGTCTGGTGGATTCCTGCAGCATATGGATGGTTGCGGGGTTGTAAAGATGTTCGTCCGCGCCACTGCGCATCTTGTGATGACCGGGGCTGTCCAGGGTCAGGTCATTGCCCAGCCCCAGCGGATCAAACGCCTCGGAGTGCAGTGCGTCCACCTGCTGCTCGATATCCTTCAGTGTAATACCGCCCACGCGGCATACCGTGTTGCTGAAATAATTCCGGATTACCTCCTGATCGATACCGATGGCCTCGAAAATACGGGAGCCCTGGTAGGACTGGATGGTACTGATACCCATCTTGGAGGCAATCTTGACGATACCGTGCAGTACGGCATTGTTGTAATCATTCACAGCCGCATAATAATCTTTGTCCAGCATGTGATTTTCAATCAATTCCTTGATGGTATCCTGTGCCAGATAGGGGTTGATTGCGCAAGCCCCGTATCCCAAAAGGGTGGCAAAATGGTGTACCTCTCTGGGTTCACCGGTCTCCAGGATCAGCGCCACTCTTGTGCGCTTCTTCGTGCGTACCAGATACTGGTTTAATGCGGCAACCGCCAACAGCGAGGGAATGGGAACATGATTCTCATCCACGCCTCTGTCGGACAAAATCAGAATGTTCACACCATCCCGATAAGCCCGGTCCACCTCCACAAACAACCGGTCGATGGCGCGCTCCAGACTGGTGTTTTTATAGTAGGTGATGGGAACCACCTCCACCTTGAAGCCTTCCACCTTCATATACTTAATCTTCAGAAGATCCGTATTGGTCAGAATCGGATTGTTTACCTTTAACATATTGCAGTTCCCGGGGATTTCCTCCAAAAGGTTCCCCTCGGTTCCGATGTAAACCGTCGTGGAGGTGACAATCTCCTCCCGGATGGCATCGATGGGCGGATTCGTCACCTGTGCAAAGAGCTGCTTAAAGTACTGAAACAGCGGATGGTAACTCTTACTGAGTACCGGAAGCGGGGTATCCACACCCATTGCCGCAATCGCCTCCGCGCCGTTTTTGGCCATGGGAAGGATGCTGGTCTTAAACTCATCGTAGGTATATCCGAATGCCTTCTGCATTCTCTGACGCTCTTCGTAGGTGTACTCGGGAACCCGCTGGTTGGGAATCTGCAGATTTTTCAGCTCCACAAGATTGCTGTCCAGCCATTCCCCGTAGGGCTGTCTGGACGCATACCGTTCCTTCAATTCCTCGTCGTCAATCACCTTGCCGGCAATGGTATCCACCAGAAGCATCTTGCCGGGACGAAGGCGTTCCTTTACCTTGATTTTGGAAGGATCAATATCGAGAACGCCCACCTCGGAGGAGAGAATCAGTGTGTCATCATCGGTGATCATGTAGCGGGAAGGACGCAGACCGTTGCGGTCCAACACCGCTCCCATAATATCACCGTCGGAGAACAGGATGGAGGCAGGACCGTCCCAGGGCTCCATCATCGTCGCATAATATTGATAGAAATCCCGCTTGCTCTGGGACATTGCCTTATCGTTGGCCCAGGGCTCCGGAATTGTGATCATCACGGCAAGGGGAAGCTCCATACCGCTCATGACCAAAAACTCTAAAGTATTATCCAGCATGGCGGAATCGGAGCCGGTCTTTGAGATGGCCGGAAGCACCTTGTGCATCTGTCCCTGCAGATGATCGGATTCCATAACCTCCTCGCGGGCCAGCATTTTGTCCGCATTGCCACGGATGGTGTTGATCTCACCGTTGTGCACCATGAAACGGTTGGGATGTGCGCGCTCCCAGCTGGGATTGGTGTTCGTCGAAAAGCGTGAATGCACCATCGCAATCGCAGATTCAAAATCCTCGCTCTGCAGATCCGCATAAAAGGTGCGAAGCTGTCCTACCAGAAACATTCCCTTGTAGACGATCGTCCTGCTGGAAAAAGACACCACATAGGTATCATCTCTGGACTGCTCAAACACACGTCTCACGATATAGAGCTTTCGGTCGAAGGCCAATCCCTTCTCAACATTTAACGGCTTTCTGACAAATCCCTGCATGATATAGGGCATGCATTCCACCGCCTTATGCCCGAGCACACCGGGGAACGTGGGAACCTCTCTCCAGCCGAGAAACTCCAGGCCCTCCTTCTCCACGATAATCTCAAACATCTTCTTGGCTTGATTACGGCGAAGCTCCTCCTGGGGGAAGAAAAACATACCCACACCATACTCCCTCTCATCGCCCAGCTCAATGCCCAAAGGCTTGGTCACCCGTTTGAAAAATTCATGGGGAATCTGTGTGAGGATGCCGACTCCGTCACCGGTCTTGCCCTCCGCATCCTTGCCGGCTCTGTGCTCCAGATTCTCGACGATCTTGAGCGCATTTACCACCGTGGCGCGGCTCTTCCTGCCGTTTATATTGACACAAGCGCCGATACCGCAGTTGTCATGCTCAAATTCCTCCCGATAGAGCGGCGCTGTGGGTCGTTCCTGTTTCACATCAAACATATCTGTTCTCCTTTCCGTCATCCGATCTTCTTTCCGTCATACGATCTTCGCAAACGTGCACAGTCGGGTACACACGCAAAGAAAGGTCGCAATGAAGCTCTCTCGAACGCTCCATTGCGACCTTTTTCGTTACTATACACCTTTTTTGTCCGTTTGTAAACAACTTTTTTTCGTAAATTGTCTGATAATTTGACAACTTGTCTTTTGCACAGGTAGTTGTAGTGCAATATTTTATATTGTTCGATTTTTCATCTTTTTCAGGACCATTTGTGGATCATTTTGGACCGTTGGCGAACTCTCTTCCCGGGAAAACGTTCCTGCTGCCTGTCATGCCCTTTTTCTGCCTGTCCACTTTCCTGCGCGGGTATACGCCTCTGGTTTACGACTCTCATACCCCGCTCGCCGTTCTTCCCAGGGTATGAGCTTCCTGTTTGCGCCCTCCATACCCCGCTCGCCGTTCGCTCCGGGGTGTGAGCTTCTTGGTTGCGGCTCCCATACCCCGCTCGCCGTTCGCTCCGGGGTATGAGCTTCCTGATTGCGCCTCCATACCCCGCTCGCCGTTCGCTCCGGGGTATGAGCTTCCTGGTTGCGACTCCCATACCCCGCTCGCCGTTCTTCCCGGGGTATGAGCTTCCTGGTTGCGGCTCCCATACCCCGCTCGCCGTTCTTCCCGGGGTATGAGCTTTCTGATTGCGGCCTCCATACCCCGCTCGCCGTTCGCTCCGGGGTATGAGTTTCCTGGTTGCGCCCTCCATACCCCGCACCACACTTTTCCCGGGGTATCTCTATGTAGCGGATAGCAATTCAATGCTATTCATCAGAAACACAATTCCAAAAGGGAATTGGCAGGGTACCTTACGAGAAGCCTTCACGAGAACCCCTCACGAGAACCCTTGCGAAAGCCTTCATCGTCATCGACGCGGATAAACCGCAGGGATTTCCCCCGGTCTATCCGCGCCGCCCGTAGACCGCGCTCTTGAGCCTATGATAAATACCCGCAAAAAGAGAGCTCTGCGCCAGACGGCTTCTGAGCCCTGCCAGGGACAGCGCCATGATCAGACGATACCGGAAAAGCTCCGGTCCAGGAATGTAGGTCTGCGTGATACGCCGATGCTCCTCCCTGTCACGTTTGCGATTTTCCTTACGTTCCGAAAAGCCGCCTCCTTCGTAGTCCGAAACCGCAAAGCCCAGGTAATACATCCTGGCCTTGCGCCGGTAAAAGCACCACAAAAAATGATCATAATCAGCCCGGATTCGATACCGGAGATCATACGGCTTTTCACGGATCAGCGCCGCCGTGTAAAAGCAGGACTGATGACAGGGGATATTGCGGTAACAGACGAAACCGTCTATATGCCCGGGAGCAGTGATCTTTACCTTGTTCCTGCTCCCGTAGGTATCCCCGTAGAACACACAATCAGAATGCACCGCCCCGGCAGTTTCTAAATCCGCCGTCTGTTGCACAAAGGCGGCCGTCCGCTCCAGCACTTTCTCATCGCATAGAATATCCCCGCAGTTGAGATACAGTACCAGATCCCCGGTCACATACTGCGCTGCCTGATTCATGGCATCATAAATACCGCGGTCCGCTTTTTCGATCAGACGGATTCTTGCATCAGCCCGCATGGGCGGCAGGCTCTCCGACCCGTGTATGGACCCGTCCGTACTGCCGCCGTCCTTTACGAGAATCTCATACTGCGTATAGCTCTGGGCAAGTATGCTGTCCAGGGTTTGATTTAATTTCGTTCCGGAATTCAGCGTTACTACAATAATGGAAAACGTTACTGCCATACCTTCCCCTTACAGAACCTTCTTTCTCCTCATTAACATCCACAGACCTGCCACGCCCAGCATGAGTGTCGCACCGCACACCGGCCACCCGAAGAAAGCCGTCTCCGACACCCCGGTCTCTGTCAGAAGATATGCCAGGATATTGGCCAGCACATGCATTGCAAGGGGCGCCTTGAAGGTCCCGAAATACTCGTAGGCATACGCCATAAGACATCCCATGGCAAAGGCATACATCCCCTGCACGGAATTGGTGTGATAGAATCCGAACAAAAAAGCGGAAAGAAGCATTGCCATACCGGTCTTCATAAAGGTTTTCATGTGATTGTAGATGACACCGCGGAACAAGATCTCCTCCGCTGCCGGAGTGATCACGCCGTAACAGAGCAGACCGATCACAAGATTTGCGGAATACTGTGACGCCGATGTCTCCTGAAAAGCCTCCGAAGCGGCAACTGC
>CAMAGI010000069.1 GCA_945833775.1 uncultured Lachnospiraceae bacterium
AATTCATCTTCCAAAGCTTCCTTCCATGGAAAGTGTAGCTTCCTTCACATTGGTCTTCTTTCGGGAAGTGGCGCGCTTTTTGTTCAGCTCTTCCAGAAAAAGATCCTCATCCACGGGAAGTGTTACCTCCCGTCCAAGCCAGCTGGACAGATGAATCGCATTGGACAGCGACAGTCCTCTGATTCCTTCCGTTCCTTCGGCAACTAATGGTGTGCCAAACAGGATACGATCCACAAACGCCTGCATCACGCCCTTGTGATCGGGATTTTGCCCGTCCAGCTCGGGATCAAAGTTCTCGCCCTCAGGCATGGCAAAGCCCTCCGTCGCGGTGTACATAAATTTCCGCTCATCCTCCATCCGATAACAGCTGAGAACCCCCTTTTCACACACCAGTCTTCCCTTTGTCAAATCAATCTCAAACCGATTGGTGCCGGGTGCTTCCCCTGTGGATGTCACGAATACGCCTGTGGCACCGTTGGGGTATTCCAGATATGCCGTCACATCATCTTCCACCTCAATATCATGCCACTTTCCCTCATGGCAGTATGCCCTCACCTTTTCGGGCATTCCGCATATCCACTGCAAAAGATCCAGCTGATGAGGGCACTGGTTCAGCAAAACTCCGCCCCCTTCTCCGTCCCAGGTTCCTCGCCAGTCCCCGGAATCGTAATAATACTGCGTTCTGTACCAGTCGGTGATAATCCAGTTCACCCGCTTGATCTCCCCAAGCTCACCGCTCTGAACCAGCTCGTGCATCTTGCGGTAGCAGCAGTTCGTACGCTGGTTAAACATCAGCGCAAACACTCTGTCCGACTTCTCTGCCACTTCATTCATCTCACGAACCTGCTTCGTATAGACACCCGCCGGCTTCTCACACAGCACGTGCAGTCCCGCCTGTAATGCCTTTATGGTAATACCGGGGTGCTGATAATGCGGAACGACGATAAAAACCGCATCACAGCAACCGGAGGCGATCAGCGCCTCGTCGCTCTCAAAGATGCGGACGGACTCCGGCAAAGTCTCCTTTGCCCACTGCCTTCTGCTCTCCCGGACATCCGCTACCGCCACAAGCTCCGCATTCTTAACCGCGCCGCTTAACAGCGTCATACTGTGCGCACTTCCCATATTGCCGATTCCGATCACACCGATTCTAACCTTTTCCATACTGATTTTCCTCTCTCTCCTTACCAACGTACGTTCCAACGTCCGGAATACTCACCCGTCATTTCTTCCCGAACAACCTTCCTCCTCGGGAGAACTTCCTCCTTCTGCCTGTCACTCAGGCATCGCATAAACTCCTGTTCATCCAAAGGAAGCGTAACCCAGTCATCCTTCCAGGAAGACAGATATGCGGCATTGGAAATGGTCAGACCATAGATTCCTTCCAATCCCGGAGCGATCAGCTCCTCCCCCCGCAAGACTGCATTCGTAAAGTTCTGCAGAATTCCCAGGTGACCGGGGTCTTTCCCTTCCTGCCGGATCTGAGAGATCTCAAATTCTTCCTTGGGCATCCCTTCCGTGGATTGAAAGCAAATCATCCTCTCATCCCGTTTGAGAAGATACAGCTTCAATTCACCGTTTTCGATCACGGCTTTTCCCTTGGTGCCACTGATTTCCAATCGATTGGTCCCCGGGTATTCCCCCGTCGAAGAAATAAATACTGCCGTCGCTCCGTTTTCGTATTCCGCATAAATCGTTGCATCGTCCTCTACGGAGATGTGATGAAAATGACCTGTCCGGCAAAAAGCCCTCACACGCTTGGGCATTCCCATGATCCACTGCCAGATATCCAGATTATGCGGGCACTGGTTAATCAGGACACCGCCGCCCTCTCCATTCCAGGTGGCTCTCCAGTCTCCGGAGTCATAATAAGCCTGTGTGCGATACCAGTTGTTGATGATCCAGACAAAGCGTTTGATCTCCCCCAGAGTTCCCTCCCGCACCAGATCCCGTAGCTTCCGATACAGGGGATTGGTCCTCTGATTGTACATGATCCCAAAGATTTTCCCGCTCTCCAAAGCAGCCTTGTTCATCTTACGGACACTGCCGACATCCACCCCTGCAGGTTTCTCCGTCAGCACACACAGTCCCTCCGCAAAGGCAGCCGCGGCAATCACCGGATGCAGCTTGTGCGGCGTTGCGATCAGTACGGCGTCCACTACTTTTCCGGTCAGAAGCTGACGGTAATCCTTGTACAGAAGTACTCCGGCGCCAAATCGATCCTGCGCCCACGCAAGCCTCTCCTCATTGACGTCACAGACTGCCGTCAGAACGGCACCCTTTACTCTGTTTTCAAAAATCTGCACTGCATGGGCACTCCCCATATTGCCGATTCCGATTACCCCAAAACGCAGAACGTTCATCCTGTAACCATGCCTTTCTCACAGCCTGTGAAAAGTTCTTTCACACCCGGGACTTCGGTCCCTGCTTACTGATAATTGCCCACTGTGATTTTCTCTTCCTCAAAATTTTCCACGGATGTTGTCTTTTCGTAGAAATGAATTGCATTCTTTAATATTCCGTCAAAGGTATACCCCGGGTCTTCCTTCCGGATCGGAAGCTTTACCAGCTGGCCGCCGAAGCCGGACAGGTAAATTGCCGTAATCACTTCAACGGTTCTTCTTCCGTCCACACCTGTAATCAGCGGGCGTCCACCGGTCTCCAGAGCCGTCAGCACATCATCAATCTCCCCCGTATGCCCCTCATAAGCCAGATCCGGAATCTCGCGGTAAAATTTCTCGATTTTCTCCAGGAGCTCTGTATTGCCCTCCGGTCCCGGGAAGCCGTTTCCCTGACTGATTTCAGCCTTCACCCCCCAGGGGGCCGAAATTCTGGCATCCGCACACTGTAAGGTAATCCCCTGCTCCTCACCATGGTGTACCACAGAACTGGTGATCTGCGCAAGACTGCCGTCCTCATATCGCAGGCAAGCCAGGGATAAATCCTCTACCTCTGCATTGTCGTGCATGACGTTGGTCAGCATTGCCAGAACTTCCGTCGGGGTTCTTCCCTCCAGCCAGTTCAGCATATCAATATGATGAACGGCATGATTCAGAGTGGGACCTCCCCCCTCCTTTTCCCAGGTACCTCTCCACCAGAGATCGTAATAGCAATGGCCTCTCCACCACGCAGATTCCACCTGGGCAAGACAGATTTTTCCGGCAAGTCCGCTGTCCGCCGTTTTCTTTAGTTTATAGATGGAATTCCGGAATCGATTCTGGGCGATGCAAGCCATGGTCACATGATTTCTCTCCTCTGCCTCCAGCATCTGATCACATTCCGCAAGACAGGTTGCCATGGGCTTTTCCACCACCACATTACATCCGGCATTCATGCTGTTTACCGCAATTTCGCAATGCACATAGGGCGGCGTGCAGACATGAACGAGGTCAATTTCAACCCCGGAAGCCAGCATCTTTCGATGATCATCAAAAATTTCACAATCCAGCCCGTATTTTTGTTTCATTGCCTCGGCCTTCTGCGGATAAATATCGCAGAGCGCCACAATTCTACACCGCTCTGGAAAAGTCAGAAGTCCCTCGATATGCATATGGGCAATGCAGCCTGTACCAACTACCGCTACTCGAATCATATATGTATTCCTCCGGTTTTCCTCGCTATTTCACTCTTACCGCCAGATTCTCCGCCATGACGCACAGCTCGGCCGCCTTAAAGGCATGCTCCTGTGTCATGGCATTCTCCGTCCGGTTGATACAATCCAAAATCAACTGTCCAAAGAAGGGATATCCCACCTTTCCCGATACCTCAAAATGCTGTTCTCCATCCTGATTCACCAGGAAAACATGATTGGAGGTTCCGTCACCGGTGCCCACATTGATGTATTTGCGAAGCTCAATATAGCCCTTGGTTCCCAGGATAAAGGTTCTTCCGTCTCCCCAGGTGGAAAGCCCGTCGGGCGTAAACCAGTCCACCCGGAAATGCTGTGTCGTCCCGTTATCTCCTACCAGCACGGCATCTCCGAAATCCTCCAGCTCCGGGTACTCAGGATGAGCGTAATTACCAACCTCACTATATTGTACCTTAGCATCCTTCACGCCGCAATAGTATAAAAACTGTTCAATCTGATGACTGCCGATGTCACAGAGAATTCCACCGTATTTTTCTTTCTCGTAAAACCAGTCCGGTCTGCCCTTGGGATCTCCGATCCGATGGGGGCCAAAGCCGTCGATGTGAATCGGGGTTCCGATTGCGCCCTCTTGAATCAGCTGGCCGGCAAACACAGCAGCTTCCACGTGAATCCGCTCGCTGTAGTACACCATGTACTTTCTCCCCGTCTTGCGAACCATCTCCTTAGCCGCCTCCAGCTGCTCCAGCGTGGTAAGAGGCGCCTTGTCCGTAAAATAATCCTTTCCGGCTGCCATCACCCGAAGACCAAGTGCACACCGCTCGCTGGTCACTGCCGCACCGCATACCAGCTTTACCTCCGGATCCTGCAGAATCTCTTCCTCGCTTTCCGCAGCTCTTGCCTCCGGAAATGCTTTTATAAACTCCGCAACCTTCTCCGGATTCCTGTCATAGACCCACTTTACGCTTGCCCCGGCCTCGGTAAGCCCGTTACACATCCCGTAGATATGACCGTGATCCAGCGCTATTGCCGCAATAATAAAAGCACCCGGCTCAACCACCGGTGCCGGCTTTCCCTTCGGTGCATAGTTCATTCCGTCTGCTTTCTGTTCCATTTTTCGTCATCCCTTTCTGCAAAAACAGGCTCCCCGGTAACAGGGAGCCTGTTCACGCTTTCACGTTCGCTATTCACTATTTCGTAAAGTATGCGGTACGCTCATCAATAATGGTTTGAACGCCTGCATTGCCCAGTTCGCTGATGTACTCCGCGTAAGTTGCCTCAAACTCGCTCTCAGGGCAGGTAATACACTTAACCTGATACTCATCCTTCACCAGATTAATATCGGTGATCAATTCCGGTGTGGAAGGAGATGTATACGTGGAGTCGTGGTTGATGATTCCTGTCAAAGCGTTCTCGTAGTTGGCAACTACATGATCCTCATAGCCGGGAGCCTCCTTAGAGGTGCAGGCATTAAAGTCATCCACCGTCGCGAAGTAACCCTGGTTACCGGTTAAGAACAGATCTGCGCGGATCCAGTCCTTATCCTGAGAGTTGTAAGCTGCATCCTTAACTACGGGCACACCGTTTGCATCGTACTCAAAATGCTCGCCCTCAAAGCCATGATAGATTACAAAACCACCATCTTTTGAGCACATCCAGTCAAGATATGTCATGCAGGCTTCTACAGTCTCTTCGTCAGCAGTCTTCGGGCAGAATGCAATCAATCCGCCGGAAGCATATGCAGGGCTGTACTGCTTTCCGTCATAGATATTTTTCAGAGGCGGAACCGAAATAATATCAGCAGTCGCTACATTCTCCTGCAAGGTCTTCAGCAGAGAACCTCTCATAACATCCACACTACCGTTTACGGCGTACTCAAAGGCTGCAGCAGCACCGGTTGCAATATAGCTCTTGAAATTATCCTCAGCCATCGTGTAGTATTCCTGGTTAAGAAGACCGTTGTTATACATCTTGTTCATAAAACGATAGTATTCTTTCATACCCTCGTCATAATAATCCTGAATTGCATCTTCAGTACCTGCAATCTGAACCGCAACAGGATCGCCGGCAATCTTGGAATGTGCCATTCTGAGATTCCATGCATTCCATACGATCATACCGATTACATCATTTCTCTTGTCCGGATTGTTCTTCACCATCTGTTCTATTACATTGTAGAGTTCATCCGGCGTTGTAGGTGCGCTCAGTCCCAAAGCATCCATCCAGTCTTTTCGAAGGAAAAGGTTACTCTTAGCTGTGGTAGCACGCTTTGCAACGATTCCGTACAGCTCGTTGTCGGCATTTCTACCGATATCAATAACGTCTTCTCCCAGATAAGCCTTCATGTTAAGTGCCTGATCCTCGCCGTCAATAAACTCAGCCAAGTCCCAGGTGCCGCCCTGGTTAAAATAATCCTCTGCGTATGCGTAGGTGTAGGTTAGCGTCAGATCGGGAGCTGTCTGTGATGCAACCATAGCCTGCATCTTAGTAATCTCATCCCATCTGGGAACCGGTACGAATTCTACATTGATACCTACCTTATTCATTTCCTGATTAACGTATTCCGTCCACTTGTTATCCGTGATGGTAGATCCGTCGGGAGCGTTGCTTCTGTCAAACAACTCTACCGTGATTGTCACATTATCAAACACTTTGGATCCGTAGGTTGTTTGATACTTGCTTCCGGTTGCCTCCTTATCATCGGTTTGTGCCGCAGAAGACTGAGCGGAACTGCTCTCTTTGGAGCTTGCATCTGCCGGTGCATTCGACTCCGTCTTCCCACCACATCCTGTCAACATCGCTGCTACCATTGACATTGCCAGAACACATGAAATACCTCTCTTCTTCATAACTTTTCCTTCCTTTCTTTTTTTATGAGAATACCTTTTGGCAATTCATCATCCTTTTACAGAACCAATCATAACTCCCTTGACAAAATACTTTTGAAGCCAAGGATACACAACCAGAATCGGGATTGTGGAAACAGCAACTGTAGCCATTTTCAAAGATTGCGTCATCACCTGTGTTCCCATGCCTTCCAAATTTGAATTGGAATTGTTCAACTCCTCACCAAACAGCAAACTTCTTAACCGAAGCTGCAAGGTGTACTTATCCGGATCCTGGATATATAACAGTGCGTCGAAATATGTATTCCAATAACCTACCGCATAGAAAAGACCGATGGTTGCAATAATCGGGAGCGACAACGGCAACACGATTTTTACCAGAACCTGAACATATGACGCACCGTCAATTCTGGCTGCCTCCTCGAGACTATCCGGCAAATTTCTGAAAAACGTTCTCATGACTATGAAGTTAAAAACATTTACGGACTGCGGAATGAACAGTGCACCCAAAGTATCAAACAGTCCCACACCTTTTACAACCAGGAAAGTCGGAATCATTCCACCGCCAAAGTACATCGTAAACAAAATCATTCCCGTCAAAAATTTTCTTCCCGGAAGATCCTGTCTGGACAAAGCATAGGAAGCAAATATCGTCAGCACTAAGCTTAACGCAGTTCCTACAACCGTGACATAAACGGTTGTTCTCATGGAATTCCAGATTTGTGTTTTTCCCAGAATCTGCTTGTATGCATCCAGGTTAAAATCAATCGGATAGAAGTTGACGCGGCCCGACAACACGGCATTGTATCCACTTAAGGAATAGGCTATTACGTTCAGAAACGGATATAGACACACGAAAGCCAAAAGCGTTATCAACAAATAATTAATCGCCTGTCCAACCGTCATTTTGTTCTTTTTCTTCAGAGTTCCTGCCATCTGCCCGCCCTCCTAAATAATACCGTCTTCACCGATTGCTTTCGCAAACTTATCGGCGGCCAGCAAAATGATGATGTTTATCACCGACTGGAACAGACCAATCGCTGTTGAATCACTGTATTTTGCTCTCTCGATACCAAGTCTATATGTATAGGTACTGATAACTTCCGATACGCCCATAACCTTACTGTTACCTAACAGTAACGGGGCATCCAGACCAATTGTCATCATCTTGGAAATCTGCAGAATAAGCATGGTTACGATGACTGACTTAATGGAGGGCAGTGTAATGTAAATGAGTCTCTGGAACTTTGTTGCTCCATCCAGATATGCCGCTTCATACAAGGATTCGTCCACACCGGTCAATGCCGCCAGATATATGATGGTGCCCCATCCGATTTCTTTCCAGACATTACATAGCACATAAGTAAATATCCACCAGCCATTACTGCTCAAGAAGGGAATCGATGGCAAACCGATCGAGTTCAAAACCAGATTGATTGTTCCACCCTGTTGTGAAAAAAGGTTGGTGGCAATACCGGCCACAACCACCCAGGAAATAAAGTGCGGAAGATATAAGATTGATTGTGTAATCTTCTTGAATTTGGTGCTCAGCACTTCATTCAGCATCAGGGATACAATAATTGTAAGCGGGAAACTTACAATCAGAGTGGTAAAGTTCAAAAGAAGTGTGTTCTTTATTGCCTCCCAGAAATTCTTATTTGTCATAATCTTTTGAAAGACTTTCAATCCGCACCAGGGGCTTTCCAAAACGCCCTTAAAAACGTTGTAGTCCTTAAACGCAATAGTGATGCCGTACATGGGAATGTACTTGAAAACAATATAGTAGGCCATCACCGGAAACAGCATCACATAAAGCCACTTATACGCCCATACCTTTGTTACCTTTTGGCGAAAAGACTTTTTCGTAATATATGGGCTTTGAGTCTTCGTCCCGCTTCGCATCATCTTCCCACACCTCTCATTCCATTTGTTAAAAAAATGTACAAGTCATTGATTTCTACTTAACCATATCACAGCATATACCGCACTAAATACACAATAAGCGACTGTTTTTTTTGCGAAATCCGTCCAATTTGCACATACAAAGAAAGCCATCGTTGTCGATGGCTTTGTAGCATTTTACTTATTCAGTTGCGAAATCTGGTATTTTTTAGGCGAACTGCCTACATATTGTTGAAACGTTCTTGAGAAATTGGAGTAATTATTAAACCCCGTCATAAAGCAGACATCGCAAGGGCTTTCACCCTGCTGCAAATACTGTTGCGCAAGAGTCAGTCTCTTAGCAATAATATACTGTTGCAGCGATATCCCCATTGTCCGCTTAAAGCAACGGCTGATATAGGTGCCGCTGTACTGCAAATGCTTTTCCAATACTGTCAGCGACAAATCCTCCGTCAAATGCTGCTCAACATAAGCAAACGTGTCTGCCACCAACTCGGACATCGTTCCCTGAAAGGTTTTCGGGGTAGTAACATCCACACAGCGATTGGCCATAACCAGAATCTGTGTTAACAAAGCGAGCGCAAGCACATCCGATCCGAATTGCTTTTCTTCCAAGGCTGTCTGCAATTCTTTTGCTTTGGAGTAAAACAGGGACAACATGTCCTCTTCAATACGAAAGACACGCAGTTTTTCATTTTCTCCCTGCTGAAAGCATCTTGCCAAATCCACTCCGTCGACGGAGATCCTCTTCAATACGGATTCCTTGAAGTTTATCACAATCCTGTCATAAACGTCGGTATTTATCAGTCTGGCATGATGAAATCCATACGGTTTAACACAGCAAAAGTCCCCACGCCTCAGAATTTTACTTTCTCCTTCTGTGTAGAACTCAAGTTCCCCATCTAAAATGAACAGCATCTCATAACCATCATGGTTATGCAGGATAGGTGCCCTTATGATTTGATCACTGATATTTCTGCACCCGCATTCCAATGCTTTATCCAACATAATAAAGCTCTTTTTGTAGGAATCCATTCTTCTCCTCTCCCCTACCTTTCCCGGTTTCCGATGCAAGATGGGTATATCCCGCAAGGGCTTCCGGACAAACTTGAATCATTATCGAAACCGAAACATCTCCCCCGCCGAAATTGCAAATTCCTGGCACTTTCCTTTGTATACCAATCTGTTTCGGATATCGGACTTCGCTCTGATCTCACATTCCTTCAGTTCATGCTCTTCCCAGCGGATGTCGATCTCTGCGTTGCCACGGATCTTAAGTCCGCATATCTTTCCGGTTTTCCAGGCTTTCGGCAGTGCGGGCAGCAGAACAATCCTCTCGGAAGAACTCTGCACAAGCATTTCTGCAATGGCCGCCGCAGCCCCGAAGTTTCCGTCAATCTGGAAGGGCGGATGCCGGTCAAAAAGATTCGGATATGTGGAGATTGCAAAGAGCTGCTCCAGATTGTGGTATGCCTCCTCGCCGTCCCAAAGCTTTGCATAATGGTTGATAATCCACGCACGGCTCCAACCCGTATGTCCGCCTCCGCAGGAAAGCCTTGCCTCCAATGTTTTTCGCGCAGCTTCCGCCAGCTCGGGTGTACCATCCATGGTAATCTGCGCGGAAGGATGCAGACCGTAGAGATGCGAAATGTGCCGGTGTCCCGGCTCACACTCCTCGTACTCCTCCACCCATTCCATGAGGGTTCCCTTGCTCCCGATCCGATTGGGAATCAAGCGTTTACGGGCATTTCGGATTTCCTCCAAAAAACCCGCATTCTCTCCCGCATCCTCTCCGAGCACCTGCGCTGCAAGGAGACACTGATCGAACAGATCCCTGAGTATCTGATTGTCCATCGTAGCCCCATAAGTGACCGCACCCGTTTCCCCATTGGGATGCCGATATGTATTCTCGGGAGAGGAAGAAGGACAGGTCACCAGATAACCGTCCTTTTCCACCAGATAATCCATAAAGAACTGCGCTGCTTCGCAGAGCACCGGATAAAAACGGCGCAAAAACTCCCGATCCATGGTATATTCATAATGATTCCAGATATGGGTACACAGCCACGCCGCACCCATCACCCAATAGGTACTCGCGTACCAGGTATCCTGAGGTGCACAATCCCCGTGGATATCCGTATTATGGTGTGCCATAAAGCCCCGGCAGCCGTACATTTCCCGTGCCATTTCCCTGCCGCTGTCCTGCATTTTCTCGAGGAGTGAGAACAGGGGAAGGTGGCATTCCGACAAATTGCAGCTCTCCGCCAGCCAATAGTTCATCTCGGCATTGATATTGATGGTATATTTGGAATCCCAGGGCGGCTGGAACTCCTGATTCCAGATTCCCTGCAGATTCGCCGGCAGTCCGCCCGGCCTGCTGCTGGAGATCAGAAGATATCGTCCATAATCAAATAACAGCTTGCAAAGCCCCACGTCAGCCTTTCCATCGGCTGCGGAGCGGAGCCGTTCGTCCGTCGGATATCCGTCGTATTCGTCACAGCCCTCCAGCTGAAAATCGACGCGCTTATAAAGGGCCTGATAGTCCTCGCGATGCCGCTTTAAGAGCATCTCATAGGAATACCCCGCTGCGTTGTCAAAGATGGTGTTAATATGCCGAAGCAGCACCCTGCGCTGCTCCTTTTCCGTTCCGGATTCATACGTCTGCGGATTGCCATGTGCGGTTGTATCTGCGCAGAAGAACAGAGTCACTTCATCGGCGTTCTCCACAGCCAGCGTCTGACCGCATACAAAAACGCTTCCTCCCGTGGCAACCGCCCGAAGCCCCGATGCGAACTCGATACCGCCCTTCCCCAGATTGCCATACAGACAGATGCCATTCTCGCCAAGTTTGTCTACCCCGTCGAAAAACCTGCCACGCTCCAATCTGGCCGTGAAAGTAATCTGACCGGGATGATCCGCCGAGATCCGCATCACCAGGCAATCCTCCGGATACGAAAGAAAACTCTCCCGCAAATAGGAAACCTCTCCGCGGCGGAAACGTACGCGACAGACGGCAGTATCCAAATCCAGACTGCGCTCATAGAAATCCGGTTCTCCACACCCTTCAAATTCCATCCGGATATCTCCCAGCGTCTGATACGGATGCATGCTGTCAGGACAGCCTGCCACCGCCATATTCAGCAGTTTTTGAGCCTTGCCGATCCGGCCATCAAAAATACAGCTTCGGATCTCTTCCAGGTATCGGCGCGCATCGGGATTTCTTCTATCCCGTTTGGCACCATACCACATGGTTTCTTCATTCACCTGGAGCCGCTCTCTTGCAACCCCGCCGAATATCATGGCCCCCATGCGTCCGTTTCCCAGCGGGAGGGCCTCCTCCCACTCCTTTGCCGGTTTGTCATACCACAATCTGCTTTCGGTCCTATTCATGACTTTTCCTTCTCCTGTTCCCCTTTTATCCGCGTAATTTCTCAGTGATTTACCAAAAAAATCATCTACATCCCCGTTTGTTGCTTAACCTTTAGCGCTTCACA
>CAMAGI010000070.1 GCA_945833775.1 uncultured Lachnospiraceae bacterium
CTTCACCCAGACGATTCCGGTCTTGTTAGGATACCTTTTTCTGGGGATTGCATTCGGCCTGCTCATGAATGAGATCGGTTATGGCCCGGTGTGGGCTTTCTTGACGAGCCTCTTTGTCTATGCCGGCAGCATGCAGTTTGTCCTGGTAGGGCTGATTGCCAACGGGGCAGGACTGTTTTCTGCTGCTGTCATGACGTTGTTTGTAAACGGAAGACACATATTCTATGGATTATCCTTTCTCGAGAAATTTCGAAGTATGGGAAAAGCCTATCCCTATATGGTATTTTCGCTGACGGATGAAACCTATTCCGTTCTGTGTAATCTTAAAGTACCCGGGGAGTACGATGAAAAAAAGGTTTCGCTTATGATCTCGGCCCTGAACCATTTTTACTGGGTCATCGGATCCGTACTGGGCGGTGTTGTCGGAAGCTTAATCACATTTGATACCACCGGTATCGATTTCTCCATGACGGCGTTGTTTGTGGTAATTGTGATCAATCAATGGACGGAAAATCGGGAACACCGGCCCGCACTTGTGGGTGGCGTGATCGGACTTGCGTGTCTTGTGCTGTTGGGCCCGGACAGATTTCTGCTTCCGGCACTGGCTCTTACGTCCTGCGTACTGTTGGGAGGGAAAAAGAGATGGAATATGTAATCGGAATGATAGCCGTGGCTTCTGTTGTGACGATCATCATCAGATTTCTCCCCTTCTGGGCCTTCGGCGGCAAAAAGAAAATTCCGGCAGTCATAAACGATCTTGGCAGAATGCTGCCGTCGGCAATCATGGTCATACTGGTCATTTATTGTCTGAAGGGTGTCAACCTTTTGGAGGCCGGGCACGGCATACCGGAGCTTTTGTCCGTTCTTGTGGTTGCTCTGCTCCACATCTGGAAAAAGAACACGTTGCTCAGTATTGCCGTGGGAACAATCTGTTATATGGTTCTGATTCAGGCGGTTTTCTGAATGAATTTCAAAAGAATTTCGGAAGATTTCCGAGGAGAATTTTGTACAGAATCCGAAGGATTCGAAAAAAATACAGTACAGAAGGCAAAAATGCCTGTTTGTGCTGTTTTTTTATGAGCGTATTTGATATAATAAAGATAACTATGCGATGATGGAGTATTCAAATGAGCGAAAGCAAGGAAAAAGACGGAAGACGGCGCGTTATACGCTGGGTGGTGATTTTGGCGGCCGTTGTGTTTCTTTCAATCGCTGTGATATATATTGCGGTAGCAATCTTTTATCAGGCACATTTTTATCCGGGAACCGTGATCAACCGGGTTCCCTGCGGAAGTCTTGACTTGGAATCCGCAAATACCTTGTTGGTAAACGAACGATATCAATATGAGCTCCCGATCCGGGGACTCAACTATGACGGAGAGGAAGAATTGCTGGGCATTCTTTCGCGTTCCGATGTAGATCTTCGCGTGCAGGATTATTGGCAGGAATTGCAGCAAATATTACAGGATCAAAACGGATTCCTCTGGGTCAGGATTCTGTTTCAAAAGAATTTTGCGTACGACATTCCGACGGTGGAGACAATTGATGAGGAGAAGCTGGCGCAGGTTCTGGACTCCTGGGAGGTTTTCCAAAAGGAAAACCAAAGATCTCCGGAGAACGCCCGGATCGGGGAGTATTCGACAAAACTGCGCCGCTATGAAATCGTGCCGGAGAAAATCGGCAATATACCGAAGATGGACAGAATTCGGAGACTGGCAGGGGAGGCATTTCTTGCTCATGAGGAGCAGCTTCGGCTGCAGGATTATGACTGTTACTCGAAACCGAGAATCACGTCGGAGGACGAAACCTTAAAGAAACGATTGGAGACAGTCAACCGGTGGTTATCTACGGAAATCACCTATGACTGGCATGGGACACAGAAGATTCTGGACGCGGATACGATTCAGCCCTGGATCTCTTTTCTGCGGGGAAAGCCTTTGCTTGATGAAGAGGCGGTTTCGGAGTATGTAAAGCAGACTGCGAAGGAGACCGATACCTATGGTAAGAACCGCTGGTTTACAACCACTTTGGGAGTGGAACTGCAGCTGCCCAGCGCATACGGCTGGAAGACCGACCGTGCGGCGGAGACCGAGGCATTGCTCGCCCTGATTTACGAAGGGAGCGTCACAGACAGAGAGCCGGTCTATTCCGTGACTGCGGCAGCCTCCGGGGAGGATGACATCGGAGATTCCTATGTGGAGGCGGATTTGTCCAATCAGCATCTCTATTTGTATGTTGACGGGGAAATCGTTCTGGAGACGGATTTTGTATCCGGCAATATGAGTAACGGCAATTATACACCCGCGGGAATCTATGGGTTGACGTACAAGACGAAGAATGCGATTCTGCGCGGAGACAATTATGCGACACCCGTGAATTACTGGATGCCGTTTAACGGCAATGTCGGCATGCACGATGCCACGTGGCGTAAAGAATTCGGAGGGGATATTTTCCTGACAAACGGTTCACACGGATGCATCAATTTACCCCTGTCTATGGCAAAGGAGATTTATCAGTATGTTTCCAAAGGGTTCCCGGTCATCTGCTATTATTACTGAGAGAAGAAGGCGCTCCGCGCGGGCTGCGAAAAGGTGGCAGAGACGATTTGAAGAACAGAAGAGAATACACAAAGAGATCCAGGAGGCGGCTTCGGATATTTTAAAGTCAAGGAATTTTCGTTCCACAAGGAGGCATATCCAGCACGGCTCAATGACAGTAAACAGCCATTGCATGAGTGTTGCCAGACACAGTGTTGCCCTGAGCTACAAGCTGGAAAAGCTGCATATCCGCAGCAATCGCAGGGAACTGATACGGGGTGCCCTTCTGCACGATTATTTCCTCTACGACTGGCATGATGTGGACCATATCAGCCCGCACAAGCTCCACGGATTTTATCATCCCGGCGTGGCGCTCTCAAACGCTTCCAGGGAATACAACCTTACCGACCGGGAAAAGGATATTATCCGCAAGCATATGTGGCCGCTTACGATTGTACCGCCCCTGTGCAGGGAGGGCTGGATCGTCACGGCTTCGGATAAATGGTGTTCGCTTTTGGAGACGCTGCATTTTCACAAGGGTCACGGTGCGGTGATTGAGGCGGCGATTGAGACAGCGATTGAGGACGAAACGGAAAAGCATAACATTGGATAGTTTATTTTCACAGCTGGTAAAATACGGGGAGAGCGATCGCTATCCCTGTCATATGCCGGGACACAAGCGAAACGGGATGGGAGAGCTTCCTCGGGAGCTGGCCGGGATCGATATCACCGAAATCGACGGCTTTGACAATCTGCATCAACCGGAGGATCTTTTCCGCAGGCTACAGGAGAAGGCCGCTGCACTGTACGGGGCGGAGGAATCCTTCTATCTGGTGAACGGAAGCACCTGCGGCATCTTAAGTGCCATCAGTGCCACGGTCGGTCCGGGGGAGACCCTCCTGATGGACCGTGGGTGTCATAAGGCCGTGTACCATAGCGTATATCTGCGGGGACTTCAGGCAGCCTACATCCCCTCCGGGATCGTTGCGGGATACGGGATCCGGGAGGCCACGACACCGGAGGCTGTGGAGAGTGCGCTGAGAAAGAATCCTCAGGCAAGGGCGGTGCTCATCGTCTCGCCCACCTACGAGGGACGAATCGCCGATGTGGGAGCCATTGCGGACATCGTTCACAAGCGGGGCATTCCGCTCATTGTGGACGAAGCCCACGGAGCGCATCTGGGTTTCGAGGAGCATTTTGCACCAAACAGCTGCCGTCTGGGCGCGGACCTTGTCATTCACAGTACCCATAAGACACTTCCCGCCCTGACCCAGACAGCACTTTTGCATGTAAACGGAGCGCTCGTTGACCGGGATTTGCTCAGGCGGTTTCTTCGTATTTATCAGACCAGCAGCCCATCCTATGTGTTGATGGCAAGCATAGACAACGCTCTTTCACTGTGTGAACGGGAGGGAAAACAGCTTTTCGGGGAATTCTACTCCCGCTATGCGGAAATGACGCAGCAGCTTCGGCAGTGTAAACGGCTTCGCTTTCTGCCGCAGGACGGGAAGCGTCAGGACATCGGCAAGCTGGTGATCTTCGCCGGTGACAGTGGCTTGAGCGGTCGGGAAATTTACGATATTCTGCGAGAAAAGTACAATCTTCAGCTGGAGATGGCAGCCGGGGACTATTGTCTTGCCATGTTCACGGTGGGAGACACCCGGGAAGGGTATAAACGAATGACACAGGCGCTTCTGGAATTGGATGCCGAAATGGTCCGGGAGGATCATAAAGCGACCGGAGAGATCGGACGGGCAGCCGATGCGGATCGCGGGACCATAAGCCCTCCCGATCCGGAAGTGGTGATTCCTCTGGCGAAAGCCTGGGACTGCAAAGCGGAATTGGTTTCCCTGGATGCGTCGCGGGACAGAATCTGCGCGGAATTTGTGAATCTGTATCCCCCCGGCGTCCCGCTGTTGGTTCCGGGGGAACGGATCAGCGCACAGATGCCGGAATACCTTGAATCCCTTCGGCAAGCGGGACTTGACGTACAGGGGATCACGGAGGGCGAAACGGCACAAATCCGTGTCCTATGCTGAGGCAAAACCCCTTCGCGGCGGACACAATCGGAAAAGGAAAGGATATTGCGATGAGAAAGACCAAAATTATTTGTACAATCGGCCCTGCCAGTGAGAGTGAAGAGATGCTTCGCGAACTGATGCTGGCGGGAATGGATGTTGCACGATTTAATTTTTCACACGGAACCCATGAGGAACAGAAGGAAAAGCTTCGCCGCGTAAAGAAGGTGCGGGAGGAACTGGGACTTCCGGTGGCAACTCTGATGGATACCAAGGGACCGGAGATCCGCCTCAGGGATTTTGAGGGCGGACGCGTGGAGCTTGTCAGCGGACAGCGGTTTGTGCTCACCACGGAGGAGATTCTGGGGACGGCAGAGCGCGCCGCAATCTCCTATAAGAATCTCAAAAATGACATCAGTGTCGGAACAACGATTCTGATTGACGACGGTATGATTGAGATGAGGGTCGACGAGATCTGCGGGGAGGAGATTGTCTGCACCGTTATCAACGGTGGATTTGTATCCAACCACAAGGGCGTAAATGTGCCCGGTGCGGTCCTGTCCATGCCCTATATCAGCGAGGTGGACCGCGAGGATCTACTGTTTGGCATCGAGATGGGCTATGAGATTCTGGCCGCTTCCTTTGTGCGATGCAAGGAGGATGTGCTGGAGCTTCGCAGAATTTTGGAAGAGCATAACTGCAAGATGAAGATCATTTCCAAGATTGAAAATATGCAGGGCATTGAAAATCTGGAAGAGATTCTGGAGGTGTCCGACGGAATCATGGTGGCCCGCGGCGACATGGGCGTGGAGATTCCCATGGAGGAAGTGCCGATCGAGCAAAAGCATATGATTCACCTTGCCAATGAGCAGGGCAAGAGCGTCATCACCGCGACTCAGATGCTGGAATCCATGATCAAGAATCCCAGACCCACCAGAGCGGAGGCTACGGACATTGCGAATGCAATATACGATGGTACCACGGCGATCATGCTGTCCGGTGAGAGCGCTGCGGGCAAGTATCCCATCGAAGCGGTCAAGACCATGGCACGTATCGCAGAGAGCACGGAGAATTCCATCAATTACAGAAAGCGTATGATGAACCGCAGCGGGGAGAAAAAAGACGACATTACAACGGCTCTGGCCTATGCCACCTGTACGACCGCCATGGATCTGAACGCGGCGGCGATCATCACGGTTACCATGTCGGGCTTTACGGCGGAGGCCATTGCCCGGTACAAGCCCGGCTGTACGATCATCGGCTGTACGGTCAACGACCGGGTGTGCAAGCAGCTGAATCTCCTGTGGGGCGTTCATCCTCTGATGCTTCGCCGTGAGAGCGATGCGGAGGAGTTATTTGCCGATGCGGTGGAGGAGGCAAAGAAAGCGGGCTATGTCAAGGCGGGCGATATTGTGGTTCTCACCGCGGGACTTCCCCTGGGGATTGCCGGCAAGACCAACATGCTCCGCGTTGTGGAGGTATAGAGAGAAAAAACAAAGTACGGACAGTTCGGGGGTAGTTGTGAGCAGGATAATTTATTTGATGGGAAAAAGTTCTTCCGGCAAGGACACGATTTTTAAAGAGCTTTTGCGCCACAGTATCACGGAAGCGGGACTTGTGCAGCCGGAGAAAATTGTACCCTACACCACAAGACCCATCCGCGCGGGAGAGCGGGATGGCGAGGAATACTATTTTACGGATGAGGCAGGCTTTCAAAAATGGCAGGAAAAAGGGCGGATCATTGAAGACCGGGCATACCACACCTGCCATGGCTTATGGCGGTATTTTACAGTGGACGACGGACAGATCAAGACCGGAGACCATCTGTATATCACGATCGGAACGCTGGAGGCCTACTCCCGGATGCGGGAACGCTTCGGAGAGGAGACCATGCTTCCGGTGATGATTGAATTGGACGACGGTGTGCGCCTGCAGCGAGCTCTGGACCGTGAAAAGGCGCAGACACACCCGAAGTATGAGGAGATGTGTCGGAGATTTCTGGCGGACAGCAGCGACTTCTCCGAGGAAAAACTGGCCCTTGCGGGAATTGAGAGAAGATTTCAAAACGATGATCTGCAACGGTGTCTTGCGGAAATAACCGCATATATCCGTGCAGAAATCGACGGAGCCGGCCGATAAAGGATACAGAGAGGAGGGCAGGGGTATGGAAATCAAAGTCAATCAGATCAACCAGCCGACACAGGTCGAGCAGCCCGCTGCGCCCCGGCCTACGGACGGAAGTTTTAAGTTTACGCTTGCCAGCCATATCGAGGAGGCGGCCCTGCAGGAACGCCTGAACACGCTGATGGAGGAGATCACGGCGGAGGGGGAAAAGCTTGCCAAGCGCCGGGATGTCAAGGATATGAAGCATTACCGCGGGCTGGTGAAGGACTTTTTGAACGAAGTGGTTACCAGATCCCATGCTTTTTCCAGAGAGAATTTTCTGGACAGACGGGGAAGACACCGCGTGTACGGAATCATCCGACTGGTGGATGAGAATCTGGATCAGCTGGCACAGGAACTGATGAAGGATGAGAAAGACAACCTGGCAATCCTGAATAAGATCGGTGAGATCCGGGGATTGCTTCTGGATATTTTTACGTAAGAAGAACGTCTCTTTGTGACGTTTTTGGAATGGAGGGGAATATGGCAGATTTTCATGATATTATCGGTCAGGAACAGATCAAGGAGCATTTGCAGAATGCCCTTCGCATGAAAAAAGTGTCCCATGCGTACATAATCAACGGGGAACGTTTTGCCGGCAAGGAGTTCATTGCCAAAGTGTTCGCCATGGCGCTGCAGTGCGAGAAGGGCGGCGATAATCCCTGCGGGGAATGTCACGCGTGCAAACAGGCACTGTCCGGGAACCAGCCGGATATCATCCATGTGACCCATGAGAAGCCCAACGCGGTGGGCGTGGACGATGTGCGCACCCAGATCAACAATGATGTGGCGATCAAGCCCTACAGCAGTCCGTACAAGATCTACATCATGAACGAGGCGGAGAAAATGACGCCCCAGGCTCAGAATGCACTCTTAAAGACGCTGGAGGAGCCGCCGGAATATGCGGTGATCCTGCTTTTGACCGCCAATGTGAACTCCCTGCTTCCGACGATTTTAAGCCGCTGTGTGGTGTTGAATATGAAGCCGGTTGCGGACGATCTGGTGAAAAAATACCTGATGGAAGAGATTCAGGTCCCGGACTACAAGGCGGACATCTGCGTGGCTTTTGCCCGCGGCAACATCGGCAAGGCCAAGTCCCTGGCTACCAGTGAAGAATTTGAAAATGTGAAGAGCGAAGCGCTTTCCCTGTTAAAATACATTCAGGACATGGAGCTCCATGAGATCACAGCCGCCATCAAGCGGATCAGCGAATACAAGATGGATGTGAAGGATTATCTGGATATCTGTGCGATCTGGTATCGCGACGCCTTGCTGTTCAAGGCGACCAACGACGCCAATCACCTGATTTTCCGTGAGGAGCTTCCGGCCCTTCGAAAGACGGCGCAGCGCAGCAGCTATGAGGGGATTGAGGAGATTTTAAATGCCCTGGAGAAGGCCAAAAAGCGGCTGGATGCGAATGTCAACTTTGACCTGGTGATGGAACTGTTGATGATGACGATTCAGGAAAACTAAAATGCAGATCATTGAGATAAACGATTTTGATGCGCCTGAACTGGACGTGTACGCACGGCTTACGGAAAATCAGCTGCTCAACCGTGAGAATCCCGAAGAAGGGATTTTCATTGCGGAGAGCCCGAAGGTGGTGGAGCGGGCACTGGACGCGGGGTGCGAACCGCTTTCTGTCCTTGTGGAACGCAAACATATTGCGGGAGAAGCAAGGAATGTCCTTGCCCGCCTGGACGATGTCCCCGTCTATACCTCGGACTTTGAAGTGTTGACAAGACTCACGGGATATCATCTCACCAGGGGAATGCTCTGCGCCATGCGCAGACCGCCCGCAAAGTCTGTGGAGGAAATCTGCCGGGGAGCACATCGTATCGTTGTGCTGGAGGAAGTGATGAATCCCACCAATGTGGGAGCCATTTTCCGCTCTGCGGCAGCCATGGGTATGGATGGAATTCTGCTCACAAAGGGCTGCAGCAATCCGCTTTACAGGCGGGCGATCCGTGTCAGCATGGGAACGGTTTTTCAGATTCCCTGGACCTTCCCGGAGGGAGAATTCGAAGGATCTCAGGCTGTGGAAACGCTTCGCAGACTCGGGTTTACGACAGCGGCTATGGCGCTTCGAAAGGACAGTGTGCCCATCGACGATCCGAGGCTTTGTAACGAGGATAAGCTGGCGGTCATTCTGGGAACCGAGGGAGACGGACTGGCTGACACCACCATAACCGGCTGTGATTATACGGTGATGATCCCGATGGCGCCCGGTATTGATTCGCTGAACGTCGCGGCGGCCGGAGCAGTGGCTTTCTGGCAGCTGGGCGATCCAAAGAATCGGTCCCGTGACCGATAATTTTGCAAAAATGAAGGAAATGATTGAGGGGGAAACTATGCATATTGAAATTGTGACGGAGGAGTTTACCTGCGAGAGAGAGGGACTTGACATTCGGGGAATTCAGGTCTATCCGAAGGGCGGGGAACGCTGCCCCATCATCATCTTCAGCCATGGCTTTACCGGATGCTATGCCGATTTGAAGGACTTTTGCACGGTGTTTGCACGAATGGGCTACGCCGCCTTTGCCCACAGCTTCTGCGGTGGCAGCGCTGATTTGAGAGAGTCCCGGCATAAGAGCGACGGAGCGACCACGGAGATGTCCGTGCTCACCGAGGTTCGGGATCTTCTCGCCGTGAAGGACTACGCGAAGGCACAGAGCTTTACCGATGAGAGCAAACTGGTGCTGGCAGGCTTCAGTCAGGGCGGATTTGTGTCCGGCATCGCCGCGGCGCGAAGCACGGATGTCAGCAAGCTGATTCTGGTATTTCCGGCGCTGTGCATACCGGATCATGCAAGGCGTGGCTGCCTGGGCGGTGCACCCCAGTACGATCCGTTAAATCCACCGCAGATTCTGGACTGCGGCAGAATCAAAATCGGACGTAAGTTTCATGAGGAAGCCTTCGGAATGGACCCTTATCTGGAACTTTCCGGGTACAAGGGACCGGTACTGCTGCTCCAGGGAACCTGTGACAGTGTTGTAAATTATT
This sequence comes from uncultured Lachnospiraceae bacterium, assembly GCA_945833775.1. Taxonomy (GTDB): domain Bacteria; phylum Bacillota; class Clostridia; order Lachnospirales; family Lachnospiraceae; genus Acetatifactor. The sequence continues at coordinate 9,722 of CAMAGI010000070.1, forward strand.
CCTATGCCATTCGGGCAAAAGAGGAATACGAACCGGGACAATGCCACCTGCAGCTGATCCGGGAGATGGATCACGGGTACGATGAAAACATGCAGGAGAGTCTGATCGCTTCCATGCGCCAGTTCCTGCAGGAGCGGAAGGAGATTCTCACCATCCGCGTGATTCTCACCCATCGGGAGGAAAGCGCGCAGGAGGGAAAACGAACGATCAAGCTTTTCTTTACCGGCTACTGTGAGACCCCCTATTTTCGGGGAACAATTCTGCCGGGGGCATGCGATACGCAGGAATACGAAGGAGATGACTGTACGGGAATTCGCGCGGAATATACGCTGGAAGGATTGGACTGCGCGAACAACCGCTGCAAAATTCATGTGGTGAATCAGAAGGGATCCGACGATTGGGAGCCGGTGATCGACACCGACAGCGAAGCACTCTCGTGGTTATCTGAGGAAAAACTTACGGCGGTTTTGGAGCATTCATCGGACGGTCCCACGGTACGGATTTTTGCCGGTAAAGACTGTGCACAACGAATATAAGGGGGATGACACTATGAAGGACAGAAAAGAATATCTGGAGCAGATCGATCGCGTGATCGAGGCGGGGCCCTTCCGGGACGACTGGGAGAGCCTGGAGTCTTACGAGGTTCCGCATTGGTATCGACAGTTGAAATTCGGTATTTTTATCCACTGGGGCATCTATTCCGTTCCGGCCTTTGACAGTGAATGGTACTCCAGAAATATGTACCTGCAGGGCCATCCCGCCTATGAGCACCATATCAAGACCTACGGACCCCAGAAAGAGTTCGGCTATAAGGACTTCATTCCGCTGTTTCGCGCCGAAAAATTCGACCCCGATGCCTGGGCGGATCTGTTCGCCAGGGCCGGTGCACGCTACGTGATTCCCGTGGCGGAGCATCACGACGGCTTTCAGATGTACGACTCGGAGCTCTCGGAGTGGAATGCCAAAAATATGGGGCCTAAGCGGGATGTTCTGGGGGAGCTTAAGAAAGCCGTGGAGAGCAGGGGCATGACCCTGGGGGCATCCTCCCACCGCATCGAGCACTGGTTTTTCATGGGCCACGGCAAAGAATTCGACAGCGACATCAAGGAGCCTCTTGCCTGCGGAGATTTCTACTGGGCAGCCATGCCCGAGCCGAAGGATCATCATGATCTGTTCAGCGAGCCTGCTCCCTCCCGGGAATTCATGGAGGACTGGCTGTGCAGATGCTGTGAGATTGTGGACAAATATCACCCCCGGATCGTTTACTTTGACTGGTGGATTCAGCATTCGGCTCTGAAGCCCTATCTGAAAAAGTTTGCCGCCTACTATTACAATAAGAGCCCGGAATGGAGTGACGGCGTCGTCATCAATTATAAGCACGATGCGTTTCAGTTCGGCTGCGCCGTTCCGGATGTGGAACGGGGACAGTTCGCGGAGGTGAAACCCTTCTACTGGCAGACCGACACAGCAATCGCCAAAAATTCCTGGTGCTACACCGAGAACAACGACTTTAAATCCGCCGAGGAGATTGTGTGTGACCTGGTGGACATCGTCAGCAAAAACGGCACATTGCTCTTGAATGTGGGTCCCAAAGCGGACGGAACGATCAGCGAGGAGGACACTGCGGTGCTGACCGCCATCGGCGAATGGATGTCCGTCAACGGCGAGGCGATTTACGGCAGTAAGCCCTGGCGAAAAGCGGCGGAGGGACCTACCCGGATTCAGGAAGGACAGTTTACGGACGGTGTGACGAAGAAGTTTACGCCGGAGGATATCCGCTATACGATAAACGGCGGCAGTATTTATGCGACGGTGCTCTCCTGGCCCGAGAGCGGTGTCGTGGCAGCCAGGGCATTGGCGGGACGCACGCCGGAGGGACTTCCGCTCTTTCAGGGCATCATCCGCAGCGTGTCAATCCTGGGATTTGACGGTGAAGT
>CAMAGI010000071.1 GCA_945833775.1 uncultured Lachnospiraceae bacterium
GGTATACCCCTTCCTCCTGTTTTTGCACGGTATCGCAGAAAACGGTGCCATCCGCAGACAGCGCAACAGACTCCACATTGCCGCAGCTCAGGATTTCGTTGGGTAGGGTTTCCGTTTCCCAGCTATTGGGCTGGGTACTCTGGGTACAAAGCAGAATGTTACCATTTTGTTCCGCCAGCGCAATCCGCAACCGCCCGTCAGAGAGCATGACCATGTCCAGTGCATACTGCCCCTCAGGTAACGTGATATTCTTCTCCACATAGCAGCCTGTGGATGCCGCTTGGATAGAAGGCTCCAAAGCGGCCATTTCGTGTACGTCATTTTTTTCTTTTCCGCAGCCTGTAAAGCTGCCCAGGAGCATCACCAAGGCCAGCAGCCAGGACAGGGTTTGTTTGATCTTCATGTGACAATCCTCCTTATTGAAGATACCTTCATTGTAATGGTTCAATCTCTAAGGCATCTCTAAGGAAGCGGTAGTTCTACGATAAATTCGGCGCCGCCGCTTTGTGCGTCCTGCACCCAGATCCTTCCATGGTGCCGCTTAACGATTTCAGAGGCAATGCTGAGGCCCAATCCAAAGTGGTTTCGGGTGGACCGGGACAGATCCTTCCGATAGAAACGGTCAAAAATCTTTTGCTTCTCTCCATCCGGCACACCCGGGCCGGTATCAGATACGCGGATCTGAACGGTACTGCGATAGCGAATCAGTTCCAATTCCACCTTTCCCTGAGGCGGTGTCATATTCCGGGCATTGTCCAGCAGAATGGACAGCACCTGGGAAATCTGATCCGGATCCAGCTGCATGACCGGGAAATCCTGTTCATACAGGGACAGTTCCAAGGTAAGACCTTTTTCCTTCATCAGCTGATAGTGAGTCTCATAGGCATCCAGAACCAGCATATCCAATTCAGTGTTTCTTCTGTTCAGTTCCCAGTTCTTGCTATCAGAGCTGGCAAGAGTCAGCATATCCCCAATGAGTCTGGACATCCGTTCCCCTTCCCGGTGAACCATGTGGGAAAACTGGGCTCGCTGGGCAGGCTCTGCCCGCTCCATGGCAGAAGTAGCCGAGAGAATCGCCGCCAGAGGGGTGCGCAATTCATGAGAAGCCGCCGCAATAAATTCTGTTTGTCTGCGCTGGTTCTCCTGAATGGGCTGAAGCATTTTTCCAGTGAAGCCCCAGGAGAACAGGGTGAGCAAACCGATTCCAAGAAGTGCTGCCAAGGAAACCATAGTCCGCTGATTCCCAATGGTGGCTTCCATCTCCTCTAGGGAATAAAGCAAAATCAGTTCGATGATCCCTTCGTCCTTCGTCAACAGAGATAGATTCGCATAATAGGCGGTGCCACCAATCCCTTGCAGGGTAAATTCCAAATGGGAGGACTCTTTGCACTTCTCATCCGCCCGGTATTCTATCCCATAGTTTTCCTTCGCGTAGGACCTGGCTTTCTCAAAATCAAGCTCCCAGACTGACCTTTCTTCTGACAAACTCTGTGAGAACAGAGGCCGACCCGCGTCCCAAATTGAGATCCGGCATTGACCGTTACGCTCTATGGCTCTTAACCAGCCGTCCGAAATCTGGCTTTGGGTCTCCACATAGGAGGTTGCATGATTGACGGTATCCAGAAAGTTTCGGTAGGTTTGGTCTTTGGTATTCTTCTCAGACAGAATCAGGCACAAAACGGTCATACCAATCAGAATCAGGCTGGTGATGGACGTATTGAAGACCGTCAGACAAAGCCGTAGTTTATTGACCATGTTCTTCCTCCAATCGGTAACCTACACCCCGCAGTGTGGTCAGCTTCAAGGTTGATCCGACCTTTTTCAGACATCTGCGGAGAAAGTAAATATAGTTGTCCAGATTTCCGTCCTCCACATCAGAGTCCAGGCCCCACACCCGGAGCAAAATCGTCTCACGCGGCAGAGTCTGCCCGGGATTTCGCAGAAACAACTCCAGAAGATCCCCCAGCCGCTTGGAGAGGACTGTTTCCCTTGCTCCATTGCGCAGGGTTAGGGTATGGGGCTCATATCGGATATCCCCCAAAGACAGGTTTTCAGACTGCTGGATCTGTGCCGGACGGCGGAGAACGCAGCGGATCCGGGCCAAAAGCTCTTCAAAGGCAAAGGGCTTTACAATGTAATCATCAGCACCGTTATTGAGGCCGGTGGTACGGTCCTGGAGCTGTCCCAGAGCTGTCAGAAATATCACCGGTGTATAGATCTGTTCCCGGCGCAAAGTTATCAATAGATCCATGCCATCCATTTTGGGCAGCATTCTGTCAAGCAATATCAGATCATGATTGTGTTCCCTGGCATGATACAGCCCCTCTTCACCGTCCGGAGCCGTATCCACGGAGTATCCTTCCTGCCGAAGCTGAAAGGGTATGGTAACGCGTAAGATTTCATCATCTTCAATCAGCAGTATCCGCATTGTTTCGCCTCCTGAATGTCCACAGCGTCAAAAAAATGGCGGCAGTGGAAGATAGTATCGATTTTACCATATTAAGCATCATTTGCAAATGCATCAGTCCAACGGGGGTCATTAAGATATTTTGAAGATTCTCCCTTTGCTCTGCCCACCAATTTCCCCAGAAGGAAAAATCTGACCACCGGGACGGGAACATATCTGGAAGATACAATATATTGGACAATACCAGTAAAAGCAAAAATGCGCCTGCCAGCATTTCCAGAATGGATCTGGGACATTGGATACCGGGATTTGCCTTGTACAGCTTTCTTCCATGGAAAAACAAGTGACATGTTACGATCCCAGGAACAATTAGAAGCAAATTTCTTACCAGAACCCATAGCGGATAGAAGCTGATCACTGTTCCCGCAAGATCCCATCGAAGCAGAAACTGCTGAGCTGCTAGTTTCCCCTTCTCCGGTGTCACTGCAAGCACGCAGTACTCAAGGGCTGAACCGTCTGCAGATCCCGCAATGGAAACCATGGTTGGCTCCCAGGCAGAAATGGTACCCACCGCTTTGTAGATCACATCCTGGATAGACACGGTCTGCTCCCGACATTCTTCTGTGGAAAACAGGTTCCAGGCAGTTTCTGAGTCCAGATAGCATTCCCCCTGCCATAAGGATGGGACATCCATGAGCCCAGGATTGCCGGATAATACAGTTTGATTGACAACGACATGGCTCCCGGTGGCTGCACAGTGCAGTGTCACGTTTTCCCGATCTCCCCAAAAGCAAAACCCAATGGGATCCGCAAAAGTCCCTTCCTCCCGGAAGATCACCTCCGCTCTGGAACTGTCAAAAGGTTCCGACAACGCTATGTATGTTCTGGAAGCTGCCTCTTTTCCATGGGAACAGAACAAGATTGCCATGCCATAAAACAGCACCGCACAAATTGCAGAAATAATCCGTGAAATTCCGCTTACTTTCATATTATTCGACCCGTATACGGCTGCCGTGTTCGATCTCATGGTCAGAGCTGACAATGACCTTATCCTTGGCACCAAGCGTTCCAGCTTCAAGAGCTGCCATACGGTTATTACGTTCTAGAACAGTAACACTGACCTTCTTGGCCTGCAATTCCCTGCCCATGATGGAGTTGGCTTCCTCCACCACCAGAACATAGGGCTGGTTGCGTTCGTCCAACCGCAGCGCGGCCAGGGGGATGCAAATCGAGTATGGCTGAGACTTCTTTGTATAGCTTAAGTTTAGGTTTTCCCCCAGAGACAGCTGATTAGAGTCAATCTGAACCGTGATACGGTAACCGCCTCCCAGTTCCTCCGCTGCGGAAAAGGTGGAAACGGGAAGGTCTTTATAAACCTTTCCTCCGCCGGATTGCAGCAGGACCCTGTCTCCGACGCCAATGTATTGACTGTCCTCTTCCGCTACCAGCCCTGTAAATTTGCAGCCCTGCCGCAGATCTGCAAGCAGGATGGCTGTGGTATCTGTGGTTTTTTCACCGGTTTGGACGTTGCATTTTGTAACGATGCCCTCTGTCGGGGATAGTATCTGCCCTTCCATATCCCAAAGGGCTTCCAGCTTCTCAAGCTGCAGTGCCATTTGGTCGTAGGTAATCTGACCGATTTGGGCAGAATTACTGGTGGATGCCGACAGATTGGCAGAATCAATTGCATTGCCATATGTTGTTTTGACGGACTCTAAATTGGCCAGGGCGTCATCATATTTTTCCTGGGCCGCTTCTACAGCATCCAAATAATCCTGCTCTGTTAACTTCATTCCGGAATTCTGGCGCTGATAAAAGATATCCAGAGCCGCCTGTGCATCGTCATAGCCTTTCTTTGCCTGATCCTTGACAGCTTCCGCAGCAGACAAGCGGTCTGCATAGATTGATCGCACCTTCGTTTCGATTTGCATCTTTTCCTCCGGCGTTAATTCCCGAATGACATTGACAGGTTCACCCGCCGTCGTCTCCTGTGTTTGCGTTGGTGCTTCCGCCTCACCGTTTTGCTCCACTGAGGAAACTGTTTCTGGTGGCTGAGTGGATGGCGGTACTATTCCCTGCTGCAGTGCTTCCTCATCTTGGGTAATGGCTGTTTGGACAGCCTCCTCAATTTCCTTCTTCAAATCTTCCAGAGCCGCGGCCGCATTGTCATATTCGGTTTTCGCTTCCTGACAGGCAGATAATAGTGCGTTCTCTTCTGCCTGGTCGTTGGAAATGCCGTTATAATAGTTCTCCAAAGCTTCTTTTGCCCGGTCCAGATCCCGCTTTGCTCGGTCTACCTGGGTCTGAGCTTGGGAAACCGCATTGTCATAATTGTTTTCTGCTTGACTTTGTTGCTGCTCTTTTTGCTTTTGTGCATTAGAATACTGGGCCCATGCATCCCACACGGAAAGCTGCTGTTTTTTCATGTCCTGCTGCTGTTTCTGTATCTGCTCATTCAGATAGTCCATGTCCAGGATAAAGAGGACATCTCCCTGTTTTACCTGCTCGCCCTCATTAACACAGACAGTACCTACCCGCAGACCGCCAATGGTGGTCACAGCGATTTCCTGGTTCTGCTGTACCTTGCCGGTAATCTGAACCGTATGATCAATGGTCCCTGTGCTGATGGGGGCAGTGGTGACTACTGCTGTACCGTACTGATAAACAGCTCTGGAAAGAACGGTAAAAATCACCATGGCGGCAAAGAATATCCCGATCCATTTCCAGACGGTGCCGGTTCCTTTTTTCAAATTCATAGTTACTCCTTACCTCCAGACATTGCGATACCCTGTTCCAGATATTCCTTGCAGTCCATAAACAAAAGCAATGCAGGCACAAGCATCATCAGCGCAGCTGCAAAGCCAACGCCTATTTCTTCCATACCGATTTCTGGCAAAAACAGAGAGAGAGGCCACAAAGACTTTGTTTTGATGTAGGTCATTGGCTGTTCGATCATATTCCAGGCATCCAGGAAAGACAGGATGCACATGGAGGCAATACCGGGAATCCCAATGGGCACACCGATTTGGAAAAAGATCCGCAGTTCCCCTGCCCCATCTAACCTTGCCGCTTCCAGAAGTTCCTCGGGGATCGCTTTGAAGAACCTGTACAGCAGGAACACCGGAAATGTGGAAAACACAGAGGGCAAAATGACCGCCCAAATGGTATCCAGCAGATTCCAAGATTGCAGTATCAGATATTGGGGAAACATCAGCACCTGAAAGGGCATCAACATCAGAATGATGTAAAGGCTCATAATCTGCTTTTTCCCGGAGATCGGAAATCTTGCCAGAGCCCAGGCAGCCGGTACATCCAGCAGCAATTGCCCCACCAGAATACAGAGGGCAATTTTCACGGAGTTCCAGAACATGACAAAATACCCAGGGCTATCCAACAGCACCCGCACCAAAGAACGCAGTGTGGGAGCTGCGGGAAGAACAGACCAGGCCGCCATTTCCTGAGTATTGGAAAAAACAGGAGCCAGGTTTTCTTCCAATTCCCACTGGGCGGAAAAGGAGCCGGTAACCGCGATCCAGACCGGGATTACAAGGATAAGGGTCAACAAGGCTGTTATAACCGACGGAAAGATCCCGATTCTCTTTTTCACATTCATTCCTCCTTGTCCCAGGCCTTTCGGAGTACGCCGATCAGCAGGAAAATCACTGCAGCTGTCATCACAGAAGCCGCGGCGATCTTATCGAAATCCAGCTCCCGGAACCAGTTGTTATATAGATGCTGTAATAAGTACATACTTTCGTGGGGATAATCTCCTGCCACAAGCCATGCTTCCCGGAACACCTTAAAGGAATTCAGCAGAGACATGACCGTGATGGTGAAGGCCGTTCCACGAAGATTTGGCATTGTGATATAGAGAAAGGACTGCCAGGATGTGGCCCCATCCACCTGTGCTGCTTCATATATACTGTCAGGGATGGTGGCTAATCCTGCTGTCCAGAGAACAATGGTATAGCCGAGATTTTTCCATAGATAGCTCATCACCATCATCCAGAACGCAGCGCCAGAACCCATCCAGTCAATTGAATTTCCACCAAGGCAGTCAAGGGCATGATTGATTAGCCCCCGATCGTGAAAAAGGATCTTCCACACCAGAACAACCGAGGCCGCCGGCACAGCCATGGGCATCAGAAAGATGCCCCGGACAAAGCTGCCAATATGGGGGATCGACTGTATAAATACGGCCAATCCCAGAGAAAGCACCGTTAGCAAGGGAATACATACAGATACAAAGCGTAAGGTATTCAGGAAAGCAATTTGGAATGCCGGGTTATGCAATACCCTTTCATAGTTTTGAAGACCCACCCAATTCTCTCCAATGGCACTTTGAAAGGAGCGAATCAAAACCTCCACCATAGGAATCAAAGAGAAATTCAGGACACCCAATAAGTTTGGCAAGAGGAAGGCCAAATAGAGCAGTCTTTGCATTTTGATTTTGCGATGCAAATTCCATTTCATAGTCAAAATCCTTTTTCCCATATTTGTGATCAGTGTAACAACGCTACCTCTAATCTATCTCTAAAAGATTCCTGCGTCACCAGATTAGGTTCCAGAGCGTAAAAAGCACCGTTGCCGAAATCAGCAACGGTGTATCAAATATTTGAAAAAATGGAAATGTCTTTTCTCCCACGCAGCAGCGGACAACCAGAGTGCTACAGAACAAGCGCGGCCTCCAGGTTGGAGACCGCGCTTATCAGTAAAATACGAAATAATAATTATTAGCAGGGCTTCACAACAAGACCCGTGTACCAGATATGATCACAGAACTGCGGAAATGGCATGATCAAAATACGCAGCCTGAGAGCACCGGTTCTTAACCGACTCCCAATTCTGACATACGACTGGTATGAATTTGTCATACACTGTTTTTGTTTTCTTATGACCGGGTACTCTGATTCCATGATAGTCTTTTTTCTTGCTGATGATGTTATTCCAGGGATCTGCGATGGTTTCCGAATCCTCAAAATCATCAAACGCAGCTACTATCCACGCATCAGTACTGTCACAAGGAATCAAGCAAACAGGAATGTACTGCCCGGGGAAATAGCTAAGTAACAGATTCTGAAGATATTCCACACAGCCGCTGATTCCGGCCTCATGTTGGCCGCAGGGAATCACAACTGGACAGTCCTCTATTTTGCAATTCAAAGGAAACACTTCTCCGGAAGCGGCGCATTCATCAGCATAGCAAGCACAATGAACTTCTCTTTCTTTTCTGAACACATCTCCATCCATCTGAATGATGATCATGTCGATTTTAGGAATTGCGCCCTGCATGTACTGATCCAGTGTGTTACCGTTCTTCAGGCACCATGTCCAGACACCCTTCCAACCATTGCCATTTTCGCCGTCAAGCGAAGCTTCTGGTTGCAAATATAAAGGGGTAATGTCCTCATTTAGAATGTGGCGAATAACGGCTTCAAGCATATCTGAATCGCGGGGGCCTTCACACACAAAACCTATTGTCTTCATAGCAAATTGGGAACACCTCCCAATCTACCGTTTATCCAAAGTCTGGACAAAGGTTGATCGAGACTGATGAGCTCATCTGTTACTTCAATTCGCTTAATTTGAGCAGTACCATCGTTTTTGCTTCGTTCGACCGTAAACAGGCGAACTGCCGGATCATTTAATTTGAGTCCATCCAGAACCAGAGGGTTATGCGTCGTAATAAATGCAGTCTTATTGCGTTTCTTGATGATCTCACAGAACAATCTCGTTGTTGCTCTTGCAAGACGCGGATTCATTGCCTGATCAAAGTTGTCCACCGCAAAGACATTGGGAGATTTTTCATGCATTGCAAGGCACAGCAGAAAGAGTACATAGAGAGATCCTTCACTGGCATCATAAGCAGTAAAACGGTCTTTCTCACGCATGAACTTATCCTGAAATTCGATAACGCGTCTGGATGTCGGGACTGCAGAGTTAATGCTGCTTTTCTTAGGTGCGGCAACAGAGAAATTTGCAGCCCAATCTACCAGTTCTAATACTTCATCAATGTAAAGATCACCAAATTTCATGTCACCATCTTCATCTGTATGCAGGAGTTCCTCAATTGCTTCAGCAAGACGGCCACCGCATAAGCCAAGCGGTGTCGCTTGATATTTGTCCGGACTGATTCCTCTCAGAATTGGTGTGCTTGGTTGATAAATTGCATAGTCTTTTAGTTGCTCAGCAGATGCCTTAATAATACCCAACTGTACTTCCTGCGCAAGCATTAGCATACCAACTCTGTTGTCATATTGAACTTGAGAATTGCCGCTTCTTCCCCAAAGCTTTTCTTGATTTCTATATAGTGCTTCGGAATGATAACGCCATGCAGAATCATCATTTGGATTATTCAGGTTAACATCGTAAGTGATTTGATCTTGACCATCTTTCCATTGAATCTGAAATCCAATGGTGGGATTTTTCTTGGTATCTCGAAAACTGGACTTGTACAGGCTCGGTGTGCTTAATCTAATGCCCTTCCGGTCCAGGCTGGAATTATCTACACGATCAGTCATAGCTGCACTTAAAACACCAATAGCTTCAAGAATGGTGGACTTGCCTGCTCCATTTGCACCAATGAACACATTCACGTTTCCAGGTTCAAAAGTTACGTTATTTAATGATTTGAAGCCTTTCACTGAGATACTTTCAATGATCATAAAAACACCCCACTCATCTATACTGTAAAAATAATATAGCACATAATGTAAATTAAGTATAGCCTAATTTCAGATTTTTATTCGACTTAATCTGTCAAGATGCCCTCAATAGATTCTCATAATTTCCGAGCTACTCCTGAAAATCATCCATATCGCCTGACAAATGTAGGTTACAAACTTGATATTTCACCGGCTTTACTCTATAATGAGTTACATGAAAGAAGGTGAATTGCGGTGTCATACCGATTTCGAGAACTTCGGGAAAGAGCAGGCCTGACAACTGCAGAACTTGCCAGACAAATCGGTGTTTCCCAGGCTGCTGTCAGTCAGTGGGATACCGGCAAGAAGTTCCCCTCCTCTGAAACCCTCTGCAAGCTTGCGGATCTATATTGCGTGTCTGTTGATTATCTGCTGTGCAGAGAACCTGCAAATCCTGGTGTTCCAGTTAGGGATGAGGTCATCCCGCCGGATACGCTTCCTTTTCTTCACGCAAAACCGGTATGGGATGAAAACCGAGGCTGGGGCATTGTGAATGCCGCACTGGACTATGTCATCTTCATGGATGGGTCGAGAATCGTTTTGGCAGAAGCAAGGAATCTGCGGGCAATGATGCCGGCATTCTCCATGGGGTACTCCCCTGCTTCCAAACCAATTTCTTTCAATCAGCTGAGCAATTTCGAGTCTCTCTGGGTCAAGCCGATTTCTCCAGACTCATTTTTACGTGAAGAACTGACCGGCTGGTATCAAGTGAAATCTTTTTATGTCCAAAATCAGTATGGTACACGGTTCCTGTTTGACACTTACGGTACCAGATGGCTTGCCTTTGAGATGGAATTCTAAAGCAAAAGGGTCTGTCGCAAAACTTTCATTTTGCACAGACCCTTCTCTTGTATTCATTTCTTTCAATGCGGATCGATACACCGTTTCTCATTCTGGATATGGAGAAGCACAACAACTATTTGTTGGCCGCATAAACAAAACCTCAGAAAATGGCTGGACAAACAGTCCTGACATTTCCTGAGGTTCCCACGGCACCATAGTGCCGTGCTTCCCAAAAAATGACTTCCGGTAACCATACCGGCTACCGGAAGTGTAGAATTATTTTCTTTTATTTCACTGTCCACTTGACGGGGAGCAGTTCAGTCCGATGGGCGGCATATTCTTATTCGTATTTCTTGCCGACGATATACATGGGGATGAACATCCCGCCAATTATCCCACAGTTTTTAATTGGGCACAGGTCCAAGGCCCAGCACTCCTGCAAGAAACAGAAATGCTGCTACACAAAGCGGGATCAAAACCATGGAAACGGCAAGGATAAATGTCTGCAAACTGGGCAGGCCATTTTTCTTACGCCATATTCCATAGATAACTAGGGCGATACCCGCAAACAAACAGATCACGGGGAAATAGGCCACCATAAATCCCAGCCAACCCATGCTGTCGATTAAGAAAACCAACAGCAGGAACGCAGCAACGCATCCTGCAATTTTCATAATTGATTTTCGTTCTGCTTTGCGTTGTAGCTTTACAAGTTCAAATGTATCGGTCAGAGCGGTAGTAGCAGTATCTGAGCTGATTTCGGTTTCGGCAATTCTTTCAGACCTCATAACCTCCAATACACTGATACCCAAAGCATCGGCCAATGGTTCGATTGTGTTTATGTCTGGAAATCCCAAACCACGCTCCCATTTGCTAACAGCCTTGTCGGTCACTTGTAGTTTTTTCGCCAAGTCCATCTGGGTCATATTGTTTTCTTTTCGTGTGGCTGCAATAAAAGCACCGAATTTTTTTGCATCCATTGTGCAAACCTCCTTTGCTGGTTCGCTTATATTTTATAGCCGTATCGAGGAATGTTGCAACCGACGCTCTGTTTAGTCGATGCTTTTTTCAAACTAAACGAATCGTTTATTCGTATTTCTTCCCGACGATATACATGGGGATGAACATCCCGCCAAGTAGCAGGAGAAGCATTACATAGCGTTCGGCAGCAAGCCATGTCTCAAGATTGATTCCCCCAACAATCAAAGCCAATAATGGAAATAAAACCAAGTCCACAAGCATAGCTATCCGACCGGTCTTAACAATATATGGCCAATTGCTGTTATTGAAGTGAAGGCCAGGGATATTCATTCTAACAACGCCATCATGGACACCAGAAATCTTGTTCTGATCATAGTATACCGGCAATTTCATTCGCACAAAGAAACAGAAGTACGCGCCAAAAGCCAACGTGAGAATTGTGTTGATTATGACAGACTCTGTCAATTGTCCTCTCTGATAAAGCAAAAACAGGCAGAAAGCTCCAACCATGCAACCTAAGATATACATGATACCCCAAGTGCCCTTTTCCTGCCATGCTCTGGATGGCACCGATTCGTTGTAGGCAATCGCCGTTTTAACGATATCCTCAACCTTTTCTGGCTGCAATGCTTGTTTCTCCAGTCGCTCACCGGTCAGCAGTTCTGTTACTGTCACACCCAGTATCTCAGCCAAAGGGATCAGTAGGGCCGTGTCCGGGATCGTTGTACCCGTTTCCCTTAGTTAAAGATATTGTTGGGTATCTCAAGATGTGTCATTCGAT
>CAMAGI010000072.1 GCA_945833775.1 uncultured Lachnospiraceae bacterium
TCCGGGACAGGTGTGGAATTTGCCTGCAGGGCACAGAATGTTAAAATTTGTTTTGTCGGCGACAGCTCAACCCACGGACAACAGACGGAAGGACTTGCAAGAGCGGCTGTTTATGTGGATGAGGAGCGGGTTGCCGACTTTTGTATGGAGGAGCCTGAGAAGGAGATTTTCCTGGCACAGCTCTGTCCGGATTTTGGGAAGGATGAGCATGTGGTCCGCGTGATCAAACTGTCGGAATGTCCGATGTCCATGATCGGAATCCGTTCGGTGGAGGCGGAGTGCGGAGAGTTGTATCCCACCGCAGTTAAGAATTTAAAAATTGAATTTATCGGCGATTCCATCACCTGCGGCTATGGCGTGGATATGGAGGATCCGCTGGTTCCCTTTTCCACGGAAACGGAGGATGCGACAAAAGCGTATGCCTGTCAGACAGCGAAGCTTTTGGGCGCGGAGTACAGTCTTGTCAGCTTCAGCGGATACGGAATCATCACCGGATATACCGATAATGATGAAATGCATTTGGATCAGTTGGTCCCTTTGTATTATGAGAAATGCGGATTTTCCTACGCGAGAACATTAAGCGGAAGTGCTCCTCAGGATCGGAAGTGGGATTTTGCGGACTATGTACCGGAAGTAATCGTGATTAATCTGGGGACCAACGATAACAGCTATTGTAAGGAGATTCCCGAGCGCCATGAGTTGTACAAAAACGCATATGTGGAGTTCCTGAAACAGGTGCGCAGTCACAATCCAAAGGCAAAGATACTGTGTGTTTTGGGACTGATGGAAGCTAAAAATGTGCAGACGATGCTCTCGGCAGTGGAATGCTATCGCAACCTGACCGGGGACTGTGCAGTATGGGGGATGGAGCTTCCCCTGCAGCAGCCCGGGGACGGTCTGGTGAGCGATTATCATCCTACTCGTAAGAGCCATGCGAAAGCCGCAGAACTTGTGGCGGCAAAAATACGAGAGATTCTCGCATAGAGAGTTACAGTTCGGTCATTCTTATTCGTTATCCAGTAAAGTCTGATAAAACTCAGTGTAGGCAGTATTGCCGGAGGCGATATACTCAATTGCGGCGGAAGGGTGCTGGTTGAGCTGTCCGGTCAGCATATAGGGGATGTCATATCCCCATACTGCGCCGCTTTCCCGTACTGCCTGCATATGCTTCTCGATGAACTTCAGTGCAGGGTTCAACTGATATTTCGGATTTTTCAAAAAGCCCAGCAACAGCTCCATGGCACAGTTGCCGGATCCGCGGCCCATTCCGCTCATGGTTGCGTCCAGATAGCTGGTTCCCAGGGAGAGGGATTCAATGGTGTTGGCAAAGGCCAGCTGCTGATTGTTATGGGCATGGATTCCCAGAGAGATCTTGTGGGGCTCCAGAATATCCTGATAGAACATGGTCAGCCTTGCAATCTGTTCCGGATACAGGGAACCGAAGCTGTCAACGATATAGACGCAATCCACCCCGGAGGTGGTCAGCATCTGCAGTGCCTGCGCCACATCGCTCTCCTGTGCTTTGGAGATCGCCATGATGTTGCAGGTCGCTTCATAGCCCTTATCCTTGGCATATTGGATCATTTCGATGGCAGCAGGCATCTGGTGGATGTAGGTTGCCACACGGATCATGTCGATGGGGCTGTCTGCACGGTCGGTAATGTCCCTGCGGAAATCGCAGCGTCCGACGTCAGCCATGACGGCGATCTTTAGGGGGGAGTCATTGTCTCCCACAACGGCGCGGATATCCTCGTCACGGCAGAATTTCCACTTGCCGAATTTACTTTCATCAAAGAGATCCCTCGAGGCTTTATAACCGAATTCCATATAATCAACGCCGGCCTTGATGTTGGCCTCGTACAAATCTTTTACAAATTCATCCGTAAAGCGGAATGCGTTTACCAGTCCGCCGTCCCGTAGCGTTGCATCCAACACGCGTACATCCTCTCGCACGGAGAGTAAGCTTCCTTTCTTTTCCATAACCCAAATCCTTCTTTCTGTTGATTCGTTGAGGCACTTTACCTGTTTAAACTTTAGAGGTTTAAAGTGCTAAACAATGCTTATTATAGTTAGTTTCTGCAAAATAATCAAGTATTATTTGAAAAGTTATTGGAAAAACGCCCGCAGGCAGGTCTGCCGGGAGAGCTATTTCAGAACGGAGGGAGAAAAAGAGAAGTAATCTCTCAAATGGTACAATATGGGCAGAGAACAGCAAGCAATAAGTAGCATCATTTGTCTGGTCAAAATTATGATAAGCTTACACGGATCGTGTACTTTTAAGAGAGGGATACGGAGGCATGATGAAGAAAACAAAGTTGTTGCCTGTACTCGGCATTTTGGGAAGCATTCTGCTACTTGGAGGATGCGGACAGAATGACAGAAGTGTTGTGCAGACATCAGACAGTGTACAGGAGCAGACGAGTGAGCCCGATCCTGCGACAGAGAATGAGGAGGTTACAGAGAACATTATGGATTTTTCAAGCATGGAACTTGCCAGGTCTTACAAAGGATTTATCTACAACAATCCGGTTATGACACAGCGCTTCGGCGCAGACCCCTATGTGATGGTCTACGAAGACCGGGCGTATCTTTACATGACTGCGGATACGCTAATGACCGCGGAGGATGGTTCCGTGGTGACCAACAATTATTCCAACATCAATACCATCAATGTGTTGTCTTCCTCCGATCTCGTCAACTGGACGGATCACGGAAGTGTGTATGCAGCTTCCCGGACGGGAGCCGCTACCTGGGGCAACAATTCCTGGGCACCGGCTGCCGCTTACAAAGAGATTGACGGTAAGATGAAATTCTACCTCTACTTTGCAAACAGCGGAAACGGAATTGCCGTTCTTTCCAGCGACAGCCCCACAGGTCCTTTTGTGGATGAACTGGGCGAGGCACTGGTCTCCCGCAATACACCCACCTGTGCCGAGGTTACCTGGCTGTTTGATCCCGCCGTTTTGATGGATGATGACGGCAGTGCCTATCTGTACTTCGGCGGCGGAATTCCGTCCCCCGACAAGGCGGATAACCCGGGAACTGCCCGGGTTGTGAAGCTCGGTGCGGATATGATGAGCCTGGATGGTGATCCCGTCCCCATCGAAAATGTGCGGTATCTTTTTGAAGATTCCGGTATCAATAAAATCAACGGAACCTATTACTATTCCTACTGTTCGAATTTCAATGTGACGCCGGAGGCAAAGAAAGAATTCGGTTTCGACAGCGGGGAAATCGTGACCATGCGCAGTGACAGTCCCATGGGCCCCTTTACGCTCTGCGGCTCGATTCTGAAAAATCCCCAGGCCTTTTTTGGGCGGGGCGGCAACAATCACCATTGCATGTTTGAATTCAAGGGTGGTCTCTATATGGCCTATCACACGCGGATTCTGGAGGAGGCAATGGGAATTGACGGCGGTTACCGCAGCACCAATATCGACGCGGTGAAGCTGGATGAGAACGGCAACATCCGGCCCATCACCGGCACGAAGGAGGGGGTAGCGCCGGTAGGAACCTTTCATCCCTATGAGCGCGTGAATGCGGCTACCATGTGGAACAGCGCCGGAATCACCACGACGCAGTTCGGCGAGGAGAGTATTGCATGCGGCAGCGGTGATATGATCGTAACCGGAATCGGGGACGGAAGCTGGATCGGACTTAAGAATGTGGATTTCGGTGAGAGCGGACCGAAGAAAATCGGCGTCGCCGTCAGAGGAACGGGCAAGGGAACCATTTGCGT
Organism: uncultured Lachnospiraceae bacterium; assembly: GCA_945833775.1. GTDB lineage: Bacteria > Bacillota > Clostridia > Lachnospirales > Lachnospiraceae > Acetatifactor. The sequence continues at coordinate 3,740 of CAMAGI010000072.1, forward strand.
GGATGTGGACATGATGAAGAAAGAGACGCTTGTTCAGATTCCCGTGGAGGTCTCCGATGCGGAGAATCTTGTGGAAATTGAGGTCCCTGTGGAGCATGCGGTTTCCGGTGTACATACCCTGTATTTTATTTTCGCGGGCGAAGATTATGAGATCGAGTCCTGGTGGTTTGAACAATAATCCTCACAGAAAATAAGGGAGCTACATCGGGAGGAAATCCATGGCGTTTCGGCTTCGAAAAAATGACTATGTAGAGATTGTGTGCTCGGATCAGGAATCCGAGGCGGTATTTTGCGCGGTTTCTTCACTGAAAAAGGATCTGCGTAAGGTTCTGGATGCACAGATTGATTCTCCCTCCATGGGGGCACAGAAAAAGATTCTGGTGGGAACAATCGGTTCTCCCGCGTTACCCCGACTGGATTGGGAGAAGATTGCGCCGCTTCGCAAGGAGACTTACTATATCGCCGAGTACGAGGGGAATCTGCTTCTGGCCGGAAGTGACAGGCGGGGCGTGATCTACGCAATCTACGAATTTTGTGAAAAGATCCTGGGGGTGAGTCCCTGGTACTTCATGGCGGATGTTCCGGTTCGACCGAAGGAAGAGATCCTTTTGGAGGATGGCTGTCGATACGGGGACGGACCCTCGGTGGAGTATCGCGGTATTTTCATCAACGATGAGGAGGAGCTGGAACACTGGGTTCAGCGTTATATGGATGAGGATACCATTGGTGTAAAAACTTACGAGAAGATTTTCGAACTCCTGCTTCGTCTGAAACTCAACTATATCTGGCCGGCAATGCATGTGAATTCCTTTAATGCCAACCGGGATAACGGGGCACTGGCGGAGAAGATGGGGATCGTTGTGGGAACCTCTCACTGTGACATGCTGATGCGGAGCAACAATAGAGAGTGGAAACCATGGCTTGCGAAAAAGGGCTACGAAGGGGTGGAGTACGACTATTCCATCCCCGGAAGAAATCGTGAGATTTTGGAGGAATACTGGCGGGAAAGTGTGCAGCAGAATCGGGATTTTGAGGTCAGCTATACATTGGGAATGCGTGGAATCCACGACAGTGGTTTTGAGACACGCAGTCTTCAGGGACTTACGGGAAAGGAACTTCTGAAAGCCAAAATCGAGCTTCTGAGCGCGGTTATTGCGGCCCAGGAGAGAATTTTATCCGAGAATCTGTCGGAGGAACCATTGAAGATCTTTGTACCCTACAAAGAAGTTCTGGAGCTCTATGATAATGGCCTTGAAGTGCCGGAGGATCTGACCCTGATCTGGGTCAACGACAATTACGGGTATGTGCGCAGGTATCCCGGCGAAAAGGAGAAGGCCAGAAGGAGTGGCAACGGAATCTATTATCACAATTCCTACTGGGCACCGCCCGGGGAATCCTATCTGTTTGTCTGCACCATTCCCATGGCGCAGACCCGAAATGAGCTGAAAAAAGCCTACCGGGAGGGAATCCGGAAGCTGTGGGTTACCAACTTCGGGGCGATGAAGCCGTTGGAACAGCAGATATCCTTCTATGCGGCGCTGGCCTGGGAATGCGGGAGAGAGAATGCCGCCACGGATGACGAGGTGAAATGGCTGCAGGATTTTCTAAGCAGAACCTTCAGTGTGGAGATATCGGAGACATTTGCGAAGAAATTGGTGGCGTTTGATCAACTGGTCAATACACGCAAACTGGAGCAGATGGATTCGGATGTTTTCTCTCAGACCGTCTACGGAAACGAAGCGGCAGACCGAATGTATCGGTTGAAGGAACTGTTTGATCTGGCGAATGCAGTCTATGAGACAGTACCCGCCGAAGAGAAGGATGCCTTCTTCCAGATGGTGCTGATGCGCATTCATGCGGCATATTTTACCAATGCCATGTATTATTATGCGGACAAAAGCAACCGGTGCGTCGGAGCAGAGGCTTCTGCGGCGGCAGTCAGCGCCCGGGAGATGGACGAAGCACGTCGGGCGATGATTTATTATTACAACCGTGTCATGTCCAACGGAAAGTGGAACGGAATCCTGACACCGGAGGATTTCCCGCCACCCAGGACTGCTATGTATCCGGCGATTGTTCCGCCAATCGACCGGGCTATCCTTACTTCGCGGACAGCGGGAACTTCAACAGTCGAAAGAGGCAGGTCGGCCTTAGGCAGGCATACCGACACTCCTACCGGCCCGAAGACGGATGACCGTATCCTTCTGGAAGACCAGGATGCTGTATTGAGCGGAGACTGGCATTTGATTCCGAATCTCGGGCGGGATCATGGTGCGTTGATGGAGACACTTGGGTCAGGAATCCTTTCCTTTGAATTTGTGATACCGCGCGGCGCGTGTCGTCAGCAGTCGAATACCGGAGCGCCCGGTGGGACGATACCGGCTTCGTGGCTGTTGGAACTCCATCGTTTCCCTTCGCTGAACTCTGTCGGACAAATCCGGGTTGGTGTGATTTTGGACGATGGAGAAGAGAGGATTCTTGAATCTGTCTCCAATGATGAGTATCGCGGCAAATGGCGGGATAATACCCGGAATCATGTTGACCGGCTGTATCTGCTTCTGCCGGCTCTTTTGCCCGGCAATCACTGCCTCAAGCTGAAGGCGCTGGATCCCTATTTTGCGTTCAGCAGAATCGTGCTCTACCCGGTGGAGAGCGAGTGCCTCTCTGCTGCGGGGGGAGATCTGGAGGAAATTGTGAGAAGGACCCCCATGAGCAATCTGGGCATTCGTCCCCTGCACGGGGAGGAAGCGGAGGTCTTTGATGCAATCGGTTTTGTCCGGAGATTCTATGGCGAGGCAGCGCTTCAGCAACCTCCCCGCCCGATTTTGATCTACTCCGACGCGCAGAAGGACGATTGTCTGGCACTTCAGGATGAGCAGATCCTTTCCGAGAGCGAGCGGGTCATATTGTCTGACGAAATGCAGGAGAGCGCGATTCGTGAAATACTGCAATCCGCACAGACACCTTTCGCGGAAGAGGAAGGCAGGGTATTGATTCATACGGCAAGTGCCCTGTCCGAAACCGAATCTGCACATTCGGTGGGCAGCGTTCCCTGGGAGTACTGTAGTTCTCCTTCTATGCACGGTAACGCGATTGCCCTGCATGTGCGCAAACCGGGTCTGGTGTTTGAACGCGGGAATGCACCGGGGGCAAGCTATCAGGTGCGTTTATCCGGTGGAACATATCGAATCTGGGCGCGCGTCTTTCTGAAGAGTAATGTGGAAGCGCATATGGAAATATGGGTGGACGATGTGGTCTTTTCCGAGGAAGATCTAATGAACGGAACGCCCTTGTGGCGCTATTCCAACGAACAGGTGTGGAAGTGGATGCCGCTCAAAACGTTATCTTTGGAGGAAGGAATTCATACCATAGGTTTTCGTTGCCTGTGTTCCAGATTGCGTGTGGAGCAGCTTGCGCTGGAGAGATTGGAAAACGATGTGACAAAATAAGAGGTCGGGGGCTTAGTCCTCCGACCTCATTCTTTCGGCATATGCCTGATACATCAGGTCAATGCGTCCTTCGCTTGTAATATAGTTTAGTTGCTGAAGCAGTGCGGGACTTTCAGAGATTTCCCTGACGAGCTCCGGATTGTAACGGACACCGCTGTCTCTTGTAAGCTCCTCCAGAACCTCCTGTATGGTCTTGGCGGTTTTGTAATTGCGGCCCAGATGATCGGTGGCGGCATCGATACAGTCGCATATGGTGATCAGATCAATCACGATGCGAAAAGGAGACGCGGTATTGTCGAAGTTCTCGGGGTATCCGCCCTTGCCGTTGTAGAACTTGTGATGTCCGATGACAATATCATGGTAGAGGCGAAGATCGCTGTCCGTATCAATCATATCGGTGCCATACTCGGGATGCTTGCGGATTCCCTGAAATTCCCGGTCGCTGAGCCTGCGCACCTGCATGTTGACGATATCGGTGATCTTACTTTTACCCACATCGTGCAAAAGGGCACACTTGCGGATAAATTCCGGGGTGTCCCCGGGCTTCACTCCGGGGAGGTCTGCAAACAGCTTTGGATTGCTGCGGCTGACTTCCGCATAAATCACCTCGGCGAGATTTTTCACCATGATGGAGTGCAGGTAGGTGGGGAGCTGACGGCGCACCAGGAGGTTGAAGAGCAGATCCTCCTTCTCCGCGGGTGTGCGCATATATTTCATGAGCTTAAAACACCATTCTGCCATCAACTCATTGACGAAAGGAATGGCATGTCCGTTTAGGCGGTTGTACCAGGTATCGCGGGTGCTCTCCATGAGAAAGGCCACCACTTCCTCGCGCCTTGCGGCGGAGCTACCCTGTGAGAGCCAACGCTCCAGGGTCAAAGGAGCATTGATGACGAAGTAGAAATCATCGTCGTCCAGCACCTTGTCTGTGGGAAGCAGCTGTAAGCGATCCCGATAGTACTTCATATATTTCTCCAGAGCAATGTCATAGGTGGTTTCGCCCAAAAATACCTGAGCATGCAGGTATGCGGCGTAAACCTCACTGTTTACATCCAGCGTGTTCGCCCGGACGGAGTAGGATTCTTCATAATAAGCGGATGCAGTCTCACAGAAGAAACGTTTGGTTTCGTCCGAAGCGTCATCGATCTGTTCTTCCACATTGAGCCATTCCCGGTAAATCCGATCCATGAGTCCCCGGATGTCCTCATTTTCACCGTCGAGACGCTGCACCTCTTCGCTGTTCCAGAAGTCCTGTAATTGCTGAATCAGATGGTAGGAATCGTCCGGGCTGATGGCCTTGTTGCCCATAGCCACTACGATGAGATTGTAAAAGGCGGTGTAAAAGCGCTTGCGCTCGTTTTCCTGCAGAGTGCTGTAATGTGTCCGCAGGGCAATGATCCGATACATGTATTCCGGATCCATGATCTGAAGACCGTCGGCGCGGTTGCGGATTTCACACTCTTCGTAGAAAGCAATGCCATAGAGAAGGAGCAGCTTGCCGATCTCTTCTTTCTGCTCGTAGAAACCGATCAGTCTCTCGACAATGGGAAGAAGAACAATATAATCCTCGTAGCCGTCCCAATAGAGGTTGTAGACCACGTCGAAGAGGATCTGCATATCGTCATCGGTTAAGGGCTGCAGAAGCAGATTCTTCAGGTAGGCAAGGAACTCTTCCGTCTCTGCGCTCAGCTTTTGGATCTCGACTGCGCGGTTGCGGAACTTTTCAATCCAGGCGTCGCGCTCCTGATCCTCAAAAAGGCTTTCATCAAGCTTTCGTTGGAGGTCCATATTTCTGCGATATCGTTCGACGTTTTTTTGCAGGTTTTCCATCCCTTTTCTCCTTTGTAAGAAACCGTCGGGTACCTTTTTCACTATATCATAAAAAAATCCGGTGAGCAATCTTTGAATCTCCGGAATAATATGCTATCATGGTTGCAAAAGGAGGAAGATACCATGAATATCCTGTATGATGAAACCGGGAGACTCTTCAAGATCGATACGCAGCACACCAGCTATGTGCTGGGAATCGTGGATGAGGAAGGATTCCCGGGACATGCCTATTATGGACCAATACTGGAAGACATCGACGTGGCGTACTGTATGCGCATTGCAGAGCCACCCTTTGTGCCCAGTCAAAATAACCGTGACAGGGGATGCTTTCTGGATACTTTCCCCACCGAATTTCCCGGAAACGGCGTCGGCGATTACCGCGAGAGTGCCATTGAGATTGCGGACGGAAACGGAAACAGAGCGGTTCAGCTCTTCTACAAATCCCACAGAATCTATCCCGGGAAACCGAAGAAGGAAGGCCTTCCCGCGACGTTTGGCACAGACGCGGAGTGTATGACACTGGAGATTGTCACACAGGATCCGGTGCTTGATCTGGAAGTGATTCTTTTCTACAGTGTCTTTGCGGATACGGATGCCATCGCAAGAAGCGTGCGGGTGGTCAATCGGGGCAAAGAATCGATTCAGCTGGAAAAAATCATGTCCGCGAGCCTGGACATGGACAATGACAATTACAAAATGCTGACGCTGCACGGTTCCTGGGCCAGAGAGCGTCAGATGGAGTGGCGCAGTATCGGTCACGGCAGGCAGAGTGTGGGGTCTGTCCGGGGTGAGTCCTCCCATCAGGAGCATCCGTTTCTGGCGGTGGCATCCGAAAATTGCACCCAGACCGCAGGGGATGTGTGGGGGTTCCATTTTGTCTATTCCGGGAACTTCCTGGCGCAGGTGGAGCGCAACCAGTTTGACAGCCTGCGTATCAGCATGGGAATCCATCCCGGAGGTTTTTCCTATGAACTGAAGCCGGGCGATGTGTTTGAGGCTCCGGAAGTGATTATGGTCTATTCCGCGGAGGGCCTTGGCGCCATGAGCCGTGCCTATCATGACCTCTACCGCAATCATCTGATCCGCAGTCCCTACAAAGACAGGAAGCGCCCGATCCTGATCAACAACTGGGAGGCCACTTATTTTGATTTTGATACGGACAAATTGCTTGCCATCGCAGCGGAGGCCAAGAAGGCGGGCATTGAGATGCTTGTCATGGATGACGGATGGTTCGGTCACCGAAACGATGACAATTCCAGCCTCGGCGACTGGCAGGTCAATGAAGAAAAGCTTTCGGGAGGTTTAAAATACCTGGTGGATCAGGTCAATGCCATCGGATTAAAGTTCGGAATCTGGTTTGAGCCGGAGATGGTTTCGCCGGATTCGGATCTCTACCGACAGCACCCGGATTGGGCAATTGCGGTACCGAATCGAGTGCCCTGCCGTTTGCGCAATCAGTATGTATTGGATCTGAGCAGACCGGAAGTCGTGGATTATGTTTATGAATGTGTAGCCTCCGTCTTAAGAAGCGCGAACATTGAATATGTCAAGTGGGACATGAACCGGCAGCTTACGGATGTGGGAAGCGGTTATCTGGATAACAAACATCAGGGCGAATTGATGCACCGCTACGTGCTGGGTGTCTATGCTCTGCAGGAGCGACTGATCACGGAATTCCCGAATCTGCTTCTGGAGAATTGCTCCGGCGGAGGGGCGCGGTTTGATCCGGGAATGCTGTATTACAGTCCCCAGATCTGGTGCTCCGATGACACGGACGCGGTGGAGCGTCTGGGTATTCAGGAGGGAACAGCCCTGCTCTATCCGCTTTCTACCATCGGTGCTCATGTGTCGGATTGCCCCAACCATACGGTTGGAAGGGTGACGCCTTTTGAGACGAGAGGTCACGTGGCACTTGCCGGAACCTTTGGTTACGAGCTTGATATCACGAGGATTCCACAGGAAGATCGGGACATGATTCCGGGACAGGTGGAACTTTATCACAAGTACAACGATCTGATCCGCAGGGGAGACTATTACCGGATTGCCTCCTACCGCGACAATCATTTCTATGATTGTTATGAGGTGGTGGCAAAGGATCGGTCCGAGGCTTTGCTTTTCTACATCCAGGTGATGAACCGGCCCAATTATCACAGCAGGATCATCAAGGTGCCCGGTCTGGATGACACAAGGCGGTATCGCGTGGAGGGAGAAGAGAGAACCTATGCGGGCAGTACGCTGCGCAATGCCGGATTGGTGATCCCGAACATGTGGGGAGATTTTCAGTCGAAGTTAATCCATATTGTGGCAACGGATTTATAGCATATCTGGTCGCAGCTATCATCATTCCCCGCAGACCGCAGTTTTAACACTGTAATAGCCCGTTTTCGTAAAACCGGGCAGAACCGGCAGTGTTGCGAGGATGGAGAATACGATGCACTATGTGGAAGCAAAGGGGATCCTTTCCCCCAATAACGGAATGAACCTCTACAGGGGTTGTCTGCACGGATGTATCTACTGCGACGCCCGAAGCACATGCTACGGCTTTACGCATGCATTCGAGGA
>CAMAGI010000073.1 GCA_945833775.1 uncultured Lachnospiraceae bacterium
TTGCATTTATCACAAGTTCTTTATCCGTCATTGTGCATCCTCCCTTGTATCAATCAATTCAGCTATCGAATCCTTAATTGCTAAAAGAACTCAAATACTGATCAAAATTATCATCAGAACAAATATTAATCAAATTGTCATTTTCATCAAAAACAGCAGTTAACTGCTCATTACCATCACAATTTAAGGGTATTACATAAGCGGAAGTAATTCCACTAATCTCATATTCATTTGTTTCAACAACTTCAAGACCATTAATCTCATTACACTGATTCAAATAACAAAGAACCCCAACTGCTTCGAGCAAATAAAAATCATTAGGATTCCATGTTTGTCTACCATCATACTTAAAGATATCCATAAGAGCAGCATCGTCTGCCTGCTGGGAAATCCAAGTCTCAAAATCATAATATTCAGATCCATTATTTACATAATCATTGTAATAATTTACAGCTACACCATAAATTCCAAGCTGAGTCTGAATAGGCTTTCCATCCATTGTATAAACTGCAAGCTGACCACTATTAACTGTAAGATTTTCTGTATCATTCTGAATTTCATCCTCAACAAGCTTATGCTGGGAAAGAAGTACATTATAAGCCTCAATCAGCTTATTGACCTTGTTCATACCTTCCGTATAGCGCTTCGTTTCCAGGCTGTCACTCTCCTCCGATGCAGCGGACTCCGCGGAAGACTCCTCCGCAGACGCTTCCGCAGTGGACTCGACCGCTGACTCCTTCTCCCCGGATTCTGCTTCGGACGCAACGCTAGATGCTGCAGCATCGGATTCCGCAACGGATGCAGCCGCTGTGCTCTCCGGGACGGGCGTCTGCGTTTTTCCACATCCGGCAATACTTGCCAACAGCACCACTGCTGCCAAAAAAGTACTTAGTTTCTTCATTTTTTCTTCCTCCTTGGTTATTCAGATTACATTGTCACGATCCGGATCGACAACAGTTTCCCCCCTTCGCAAAGATTTGGATGACTTCCCGCGTTTCGGCACAGGGTACGTCCTGCCACTCGTGACCGCTCTGCATATTATACACTATTGTGATTATAATCACAATATGGAAATTTTCACAATATCTTATAATGGAACTAAAAAGAGTGAGGAGTTGATCCGTATTATCAGCTATCGCCCGCTGTGGGAGACCATGCAGCAAAAGGGAATAACCCAGTATTATCTGTTGAAATCCGGGATTGATAACAAGACTTTAGACAATCTGAAGAAGGGCAAAAATGTAACGCTTCTGACCATCGAAAAGCTCTGTAATATTATAGGATGTTCCCCCAATGATATCTTTGAATTTAAATAGAGCAGGAATCTCTACACCGAGAGTTTCCTGCTCTTTTCATTTGTACAGCTGTGAAATTTTCGATCCGCGAAAACCGCGCTTATTCCACCTCAATCAGCTCGTATTCTCTTGTTCCATATTCCAGAGCCGCCGCTGCCTCAATCGTGTGGATACCGTTGCGACTCTCAATCCTCTCGATCAGGTGCTCCTTCCCCGGATCCGTGCAATGATATACAAGGTCAATGCAAGCCTGATCGATCGCTATGGGATCGGTGGAAATCAGAATCCCGATGTCATCCATACAGGGATCTTCCGCCACTGCGCAGCAGTCACAGTCCACACTCATATTTTTCATAACATTCACGTAGATCACATTTCCCTTAAAATAATCTACTACAGACCCTGCCGCGTCTGCCATGGACTCCAGGAAAGAATCGTGATCCGAAGTCCAGATATCGGCAGGCACCCCTGCCCCATGAATGTATGCTTTGCCATAGGAAGACGCCACACCAATGGACAACTGCTTCAGTGCTCCGCCGTAGCCTCCCATGGGATGTCCCTTAAAATGCGATAAAACCAGCATAGAGTCATAGTTTACAAGATTCTTCCCCACATAGTTTTCCCGGATCACCTTACCCTTGGGATAGGAAAGCTTCAGATCCGGTCCTTCCGCATCTAACAGATCGACCGCAAAATAACGACTCCAACCATGCTCCTCTAAAAGCTTCTGATGTTTTTTCGTCGTATTCCGTTCGCCCTCATAGGCGGTATTGCATTCCACAACGGTCCCTTTTACATCGTCTATCACGGGTTTCCAGAAATCCGGGCCCAGGAAATTCTGGTTTCCTTTCTCCCCCGAATGAAGTTTCACTGCTACTTTACCCGGTAACGACTTTCCCAGGATCTGATACAATTCCAGCACCTTCTGTGGCGTAATCGTTTTGGAAAAATAGACCTTTGCAGCCATATCACGTCCTCCTTTATCCTCTTATCAGCATTGCGTAAACACGTAATCGCACCGTTCCCTAATCTGACAGGCATTAAAATACTGCTCCTCGAGCGGAATCCAGCGTTCACGGAATGCCGCCAAAGCCTGTTCCCCATTTCTGCATGCAATCCGCCGCAGCTGTTCCTGCGGGTCAATGTTTAAAAACAGGTGCAGATCATAAAAATCCCAAAGTGAGGGATGACAACAGTATGCCCCTTCCACAATGGTAACCGGCTTCGGTTCCACCCGTATGTCCTCTGAAAAACCCATTGTCTTGCAGTCAAACACCCGATAGGAAAAGGCTCTTCCCAGCCGCAGGGGATCTGCGACTTCCTGAAGAAACCGTTCATAATCCACATTTCCCCCCGGCTGACTTAACCGACTTTCCGTACGCTGCTCCGGCTGCAGGAAAAAATGATCCATGTGGATTACATTACAATTGACCGCTTCCTTTAGCCGGGAGGCTAACGTTGTCTTTCCGGATGCACATCTCCCATCCAGCGCAATCAGCATCTGCTCTTTTTCATTCCGTTGTATCTCTTGCAAAATAATAGCAAATGCACTTTCGTTCAATGCAGAACTCCTTCCCGGGAAAGCAGCCATACCTTTCGATCCAGCCCCGCGGCGTATCCGGTAAGGCTTCCGTCCGAGCCGATCACCCTGTGACAGGGGATGATAATTCCGATGGGATTGTGTCCGACTGCGCCGCCCACAGCCTGCGCCGACATCCGACCGCCGCGCTTTGCTGCAATGATACGCGACAGTTCGCCGTATGTTGTGGTCGTTCCGTAGGGGATTTCACACAGAAGCTCCCATACAGACTTCGCAAAGGGACTGCCCTCCGGAGCCAGTGCAAGCTCTTTGGGGCTTGGTTTGCCGCCGCCAAAATAGGCATCCAGCCAGTCACGGGTCTTTTGCAAAACCGGGGAATTACGGTATCCGTCTGGGTCGTCGTCTTCCGAACAGGCGATTGTATTCGGGGAGACGCTTTTCTCCGAGCAGGCGCTTTCGCTTAGGCAGTCGAATTCTCCTCTACACTGAAAACAGAGCCGGGTCAGTCCCGCATCCGTTGCCGACAGTTCAAGCACTCCCAGGGGAGAATTATAAAAAGTCTGATACAGCATATTCCGTCACCTCCGCACACCGGGCTTTTCTCAATGCATGAAGAAATCAAGATCCTGATCCAGCTTCTCCTTCGTGGCGCCGAACAGTGCCCGTGCATCGCAGAGAATGCAGTCCGCATCACCAAATTTGCACTTTTTCGCCGCACCTGTCTCAAAATAGTAATTCATCAGCTTGTCAAACATTTCCGAGATATGCGCCGTATGGACGCTGTAGTGGCGATACATGGGCACGGGTTTTAACGTTTTGTCCGGCATCTTCACATAGAACAGCGTCTGCTGCGCCGTAAAGCGCTCCGGCACATCCAGCGCTTCTTCGATGCTGTGAATAAACGTATTGCGGGCATGGGTCACACCGACCAGAAGAATTTTCGCCTCCACTACGCGCAATCTGTCCCAACAGCCGCCGGGGGCACAGGGGGTTTGCGTATTCTCTTCCCCCTTCACATACTCATCTGCAGTAATCACTACCCGATTCCCGCAGATGACCTTCCTGCCGCAGGCGGCCATGCTGTGGGTGGGATGAAGCGATCGGTACACCCCTTCCCGTTTTCGAAAAAGGTTCGGCAAAATTCCCACGCAGGCGGGCTCCGTCGCAGGGTCGAACACATTGTACTCGGCACTCATCTGCTTCCAGGTGTGGGTCGGCATCAGGAGCATGCCGTCTGACAAAGATTCCAAAAGCGCGTCAATCACGGTCTCTGCGCCGCCCGGTTCCCCCGGTCGAGCTTCCACATCGCCGATGGCTTTCATGGAGGAATGCACCATGAGGCAGTCCGTCGAAACGACCCCCGCCTCCGCCAGTTGTTCCTCTAACAATTCCTTCGTATATTTCCTGCCCATACTTTCTTCCTATCCGGACTTTCTTTCTATCCGAACTATTTCTATCCGGACCTTCTTTCTATTCGAACTGTTTCTATTCGGACATTCTACCCGTCATTTTTCTTCCAGGCAATCCGCAGGCAGATAGGTAAGCAGCATGCGCTCCAGTTTCTCTGCATTCACGGGTTTTTCCAGAAAATCCGAAAAACCGGCGATCATATAGCTCTCCCGGGCACCGGACATCACGTTTGCTGTGAGGGCGATCACCGGGATCTCCTCCCACTTGCCGCCAAGTTCGCGGATATGTCCCAGCGTCTGTATTCCATCCATCTCCGGCATCAGATGATCCAGAAGAATCAGGTCAAAGTCCGGGTTCTGCCGCAACAGTTCCAGACACTCCCTGCCGCTTCGCACAGACTCGTAATGGACGCAGGAGCGTTTTAAAAGAAGCCCCAGAACCACCAGATTCATGCGGTTGTCGTCCACCGCAAGAATCCTCGCACCCGGCGCATAGAGAAGGGGCGCGTCCAATGTTTCGGCGGCCTCCTGGTCCTTTTGGGCGTTGGAATCCTCATCCTGTGTCCGGGTGTGCATCACCCTCTGGGGCAGCGTTACCACAAAAGTGGAGCCCTTGCCATACACGCTCTCCACTGTTATTTTTCCGTCCATCTGCTCCAACAGACCGTTCACGATGCCCATTCCCAGACCGGTACCCTCAATCGTGCGGTTGGTCTCTGCGTCGAAGCGGGAGTAACGGTCGAAGAGCTTACCGATATTCTCCGGACGCATACCGATTCCGGTATCCTGAACCTTCACACAAAGATCAATCTCATCGTCCTTTCGCGGTATGTAATCCACGGTGAGCGTGACGTTCCCCCTCTCGGTGTATTTGACTGCATTGGTCAACAGATTGGTGATGACCTGTTTGATGCGGATCTCGTCGCCGAAGAGAAACTTCGGAAGATCGGGATTTACCTCCATGGTAAAGGTCAGATTCTTCTCCATGACCTTGCTGGTAATCATGTCGTTTAAATCCTTCATCATGGAGTGTATATTGTATTCCACCGGGATGATCTCCATCTTTCCGGCTTCGATCTTGGAGAAATCCAGAATGTCATTGATGGTGCTAAGCAGCATCTTGCCGGCATTGCGGATTCCCGTAGCATATTCCAGGATGTTATCCTGCGAGGACTCCCTGAGAATCATCTCATCCAGCCCCAGCACTGCGTTGATGGGGGTGCGGATCTCGTGGGACATGTTGGAGATAAAGACGCTCTTTGCCTTGTTTGCACTGATCAGCTTCTCATTTTCCTCCTGCACGGCATCAATGATATTCTTCTGGTGCAAAAGCCGCATCATATCCTTGTGGATATCCTGAACCGTGTACACAAACACGGGCTTTTCTCTGGAGAAATCCTTCGTACGGCTGAACATCAGACGCACCCAGATATACTCGCCCTGCATGTTTTTCATGGTGATCTCGTATTTGAACTGCCGGCTCCTTTCCAAATGTTCCAGAATATACTCCGGTTCGGTTATCCTCAGAAATACCTCCTGATCCTGGGGACGGAACATATTGACGATCATCATGCGCCACCGGGAGTACTTAATATCCAAATAATCCTGTCTCCCGATGCTAATCTCCGTGGTGGCGGAACCGCGGCAGGTGTCGTCCGCCAGATTGATCATCATGGAGAACAGATAATTCTCCTGTAGGATTTCCATCTTCAAACGTTCTTCCCGCTCTGCCTGATGAACGACATGATCCTCAATAAATAGAATCACACTCTCCGTCTCGGAAATCCGCATGATACGAAAATCCAGCGTGCGCTCCCGGTCCTCCACCTTCACAGTCACCATGCCGTGATAATAATCCCGGCTGATGAGATCTTCGGTCTTTTCAAAAATGCGGTACCCGCTCATTTCCCCCTGCGGCGTGCGGTCATTTCGAAAAAAGACGATATCGGTCAGTACGTTCATGTCGCCCTCTGCTCCGAGCAGAAGGTCAAAGTCCTCATCTGCCCGAATCGCCCGGTATCGATTAGCCGTCAAATCCACGTAATAGATTGCTGCACATTTTCCGTAAAGTGCTTCCGTAATTCTGGCAATCAGATCCTGCGGAAGTTCGTATTTCATAGTGTGTTCTCCTGTATTGTGTCTGTGCAAAGCCGTCATCCGTCAGAACGGTACTGTAAGTACTACCATACTATTTTCACTATAGCACAGAGTTCTCCAAAAAAGAAGATCATTCTACGAGACCATCACAATTCTTCCAAAAAATACAGTCTGGATCCGAAATCCTGAAAATGCCGCACCTCTCCGCTGTATCCGGTGCCCGCAAAAGCCTGCTTGAGCTTCACACCGGCGTACATCAGCACATCGCCGCAGGCGATGACATCCTCACACTCGCCGTCCAGCTTGACAAAGCGGGCGACAAGATCATGCAGCAGGGAATCCTGCCTGATGTGAACGGGGGACAGGGTATTGACCAGATCTCCGAACTCCTTCACATTGACCTTCAAAAGGCGGTTGTAAAAATGGTACGCCGCATCGGGATCCAGACCCTTTGCCTGAAAATATTCAAACTGCGCGTTGGGTACCACCTGCCTTTGGAGCAGCATTCCCACCGCCCGGGATTGATCTTCGGACACACAGGTCCATTCCATTACATTTGCGTCACTGTTGCGCAGACAGCTGTGAAAATCGCCGGAATCTCCCGAAAAGCTCCTGCCCCGGTAGAAATTGCCAAACTGCAGGACCTCTCTCCACTCCTTATAAAGCGCAATCTGTGCCTTGATCGCCGCCAGGTCCTCCCGCTTGCAGTCGCAGAGGTTGCACTCATATCCGAACACGCCGAAGGCCGCCACATTAAATCGGGTCTCCAGAGGAGTTACGCGCAGCGTCTGATGATTGGGGCACGAGGATACGTGGGCACTGACGCAGGACATGGGATACCCGTAGCTGTAACCGTTCTGGATCTCCGCCCGGCACAGTGCATCGGTATCGTCGCTTGCCCAGATCTGCGGGAAGTAGCACAGAATTCCCAGATCAAAACGGTTGCCGCCTGAGCTGCACCCCTCAAACAGAATCTGCGGGAAGCTCTCCGTCAGCTCCCTCATGCAGCGGTACAACCCCAGATAGTAGCGGTGTACCAGCTCTCCCTGTCTGTCCGGCGGCAGATTCCGGGAATAGACATCCGAAAAGATCCGATTCATATCCCACTTTACATAGGAGATATCAGCCGCGGAGAAAACCTTTTTCATGGAATCAATGATGTAATCCTGTACCTCGCGGTTACTCAAATCCAGAATCATCTGATTGCGACCCTGGGAATGGGGCTTTTCGGGGATGCGCAGAACCCAATCGGGATGCTCCTCATAGAGCTTGCTCTTTTCGTTGACCATCTCCGGCTCCACCCAGATGCCGAACTTTAGTCCCAGCGCCCGCACCTTATCCACCAGACTCTTAAGTCCCCCCGGGAGTTTTTTGGTATTGACGGTCCAGTCCCCCAGGGACTGCGTGTCGTCATCGCGGTTTCCAAACCACCCGTCATCCATGACAAAGAGTTCGATGCCCACCTCCTTGCCCGCTCTGGCAAGGTTTAACAGGCGCTTTTCGTTGATGTCAAAATAGGCTGCCTCCCAGCTGTTTAGGAGCACCGGACGCACCTTTTTCTTCCACTCTCCCCGCACGATGTGTTCCCGCACAAAGGCGTGCATACACTGACTCATTCCGTTGAAGCCGTCCTTTGAAAAAGCCATCACCGACTCGGGAGAAGCAAAACAGGCACCGGGTTCCAGCTTCCAGCCAAAGCCCCGGGGATTGATACCGCTCACCAGCCGACCTTTTCCATAGGCACTCACCTCATAGGCTTCATAATGGTTGCCGCTGTAGATCAGATTCACACCATAGCAATTGCCATAGTCCTCGGTGGTACTTTTGTCCGAGAGCATGACAAAGGGATTGGCGCGGCTGGAGGAAGTTCCGGTGTAAGTGGCATTCACATGCTTTCCGTCGTACACAACCGTATCCGTCCGCTTCATCTCCCTGCCCCATGAGCCGGTAAAGGTCGTAAAGACCAAAGGCGCCGTGGCAAAATCCAGCTGGAGGCTCTGCATACTGTCGATGTGAACCGTCTCCCGGCTCTCATTGATCAGTCTGGCATATCGGGTGATCACATCACACTCCGGGTAAATCGTATAATGCAGCTCCAGGGTGAGCTCATACTGTTTGTCCTTCAAAACAAGAACCAGATATTCCGCCTGTCCGGTCGCATCGTAGGAGCGGGGAAGGTCGTATTCCTCCCCGGCTTCCGCTCCGGAAAGAATCCGATAGGAATCGTAGAGAAAATCGGAGGTAGTACTTCCGTCCGCATGAGTCACTTCCAGAAAGGGTTCCCGGACATCCCCCTTCCCGCCGGCGGACATTTCCAGACAGATATCCTCCAGCGACAGTTCCGGATGCTCCTGACTGTAGGCTATGGTACCTCCCGGTGCAAAGGCATGCTTTTCCGTGATGGCATCGGCACCACAGCCGGCAGGGTGTGACAGCCGAAGCTTCCTGCCGTAGTAGAGATGCTCCGGGTGACCCGTCTTAAGAATGCGAAAATAGTAACCCGTATGTTCCGTGGTGAGTTCAAAAACCCCGTCCTTTACCTGAATCATTCCGCTCTCCTCTCCTTTAACTGTTGCGCGATTTCCTCCACCTTTTTCTCGGTGAGAAAAAACTTTTTCCGAAAGTATATCACGGCGATCACAAGCCCTGCAATGGGCAGCACGGTCATTGTCATCCGCAGAATCAAAAGACCGGAATCGGTTGCGGACACGGCAGCCGCCGCCTCGGAGGTGTCCTTACTGATATGACTCAAGCTGATGCAGAGAGATGCGATCAGCACAGCCACACCGCTGGCCAGCTTTACCACAAAGGTCTGCATGGAAAAGATGACGCTCTCATCGCGTCTGCCGTTTTTCAGCTCACCGTAGTCCACCGTATCGGCCAGAAAAACCGTAGTCAGAACGGTCATCATTCCGAATGCGGTGAAGATAAAAAATGCGGGAACCATGAGGAGATAGACACTGGAAGCTTTGCATAACATCATGATTAACAATACAGCATAGCCGCCGATCGCCGAGCCGAAGCTTGCGTAAAACACCTGGGTGGAGCTTAAGAATCTCCGGATCAGCGGGTAAAAAAGCATCATGGAGAGAATCTGGATGCCCCCGCCGAAGGAGTTGAACAACACATAGGTGGCGTTCCAGTTGGCGCCGCCCAGGTCGTACTTAAAAAAGTAAATCAACAGGTTGGAGGTAATGTACAGGGAACAATTGATTAGCACAATGGAGAGAACCACCGTCATCGCCTGGTCGTTTTGCAAAAGTGCGCGGAACATCTGACCCACCGAGGGTGCCTCCATATCCACCGTGGACTTTTCCCGGATCACCAGGCAGGTTATGGTGATGAACAGGATAAACAGGACGGCGATGATCAGGGCAAAGTTGCGAAAACCGATCCGCTCATCGCCCCCGCCCAGTACCGGCACCAGGAGCATGGTGATGATGGTGATTAACGCAGATCCCACTCCCGCACAGGAGCGGGCCAGGGTGGTGAGCCCCTCCCGTTCTTTTCCCCCTTCCGTGAAGGCGGGGATCATGGACCAGAAGGGAATATCCATCATCGTGTAGGTGACACCCCAGAGCACATAGGTCACTGCCGCGTAGGCGACCAGGCCTCCCCCGTTTAGTGCGGGCGGTGCGGCAAACAACAGATAGAGAATCACCGCGTTCAGGATCGTCCCGATGAAAAGCCAGGGGCGGAATCTCCCCCACCCGGTGCGGGTCTTCGCAACCAGCACACCCATGATGGGATCGTTGAAGGCATCAAACACTCTGGCTGCCAGGAGAATCATCCCCATCACAGCGGCATTTACCCCCAGAAGATCCTGATAATAGTAAAGGATATAGCTGGCTGAGAGCATGTACACCATGTCCTTGCCGACCGCACCCAATCCGTATGAAAATTTCTCTTTGCCCGTCAATCTCATTCCGATACTCCCTTCTTTGCCGCAAAGGCAAGCTTCACCACTTCGTAGGCGCCGTCGTAAATTCCGGCCGCCTTGTTTCTCACGATATTGTCACACAT
Source organism: uncultured Lachnospiraceae bacterium (assembly GCA_945833775.1). Lineage (GTDB taxonomy): Bacteria > Bacillota > Clostridia > Lachnospirales > Lachnospiraceae > Acetatifactor. The sequence continues at coordinate 10,365 of CAMAGI010000073.1, forward strand.
CCCGTTAAAAAGTGTTTTCTCCTGCAAAAAGAGATCCAGCATCTGCAGGGTATGGGGGATGTCCCGACATTCCAAAGTCCCGTCCCCCAGGTGCGCCGAATGGATGGCTCCCCACTGCTCGTGACCGCCCACCCGCTTGATAAACAGCTTGGGAACCGGATAGAACGCCAGCTCGCTGGGCTTGGTCACCAGCACGTCGCAGCTTCTCATCAACAGGTTGGTACAGTACACCGCCTGAAAAATATTGGCGTGCCAGAAGCCGTGAATGCCTTTGACTTCACCGGTCAATGCCCCTCCGGCAAAACTCTGCGTGGCTTCCCAGTCATCGAAATGCGCGGTTGCAAACGCCTTCATCTCGGGAATCTGCGTAAGCAGCTCCTCCCACACATTGCGGTAATCCCCCACGTTTACATAGAGGGCTGCACGGTTTTCCCGTATGGCGGGAAGAAGATACCTGATGATCCCGGCAAAAATCTCACGCTGCGCCCCGGCGCCGCCGATGGTGAGCAGAAAGCGCATGGGTTCCCCCTTCTCCTTGCGGGCCTTTCGACTGGCACAGTCCGCCTCAAGATTGCTCACCAGCTCATGGTCAATGTAATGCCCGGTGTAGCGAAGTGCCTCCTCCGGCATGGGGTTTAGAACCTTTCTGCCCTGCATTCCGTTGCAGATGCGATACCCCTGATAGGCGAAATGCGTCTGCACCGTGTGCAGTGCACCCTCCGCATAGTGGAGCGCCATGGGCCAGTTGTCGGGGATCGCGTTCACCACATATTTCATGCCGGCATGAAGTGCCGCCTGAGCGGGCCACACATGCGTTGCCACCACCGGAATCTCCCTGGGTACATTGCCGTATACCGGAGCCATCAGCTCCGCGTTTCTCTGATCCGACGCATTGTAGGAGAGCTTGCGGAAGCCCTCATAATTCAGCGGTTCCCACACGAGGCGGTTGAACAGCCTGCTCTTCTGGGAGATTCGAGACCCCAGGGAATACAGGTCGTTCTGGGCGCTGATCACCTTGGTACAGGTGGTCTGACCGTA
>CAMAGI010000074.1 GCA_945833775.1 uncultured Lachnospiraceae bacterium
CGACCGTGGAGTCCGCCCTGCAGGATACGGTTCAGTGGGTTGAGAGCACTTCCACTACCGTTACCTATGTGGAGGTGACCAAGAGCAATATCCCCGATCCCAGAACGCTGGTGTGTAGTAAGTTTTTTGCCAGAATGGCAAGTGCGGGCGATGTAACACTCACAACTCTGGGACAGGAGGCGAGTCTTTCGGTAAGCCCCGCGGCAGAGACCATCACCACGGGTGAGGACGGAAGTACCGTCAAAGTGACCGAGACCGTTCAGAGTGTCACCTGGTCCGGCGGAGATGCGGGGATAGCCACGGTGGCGACGGACGGAAAAGTAAAGGCTGTCGGCAACGGTAGCACAACCGCACAGTACAGTGCGACGATCAAAAAAACGACAACAACAACGCCGGCTCCTTCTGCCAGCGATGGTAACGCGGGCCCTACCCCGGTTGTGACGGAGGAGACGATCACAGCCACCGGAACTGCGAATATTACGGTGAACGCAGCCTCTTCGATTGCTCTCGATTCCACCACTGCGACGGTGTTTGAAGGGGAGACGGTGAAGTTTAACGCAAGTGCCACAGGAGTGGCCAATCCCTCCTTCTCCGCGGCTTCCTCCGATGGCAATATTGCGACCGCATCGGCAAACGGAAATGAGATCACGGTGACCGGTGTCAAGAAAGGAAGCGCAACGATCACAGTCACCTTAAACGGAACCGATACCAAGGCAACCTGTGCGGTGACGGTTAAGGCCAATCCCAGGAACGACCGGGAGACCAAGCTGAAGGATGCCTCCGGAAAGCAGTTGTATGTACTGGAAGGCAACAATTACCGCGAGGCTGTGTATGCGGATTATTATACCGATGCGAAGTTCTTTGTTCAGGGTGCCGCAAAGTATACCGGATGGCAGACACTGGACGGGAAAGTGTACTTTTTTGACGCAAACGGTGTCAAGGTTACCGGAGAGCAGGTCATTCAGGGAGCCCGGTACAATTTTGCCAGTGACGGAAGCCTTGTGACCGGCTCCGGTACTATGGGAATCGATGTCTCCAAGTGGAACGGAACGATTGACTGGAAGGCGGTTAAAAACTCCGGTGTATCCTATGTCATCATCCGCGTGGGATATCGTGGCTCTTCCGAGGGAAAACTGGTAGAAGATCCCAAGTTTGCAAGCAATATCAAGGGAGCGACCGATGCGGGACTGAAGGTCGGTATCTATTTCTTCAGTCAGGCGGTGGATGAAGTGGAGGCTGTTGAGGAGGCTTCCATGGTAATCGGCAAGATTGCACCTTACAAGATTTCTTATCCCGTATTTATTGATGTGGAGGCCAGCAACGGCCGTGGCGACAAAATTGATGCCGCCACCAGAACCGCTGTCTGCAAGGCTTTCTGCGGAACCATTCAGAACGCCGGTTACACGGCAGGTGTTTATTCCAACAAGACCTGGCTTAACACCAAGATGAACGTGAATGAGCTGAGTGCCTATAAGATCTGGCTTGCGCAGTATGCGGCAGAGCCCACCTACACCGGAAGATACGATTTGTGGCAGTACCGGTCGGACGGTCAGGTCAGCGGTATCAGCGGCAAGGTGGATATGAATATCAGTTATCTGGGATATTAATTCCTCCCCGATAGGAACACAAAATAAGCGTCGGACCTGGGGACAGATGTCGGCGGGAAACGGAGAAAATATGAGAACTTATCTGGTAACGGGAGGAGCCGGTTTCATCGGTTCCAACTACATTCATTACATGCTGCGCAAATACGGAGACGAGATCCGCATCATCAATGTGGATGTCCTGACTTACGCCGGCAATCTGGAGAATCTCAAGGATATTGAGGACAGACCCAACTATACCTTCATCAAAGCAGACATCTGTGACAAGGAGGCAATCGGCCGGATTTTTGCGGAGAATGATATAGATCGCGTGGTGCATTTTGCAGCGGAGAGTCATGTGGACCGCAGCATCCGAAACCCTGAGGTATTTGTGCAGACAAACGTACTGGGAACCGCGGTAATGCTCAACTGCGCGAAGGCAGCCTGGGAGCTTCCCGACGGCACCTTCAAGCCCGGCAAGAAATTCCTGCATGTTTCCACCGACGAGGTGTATGGATCACTGCCGGACGATGAGACCGCATTCTTTTATGAGACCACACCCTATGATCCCCACAGCCCTTACTCTGCAAGTAAGGCAAGCTCGGACATGCTGGTGAAGTCTTATATGGATACGTATAAGTTCCCCGCCAATATCACCAACTGCTCCAACAATTACGGGCCCTATCAGTTCCCGGAGAAATTCATACCGCTGATGATCAACAATGCACTGCAGGGCAAGAAGCTTCCTGTGTACGGCGACGGCAAAAATGTGCGCGACTGGCTGTATGTGGAGGATCATGCCAAGGCGATCGATATGGTTCAGGAGCAGGGAAGACTGTTTGAAACCTACAATATCGGCGGACACAACGAGAAACAGAATATCGAGATCCTGCATATTATTCTGGACACGCTTCAGGAGATGCTTCCCGAGGGAGATCCCCGCAAGGCTCTGGTGAGTGAGAATCTGATCACTTACGTTGAGGACCGCAAGGGACATGACAGACGCTATGCCATCGCTCCGGACAAGATCAAATCGGAGATCGGCTGGGAGCCGGAGACCATGTTCAAGGAGGGAATCCGCAAGACGATCCAGTGGTTCTTCGAGCACGAAGAGTGGATGAAGAACGTCACGAGCGGAGACTATCAGAAATATTATACGGAAATGTATGAAAAATAAAACGGAGCCTGGGAGGGAGCCGGTTGTGTACATTTTTGCAGGTGTGAGACAGCGTAAGAATGGTTCGAAAAACGGACCATTCTTATGTTGCGTTATAGAATAAGGTTATTTTGGGGTGAATCTACCAAAGGAAAGGTGACAAGAATGAAGGGAATTATTTTAGCCGGCGGGTCCGGAACGAGACTTTATCCACTTACCAAGGCGGTATCCAAGCAGATTATGCCGGTATATGACAAGCCCATGATTTATTATCCCCTGTCCACGCTGATGCTGGCAGGTATCCGTGAGATCCTGATTATCTCCACTCCCAGGGATCTCCCGGTGTTTGAAGAACTCTTAGGGGATGGGCATCAGCTCGGCATGGAGCTTTCCTATGCCGTCCAGGAAAAGCCCCGTGGACTTGCGGATGCGTTTATCATCGGCGCTGATTTCATCGGTAATGACCGGGTGGCGCTGGTTTTGGGAGACAATATTTTCTATGGGCAGAGTTTTTCCAAGGTGCTGCGCGAGGTGGCTTCCCGCGAGAAGGGAGCAACCATCTTCGGCTACTATGTACGCGATCCCAGAGAGTATGGCGTGGTGGAGTTTGACGAAAACGGCAAGGCACTTTCCATCGAGGAAAAGCCCGAGCATCCCAAGAGCAATTATGCGGTTCCCGGTCTGTATTTCTACGACAACGACGTGGTGGAGATTGCCCGCAATGTAAAGCCCTCCGCCAGGGGAGAAATCGAGATCACCAGTATCAACAATGAGTACCTGAACCGGGGAACTCTGCATGTGGAGACTCTGGGACGGGGATTTGCATGGCTGGATACCGGCAATCATGACGCGCTTTTAGATGCGGCAGATTTCGTCGCGGCCTTTCAGAAGCGTCAGGGACTGTACATCTCCTGTATCGAGGAGATCGCCTACAAGAGGGGATTTATCAATCGGGAGCAGCTGCTTGCTCTGGCGGAGCCGCTGTTAAAGACCAACTATGGAAAATATCTGGTAGAGGTGGCAAATGGACTCTAAGGTACGCCTGGTCGCAATCCTGACTTCGCTAACCCTGATTCTGGCTGTTCTGTTGTTGGTTTTGCTGGGCAATGGGGACAGACCGTCGGACAGTAAAAGCGGCGCTGGGCAGAAGGCTACAGGGGAGAACTCATCGGCACAGACACCCGGCGTACAGTATGTCAACGGTCAGATCGGAGAGAACCTGTCGGCTTTTTTGACGGATGAGACCTTTTTTGATCAGGAAGTCAACCCGGCGCTGGAAGCGGTACTGGATGACAGCAATCGGCTGTCCATCGTGACCACCTCCGTGGAAAAGGATCTGCGGGTACAGATTGTGGACAGTGACGGGATACCGGTCACCGGCGAATGTTTCTTTGTCAAGCTGGAGGGACTGGGAGAATACAAGGATCTGGACAAGGACGGCGTCATCTACATCGGGGATCTGGATGCGGGTGAGTATTATGTGGAGCTTTTGCCAAAAGAGGGCTATAAAGTTCCCTTAAAACCCACTAGAATCCGTGTAAAGGACAAGGTAGAGTACCTTGCAATCGAAGACATCAGCCTGCTTCTCAAGACGGAGGCGGATATCGACGCACAAGCCGAGGATAGCGGTGTCCGTGAGGCGCTGACGGACGCGGATAAGACGGAAATGAAGGAGCTTCAGATGCCCACCGGAAAATCCAGGGTCGGCATCGACGTGTCCCGGTGGAACGAACAGATTGACTGGGACAAGGTCAAAAATGCCGGTGTGGAATTTGCGATTATTCGCGCGGGTTACCGGGGCTCTGTGACGGGAAGTCTGGTTGTGGACAATTGTTTTGAACAGAATATGAAGGGAGCGGCGAACTCCAACATTCCCGTGGGAGTGTACTTTTTCACCCAGGCGGTGAATGAGGTGGAAGCGGTGGAGGAGGCGTCTGCGGTTCTTTCGCTGATCCGGGAGTACGAGCTGGAATTTCCCGTGTTTATCGATACCGAGGGAGCCGGCGGCAATGGTCGCGCGGACAAGCTGGATGCACAGACCAGAACGCTGGTGTGTGAGGCATTCTGCCGTACGATTGAGAACGCCGGGTATCGGGCGGGGGTCTATGCCAGCCGGAACTGGTACAACAACAACCTGATTACCAAAAATCTGGAACAGCAGTATTTTATCTGGCTTGCGGAATACCGCAGCACACCGCTTTATCAGGGATATTATCAAATGTGGCAGTACACGTCCAAGGGTGTCATCGACGGCATTGAAGGAAATGTGGATATTGACATATACTATGAATAACGACTGCGGTTTCCGGAAGGGATGGCAGTCACATGAGAGGATGAAGAAACATGGGAAAAATTACGGTGGAAACGTGTGAGATAGAGGGACTGAAAATCATCACTCCCCAGGTGCATGGGGATGCCAGAGGTTATTTTGTGGAGACCTATCAGTATGAGGATTACAAAGCGGCAGGAATTCCGCAGGTTTTCGTACAGGATAATCAATCCGCTTCCAAACGCGGTGTTCTTCGGGGGCTTCATTTTCAGAAGCAGTTTCCCCAGGACAAGCTGGTGCGTGTGATTCGCGGAGAGGTGTTCGATGTGGCGGTGGATCTCAGAGAGGGATCTCCTACCTTCGGAAAGTGGCACGGAGTTTTGCTTTCGGAGCAGAATATGAAGCAGTTTTTTGTGCCCAAGAACTTCGCCCACGGTTTTCTGGTGGTGTCGGAATATGCGGAGTTCTGTTACAAATGTTCGGATTACTATCATCCCGGCGACGAGGGCGGTCTGATGTACAACGATCCCGAGATCGGCGTGAAGTGGCCCATAGCGGACGATATGGAATTGATTTTTTCCGAGAGAGATACCAAATGGGGCGGACTGTCCGATTATATGAAGGAGCGTCATCAGTAATATGAACCGAAAGGGTTTCAAGCGTAAGAAGATAAAAGAAGAGACCACCGTGGAAAAGAAGCAGAAACCGTCGATACGGGTGGGAAAGAAAAGGGGTATTGCGATCGGGCTTGCTGCCTTTGTGATCATGGGAGCCATCATCATCCTGCATCACAATCCGGGAGCCGACCAGCAGGAGGAGCTGATCAAGAAGATCATTTCCTGCACGGTGATCGTTGCCGCCTGCGCGGCATTTGTCCGTTTCTATGACAAGATTACCGTTCTTCCGGTGGAGCTGTTTCAGAGCAGACACCTGATCTGGAAGCTGGCCAAAAATGATTTTAAGAAGCGCTATGCGGGCTCCTACCTGGGCGCTGTGTGGGCAATGGTTCAGCCGGTGGTCACCGTTGTGATGTACTACATCGTATTTGATTTGATCATGGGCGACGGAAATAACATGACACAGCTGCGGGAGGGTGTGCAGGTGCCATTTGTGTTGTTTTTGACAGCCGGTCTGGTTCCCTGGTTTTTCTTCAGCGAGGCGCTAAACAATGGTACCCGGGCGCTGCTTGAGTACAATTATCTGGTAAAAAAGGTCGTTTTCAAGATCAGTATTCTTCCCATTATCAAGGTGATTGCCGCGTTGTTTATCCACGCGTTCTTTGTGGTGGTTCTTCTGATTGTGGCGGCAATCTACGGGTATTATCCCACCATCTATACCATACAACTGGTTTATTACAGTGCATGCCTGTTTATCTTTGTGCTGGCACTGTCCTATACAACCTGTGCGGTCGTCGTGTTTTTCAAGGATCTGGCACAGATTATCAACATAGCGCTGCAGATCGGTATGTGGGCCACTCCCATTCTCTGGAATCTGGAAGCGCTGGATGCGGACTGGGTTGCTTTTCTGAAATTGAATCCCCTGGTGTACATCGTAAACGGGTACCGCAGTGCAATCTATGAGAGAGAATGGTTCTTCTGGGATTTCTATTCCACCATGTATTTCTGGATTGTGACGGCAGTGCTGTTCGGATTCGGCGCGATGGTATTTAAGCGCCTGAAGGTACATTTTGCGGATGTTCTGTAATGGAAAATAGTGCAAACGCTGTGGAATGAGGATTGGTATGGACGAGAGAGAACTTGCGATTTCGGTCAAAGATGTCAAAAAAATATATAAGCTGTACGATAAGCCCCAGGACCGGCTGAAGGAGGCCTTCAGTCTGCGCAAAAAGAAGCTTCACAAGCCCCATTATGCGCTGAAAGGTGTCAACATGGACATTTACCGGGGAGAGACGGTCGGTATCATCGGCACCAACGGCTCCGGGAAATCCACGATTTTGAAGATTATAACCGGTGTGCTGACGCCTTCCGAGGGGGAGGTGCAGGTGAACGGTCGAATCTCCGCCCTGCTGGAGCTGGGTGCGGGATTTAATCAGGAGTACAACGGGATTGAAAATGTATATCTGAATGGCACCATGATGGGATTCTCCGAGAAGGAAATCGATGCAAAACTACCTGCCATCCTGGAATTTGCGGACATCGGCGATTATGTATACCAGCCGGTGAAAACCTACTCCAGCGGTATGTTTGTGCGGCTTGCCTTCGCGGTGGCGATCAATATCGAGCCGGAGATTTTGATCGTGGACGAGGCATTGTCTGTGGGAGATGTTTTCTTTCAGGCAAAGTGCTATCACAAATTCGAAGAGTTTAAAGAGATGGGCAAGACCATCGTGTTCGTGAGCCATGATTTGAGCAGTATCAGTAAATACTGCGACCGTGTCTTTCTGCTAAATCAGGGAACCCTCCTGGGAGAGGGAAGTGCCAAGGATATGATTGATGCCTACAAGCGTGTGCTGGTCGGTCAGTATGAGCTGCCCGAGGACGAACAGCAAGCGCTCCTGCAGGATGACCAGATCCGACGGATGGCCTCCGCTGCTGTGGATGGTACACAAAAGCACAATAAGTCGGCGCAGGACGGGGCGGACAAACCGGGGGTGAATCCCTCTCTGCTGGAGTATGGTACCAAACAGGCACTGATTGAGTCCTTTTATCTGACGGATGACCGTGGCGTGCGCACCAATGCGGTGCTCAAGGGCAGTGAATTTACACTGCATATGAAGGTGCGATTTACGGATCATGTGCCGGCCCCGATCTTTGCTTTTTCTTTTAAGAATGTGCAGGGAACCGAAATCACGGGGACCAATTCCATGATTGAGAAGGCTTTTTTGGAGTCTGCGGAATGCGGTCAGGTGAAAGAGGTCACCTTCACCCAGCGGATGACGCTGCAGGGGGGAGAGTATCTGATCTCCATGGGAGTGACCGGATATAACGGGGATACCTTTGAAGTCTACCACAGGCTCTATGATGCGTTGAATGTGACAGTTGTGTCAGACAAGGATACCGTGGGATTCTACGATATGGAATCCAGGGTTTTGGTAAAGAATGTGACGGAGACAACAGGCTCCGACGACAGAATGGCCTAGGGAAAGGAAACCGGGGATGGCAGAGGAAAAAATCGGAAACATCATATTGGATCTTTCGCACTACTGCGGACAGGATTTCTATTGTGACGGTGCTGTGGAGGACGAGTTGCTTCGGATTGCCCGAGATCTCTCGCCCCTGGAATACGCCGGGGAGATCGAAAGACAGTGCAGTTGGCCGATCCTGTATCATTTATCGCCCCTTCGCGAGAATATTGTGGATTGGATTCCCATGGACGGCACGGAGAAGGTGCTGGAGGTGGGAAGCGGCTGCGGTGCCATCACGGGGGCACTGGCGCGAAAGGCGGGTCATGTCACCTGTGTGGATTTGTCCAAAAAACGCAGCATGATCAACGCCTATCGCCACGCAGAGTGCGATAACGTGGAGATTCATGTGGGGAATTTTAAGGATATCGAGCCGGATCTTCCCCGGGATTATGATTATATCTGCCTGATCGGTGTTTTTGAGTATGCCCAGGGATATATCGGTGGGGAGACGCCCTACGAAGATTTTCTGAAGATCCTTTTAGAGCATCTTGCCAAGAACGGCAGAATCATTATCGCTATCGAAAATCAATATGGTTTGAAGTATTTTGCCGGGTGCAAGGAGGATCATTTGGGCACCTGGTTTTCCGGAATCGAGAATTATGGGGAGAGTGAAGGCGTACGTACCTTCAGCAGAAGGAGACTGGAGCGCATCTTACGCACCTGTGGCGTGACAGACGCTCATTTCTATTATCCCTACCCGGATTATAAGTTCATGACAACACTTTACAGTGATGCATATCTTCCCGGAAAGGGAGAACTTTCCAACAATCTGCGCAATTTTGATCGGGACCGGATGGTACTGTTTGATGAAAAGAATGCCTTTGACGGCCTTGTGGAGGATGGACTGTTCTCGGTATTTGCCAATTCCTATCTGGTCGTTATCGGCGGCGATTATGACATCAAATATGCGCGGTTTTCCAATGACCGTGACCCCAAATATCGAATCTGCACACAGATTTTGCGGGATGCGGACGGAAAGGCATCTGTGCGCAAGCTCCCCATGGGCGAGACGGCATACGAGCATGTGCGGGATATGTATACGGCATTTTTGAGTCTTTCCGAGCGTTATCGGGAGGGAGAGCTTGCGGTGAACAAGTGCAAGCTCTGCGAACAGCCGTTGTACTGTGAATTTGAGTTTGTGGAGGGCAGACCGTTAACAGAACTGTTGGACGAGTGTCTGGAGCGAAATGATCAGGAAGGGTTTTTTACGCTGTTCCGTCAATATGTGTCCTATATCGGCTGCGGTGACGAGATGGAGGTTACCAATTATGATCCCGCGTTCTCCAATATTCTGGTAAACGGAGAGAAGTGGACGCTGATCGATTACGAGTGGACTTTTGCTGAGGCTATTGAGACAAAGCAGCTTGCGTTCCGCGCACTTTATTGTTATCTTCTGGAAAATGAGAAGAGAAATAAATTAAATCTTGACAGGATCCTGGAGGATCTGGATATCACAGAAAGTGATGCGGAGCAGTATCGTGAGTTGGAGCGCAGTTTTCAGCTCTTTGTCACAGGGGATCGCAAATCCATGGCAGAACTGAGGGATCTGGTGGGCGGACGTCTGATGGTGCCCCAGAAGTGGATTGAGCGCTATCAGGACAGCGAGAATGTGAACCGCGTGCAGATTTATGAGGATTGCGGAGAGGGCTTTAGCGAGGACCGGTCTTATTTCCTGAAGGATGCATATTGTGGAGAGAATCGGATCGAAGCGACCATACAGGTTGACGGGAATGTGCATGTTCTGCGGATTGACCCCGCTATGGACTCCTGTATGGTGAAGATTCTTGCCCTGGAATGGAACGGGGAGACCGTCCCTCTGGAGCGGAAGAAGCTGCTGCTCGTAAACGGACGCATCGCAAAGGACACTGATAAAGATAACACGTGTTATCAACCGACCATTGTATTCCCCACGCAGGATCCGAATCTGGGCATTGATGTCCGCCAACTGGAGAGAAAGGCGGAGAATACCCTGTCAGTCGTTTTGGAGGTGGTGCGGATTCCGCTGGCAATGGCCCGGGATATGGCAGCTTCCGTGAAAAAGCTGATTTAAATTGTGAGAGATGGGGATTCGAAATGGGACTGAAGAGTCTGGTCAAAAATGTGCTGCAAAGCTGTGCGGACAAGCGGTATGAGGCAAAGCTTGCGACGAGAGTGATTGATTATCACACCTGGGCGACCGAACGGGAACAGTCGATCAAAAAGCAACTGCAGGGGACTGTTTCATCGGCGGGGGAGACGCAGGTTTTCTTTCTCTGCCATTCGGCGGGGGAGATCGCAGGGAATGCGAAGCATCTCATGGCGCAATATTTTGCACAGAATCCACAGGTGACTATCGCCTACGGTGATGAGGACCTGCTGGATCCCGATACCGGAAGAAGGAGCGACCCCTGGTATAAGCCGGCATGGTCACCGGAATGGCTGGAAAGCTTTTTCTTTCCCGGCAGTCTGCTTGTCGTGCGAAAAGACGCACTGCCGGAAATGGAGTCTCGGGATGATGAAGCCGGGGAAAGAATACTGGCGATTCCGGAGTACCGGGCGTATGCCTTAAAGCTTCTTCGAACGGTCGCCGAACGGGAAGGTGGGGATCGCTGTATCGGACATCTGCCGGAGATTGTATTTCACTGTCACAGTGTGGCGGCACGGGAAGCAGTCCGGCTCTACGGGGCCGAGGGAGAGCAGACCGGAACGGAACAGACCGAAGTACAGCAGACCGAAGTGCAGCAGACCGGAGTGCAGCAGGAGGTGTTGTCCGTCATCATACCTTCTAAGGATCACCCGGAATTGGTGGAGCATTGCCTGCTGGGATTGAAGGAAGCCTGTACCGGTATGGCGGTCGAAGTCCTTTTGGTGGATAATGGAAGTAATCCGGAAAACCGCGGGGAGATTGAGGCGCGGTTGGAGCAGTTTCGGGAGACGGGCGTATTTCAAGAGATCAAGTATTTGTATGATAAATCAGAATTTAATTTTTCAAACATGTGCAACCGGGGTGCTCGGAATGCCAATGGAAAACGACTGTTATTTTTAAATGATGACGTACAGCTCGGATCCTTCAGCAATCTGCCCATAATGTGCGCGTATGCGGCCAAACCGGGCATCGGCGCGGTGGGCCTGAAGCTGTATTATCCGGATTCCGTACGGATTCAACATGCGGGCATCACGAATCTTCCCATGGGACCGGTTCACAAATTACAATTTCTGGAGGATACACAGCCGGTCTATTTTG
>CAMAGI010000075.1 GCA_945833775.1 uncultured Lachnospiraceae bacterium
AAGGTAATGTTATTGACCCACAGATAAGGATTCTGGTCCCGCAAAAAGTTCGAAAGCGCAATCCTGTAATCACAGGAATATTCCAGATCCCCCATGTCGATCTCATAGGTTTTACCCTCCGGATCCGTGATGGTAAGAATCGGCACCGAACTCACATCTTGAAGTTCCCTATTGACTTCATCCACCGTTTTCCCGGTACAGTAAACCCCGTTAATCCAGGTATTCACCGCGAAACCATCCTTGTAATAGACGGCAAGTCCGAAGTAAACACAAATCAGAACTGCCAACATGAATATTAAGACACTTACAAGGATTTTGACCTGTTTTTTCATTCAGCCTTCCTTTTTAAATCATCTCCGTCAAAGACTTCCGCAATGGGAGCCCCAGCGGGAACCATGGGAAATACCTTGTCATCCTCCGGGATAACGCACTCAACAAGGACAGGTCTCTTTCGTTCGATAGCCCTCTCAATGGCAGGTCCGACCTCCTCCTTGCATGTCACACGTATTGCCTCACACCCCAGAGCTTCCGCAACCTTGCAGTAATCAACGCTATCATTCAAAATCGTCTGGGAATAACGCTTTCCGTAGAAAAGTGTCTGCCACTGACGAACCATCCCCAGAACATGGTTGTTGATTACAACCTGTATGATCGGAATGTTGTAGCGGCTTGCTGTTGCCATCTCGTTCATATTCATGCGGAAACATCCGTCTCCCGCAATATTAATGCATATTTTATCCGGCTGACCAACCTGTGCACCGATGCAGGCTCCCAATCCATACCCCATGGTACCGAGTCCGCCGGAAGATAAAAATGTGCGGGGTTTTGTATATTTATAATACTGAGCCGCCCACATCTGATGCTGTCCCACGTCCGTCGTAATAATTGCCTCGCCGTTCGTCACACGATCAATCTGCTCGATCACATAGGGGCAGGACAATTGCTCATTATCATACTTCAACGGATATTTTTCCTTCAGCTGCGAAATCTTCTGCATCCAATCTGTATGATCTTTCTTTCCTTCTCTTTCAAGAACTTCGTTCAGTTCCTGAAGGGTTACCTTCAGATCCCCCACCAGAGAGGCATCAACGCGAATATTCTTATTGATCTCCGCTGCATCGATATCAATATGAATAATTTTAGCATTTTCTGCAAAGCGCTTCGGGTTTCCGATGACACGGTCGGAGAATCTGGCACCCAGTGCAATCAGAAGATCGCAGTCGCTGACACCCAAATTGGAGGTCTTGGTTCCGTGCATACCGATCATTCCGGTATAGCGGGGACTGCGTCCGTCAAATCCGCCCTTGCCCATCAGTGTATCGCATACAGGCGCGTCAATCAATTCCGCAAAACGCGCTACTTCTTCGCACGCATCGGACAAAATTGCGCCTCCCCCGAGATATATGTATGGTTTTTTTGCTTCACTTATGATGTCGACAACCTGTTTCAGTTCCTGTGCCGTGTACTTTTTTACACGTTCGGCAGTCTGCACCCCGACCGGTGTAAACTCACATACCGCAGCCGTAACATCCTTTGTGATATCCACCAATACCGGTCCCGGGCGCCCGCTCTTTGCTATATAAAATGCCTTGCGGATGGTATCTGCAAGCTGTTCGACGTTTTTTACAATGAAACCATGCTTGGTAATCGGCATCGTCACACCGGCAATATCCACCTCCTGGAAACTGTCCTTCCCAAGCATCGGTAAAGTAACATTTGCCGTAATCGCCACCATGGGGACTGAATCCATATAGGCTGTTGCAATACCGGTTACCAGATTGGTGGCACCGGGGCCGCTTGTCGCCATGCAGACTCCAACCTTACCGGTAGCCCGTGCATATCCATCCGCAGCATGCGCCGCACCTTGTTCGTGACTTGTAAGAATATGTCGAATCTCATCACTGTGTTTATAGAGTGCGTCATAGATATTCAGAATGGATCCTCCGGGATAACCGAAAACAGTATCCACTCCCTGTTCTTTCAAACATTCTACAACAATTTCAGAACCATTAAGCTGCATGAAACCCTTCCTCCAATTGAAATATTTTTATTTCCCGGGCACCTGCAAAACTGCGCCGGTGTTACCGCTGGTCACAAGCTCCCGATATCTGGAAAGATAACCGGTGGTAACCTTGGGCTCCCTGGGCTGCCATTTTGCACGCCGTGCAGCAAGCTCTTCGTCGGAAACCAGAACATCCAGTCTGTTTGCAGGAATATCAATGCGTATGATATCACCCTCTTCCACCAGGGCAATGGGACCGCCCACAGCAGCCTCCGGAGAAACATGACCGATGGATGCACCTCTGGATGCTCCGGAGAAACGACCGTCCGTAATCAGCGCGACACTGGATCCCAGTCCCATCCCCGCAATTGCAGAGGTGGGATTCAACATTTCTCTCATACCGGGACCACCCTTGGGGCCCTCGTAGCGAATGACCACCACGTCTCCTGCTACAATCTTACCGCCCTTAATCGCGGTTATCGCATCCTCTTCACAATCGAACACTCTCGCAGGTCCTTCGTGTACCATCATCTCTGCGACCACTGCAGAGCGCTTTACCACACCGCTATCCGGTGCAAGATTCCCTTTTAGAATGGCGATTCCGCCGGTCTCGGAATAGGGATGATCAATCGGACGAATAACCTCGGGATTTTTGTTTACGCAATTCTTTATATTTTCACCGATGGTTGTTCCGTTTACAGTCATGCAATCCAGATTCAAAAGTCCCTTTCTGGTGAGTTCGTTCATGACAGCATACACGCCACCCGCCTCATTTAAATCCTCCATGTAAGTAGGACCTGCAGGTGCAAGATGACACAGATTCGGTGTCTTTGCCGAAAGTTCATTGGCAATATCAAGGTTCAGACTGACTCCTGCCTCTCTTGCAATTGCAGGGAGATGGAGCATCGAATTGGTAGAGCATCCAAGTGCCATATCAACCGTTAGCGCATTCATAAACGCTTCCTGCGTCATGATATCACGGGGCTTGATGTCCTTCTCAACCAGTTCCATAATCTTCATTCCGGCATGCTTTGCAAGACGAATTCTCTCAGAGTAAACAGCAGGAATGGTACCATTTCCGCGAAGTCCCATACCGATTGCCTCAGTCAGGCAGTTCATGGAGTTGGCGGTATACATACCGGAACAGGAACCGCATGTGGGGCAGACCTTCTCCTCAAATTCACATAGTTCCTCCTGTGTCATGGTGCCTGCCGCGACACTGCCAACTGCCTCAAACATCGAGGAAAGACTTCTCTTCTGTCCTTTTACATGTCCTGCAAGCATCGGCCCGCCGGATACGAAAATCGTAGGAATATTCAGTCGGGCAGCCGCCATCAATAGACCCGGAACATTCTTGTCACAGTTTGGAACACATACCAGGCCGTCAAAACCATGAGCAAGTGCCATACACTCGGTACTGTCCGCAATCAGATCCCGGGTAACCAAAGAGTATTTCATTCCCACATGTCCCATGGCAATGCCGTCACACACAGCAATCGCAGGAAATACCACGGGCATTCCGCCCGCCATAGCAACTCCCATTTTGACAGCTTCCACAATTTTATCCAGATTCATATGTCCGGGAACAATCTCGTTGTAGGAGCTTACAATACCGATCATCGGTCTTTTACGCTCCTCCTCCGTATACCCCAGTGCATTAAACAGGCTGCGGTGAGGCGCCTGTGCGTTTCCAACTTTTACGGAATCACTTCTCATCCTTATATCCTCCCTTTATCGAATTCTCTCTGCCAGAAGATCACCCATCTTAGAACATCCCACACGGGTGCAACCTTCCGACAGAATATCCCCTGTCCGATATCCTTCCTTCAAAACCTGTTTCACTGCCGCATCAACTGCATCCGCCTCTTTGTCCAGATCAAAGCTGTAGCGAAGCATCATGGAAGCACTCAGAATCGTTGCGATCGGGTTGGCGATATCCTTCCCCGCTATATCGGGTGCGGAGCCATGACTGGGTTCATAAAGGCCGAATTTGGTGTCATTGAGGCTTGCACTTGCCAGCATACCGATGGAACCGGTTACCATACTGGCCTCATCCGAAAGAATATCTCCAAACATGTTCTCCGTCAAAATGACATCGAACTGTGCAGGATCCTTGACAAGCTGCATGGCACAATTATCTACCAGCATATGTTCCAGGGTTACATCCGGATAATCCTTTGCGACCTCCTCCACAACCTTTCTCCAAAGTCTGGAGGAATCCAGGACATTCGCCTTATCCACACTGGTAACCTTTCCGCGCCGTTTTCTTGCAATATCAAAGCCCTTGACGGCAATCCTTCGGATTTCATTCTCATCGTAGGTCAGTGTGTCAATTGCTTTCAGCACACCGTTTTCTTCCACTGTTCTGCGCTCTCCGAAATACAATCCACCGGTTAATTCGCGCATAATCATCATATCGAACCCCTTGGCACTGATCTCTTCCTTCAGAGGGCAGGCGCCGGAAAGCTCATCGTAGAGAACCGCCGGTCGAAGATTGGCAAACAGATTCAGTTCCTTCCGGATTTTTAAGAGTCCTGCTTCGGGCCGCAGGTTCGGAGGCAGCTTATACCAGGGAGAGGTTGTGGTATCTCCGCCGATGGAGCCCATGAGTACCGCGTCTGCAGCCTTTGCTGTCGCAATTGCCTCATCGGTAAGCGGCACACCATGTACATCAATGGATGCACCCCCCATCAGAATATCCTTAAAAATCATCTCATGTCCATATACGGAAGCCACCTTTTCCAGTACCTTCTTTGCTTCCGCAACAATCTCGGGCCCGATTCCGTCACCCGGGATGCAGGTAATATGAAGCTGCATTTCCTTACCCTCCTAGAATACTTTATAAAGCATACTGCTTTCGCACTTTATCAATGCACAGGCATAAACCCGTCTCTCTATCATAACCGAAAACAGGACAAAATGCAACAAAAAAGGAACCTTTCCTCTCGGAACCGTCCCTCCTTTGCCATTTTACGTGTCAAGCTGACCGATTATGCATTCTCACCCGGTTTCTCAACCTTGCTGATTGCGGATTTCTCCATGGGAATCCGGCAGTTTTTATTATTGCCGAACTCTACAATTACGGTATCATCAGTAATATCAATTACAATTCCGTAAAATCCGGAAGTTGTCAAAATGCAGTCACCGATCTCCAGAGCAGCCAACATGGTCGCCATTCTCTTTCGCTCTTTCTTCTGCGGTCTCATCAGAAAAAAGTACATTGCGCCGATTAAAACTGCGTAAACCAGTACCATCGAAAGAATGCTTGCGGTTCCGTCAATCGGTGCACCTTCTGTTAATAAAATTCCCATTACTCCTCCATTCCGGCTTTTGCCTTAAGTGTTTTCAAAGAACTATAATACACAAAAACAAGTGTGCGGGCAAGTCCTTTCGTATAAAAAGAATCGAAAATCTTTCGAAACCGGATTACTCGATGGGGTTTGCCAAATCCTCCAGTTTCTGTCTCTTATACTCAGCAAATCTTCCCTCATCCAGTGCATCTCGTATCTGCGTCATCATCGTATTGTAAAAGTACAAATTGTGAATCACACACAACCGCATGCCCAACATTTCCTTTGCTTTTAAAAGATGGCGAATGTACGCTCTGGAATATCGTCTGCACACGGGGCACCCACAGCCTTCCTCAACGGGTCTATCATCCAACTCATACTTTGCATTAAACAGATTGATCTTTCCGTGATTGGTATACAGATGACCATGCCTGCCGTTTCGGGTCGGATAGACGCAGTCAAAAAAGTCAACCCCTCTGTCCACTGCCTCCAGAATGTTCGCAGGGGTTCCGACTCCCATCAGATATGTGGGCTTATCCTCCGGAAGATGGGGCACCACTTCATCCAGAATGTGATACATCTCTTCATGGCTTTCGCCTACCGCTAGACCGCCTACCGCATACCCGTCAAGTTCCATCTCGGATATTCGCTTTGCATGTTCGATTCGGATATCCTCATAAACCGCTCCCTGATTGATTCCGAACAGAAGCTGTTGGGGATTGACGCAGTCCTCACGTGCATTCAGACGTGCCATCTCCTTCCTGCAACGTTCCAGCCAACGGGTTGTCCGCTCTACGGAATTCAGCACATAACTTCTGTCTGCCTTGCTCGGAGCGCATTCGTCAAATGCCATTGCAATTGTGGAACCGAGATTTGATTGAATCTGCATGCTTTCTTCCGGTCCCATAAAGATCCTGCGTCCATCGATATGAGAATGAAAACAAACACCCTCCTCCTGAATCCTTCGCAGTCCTGCCAGAGAAAATACCTGAAACCCTCCGGAATCCGTAAGGATCGGTTTGTTCCAGGACATGAACTTGTGCAGTCCTCCCAACTGTTTGATGACCTGATCTCCCGGTCGCACATGCAGGTGATATGTGTTGGACAGTTCGATCTGTGTTCCGATCTGCTCCAGATCCTGGGTAGAGACAGCTCCCTTGATTGCCGCAACCGTTCCCACATTCATAAATACCGGTGTCTGTACAACACCGTGAACAGTTTCAAATTCCGCCCGTTTTGCGCGTCCCTCCCGTTTTAAAACCTGATACTTCAATGAACATAATCCTCCCAAAATTCTTCCAGACAGATTTCCTTCTCTTTGATCACAGTGGCTGCTTCCACTCCTACATAGCGGAAATGCCAGGGTTCAAATTCGATACCGGTTATGTCCTCTTTTTCCTTCGGGTAGCGCAGAATAAACCCGTACTGATAACTGTTCTCGGCAAGCCATTTACCGGCCTTTGTATTGCCGAATCCCTCATTTAAGGATTGATAACTATCCGTCACGATATCCAGGGCAAGCCCGATCTGATGCTCACTGGCACCGGGAATTGTAACCGCCTGTCCTGCCAGCTTATAAGCCTCAACATAAGACATACCACGTCCCATGTAATTGTTGATTTTACGGTTAAAAAGCATCTCCTGATAAGCCTGATCCCGATAGGGGGAACAGATGGCCAAAACCACATCGTCCTGCTTTGCGTCGCGAATCATCAAAAGAAGCTCATCGATAATCCTCTCATCGCACTGCATGACTCCCTTGATTGTGTTGATATTTCCAAGCTTTACTTCATAATCCTTGGGAATGGAGTTCTGCTTGTTGATCAGAACCAGTCGCCAATCGTCCGCAGAAAACTCATAATCCTCATAACTGTCCTGTACTTCCTTTTCCTTACCGGTATCTTCCTTTTCGATTCGATCGCGATTGGCTTCCAGAATATCGGTTGCAGAATACTTCTCGCCCACTTCACTTCCAAAGGCGTCTACCCCTGACAAAGCCTCGTCTTCATAAGAATACTCCTCTTCGCAGGAAAGCACAAGCTGTTCAAGGTCAATCTGCGTCTCCTCCGCCAGGGTCACATCCTGTTCCGAATAATTCCCGAAAGAGGACTCACCCACCACCGAAATATACAGCGGAAAAGAAAAACTGCTGTAGACATTAAACACGCAAAGCCCCATGGCCAATACCGCAATTCTTTTGGTATTACCGCGTATTGCGGCAACCAAATGAAAGCCGAACATGCAGACTGCAAGAATCGGTATTGTCATAACCCGATGAAATTTACTCTTGCGTCCGATCGCTTTTAAACCTGATCGGACCTGTTCTTCCAATGTCTTTTTCATTTGTCAGACTCCGAGCTTGATAAATCTCTTATATCTTATCACATCATAAGGAAAAAGAAAGACATTTTTTCGATATTTCCATAGAAAAGTTGCTTTTTTTCTCTTTCTGTTCTACAATTACTCCAGATCATTGCAGAATACTATTTCGGAGGTTTCATACATGGCCGGATCGACATACGGAACCATATTCAGGCTCACTACCTGGGGAGAATCCCACGGCAAAGCATTGGGCGTTGTAATCGATGGTTGTCCTGCGGGATTGTCGCTTTGCGAGGAGGATATTCAGTGCTATCTTGACCGCCGCAAACCCGGGACAAGCAGCGTAACCACCCAGCGAAGAGAGGATGATCTTGTGGAAATCCTCTCAGGCGTATTTGAGGGAAGGACAACCGGAACCCCTATCTCGCTCATGGTACGCAATACATCACAGAGATCCGCTGATTACAGCGAAATCGCCTCTTACTATCGTCCCGGACATGCAGATTACACCTTTGATCAGAAATATGGTTTCCGCGATTACCGGGGAGGCGGCCGTTCCTCCGGCCGTGAGACAATCGGTCGTGTCGCTGCCGGTGCCATCGCATGTAAGATTCTGAAGCAGCTGGGAATAAGCGTGCAGGCATATACCCGCTCCATCGGTCCCATTGAAGCAAATCTCTCCCGTTTTGACGGCGCCGCAATTCTGGAAACCGCAACGGCAATGCCGGATCGTGATGCGAACGTCAGAGCAGTCGAATATCTTCAGAAGGCCAAACAAAATACCGACTCTGTGGGAGGCTGTATGGAATGCATTGTCCGGGGTCTCCCTGCCGGTATCGGGGATCCGGTGTTTGAAAAACTGGATGCCAATCTGGCGAAAGCGATCATGTCCATCGGCGCCGTTAAAGCCGTGGAGATCGGAGACGGATGCGCTGTCAGCAAACGCCTTGGAAGTGAGAACAACGATGCGTTTTATATGACCGAAGACGGCATTTCCAAAATCACCAACCACGCCGGCGGAATTCTCGGCGGCATCAGCGACGGAGATCCGATTGTAATTCGGGCCTATGTAAAGCCCACTCCTTCCATTGCTTCCACCCAGCAGACTGTCAATCGTTCCGGTGAGGAAATCGACGTATCGATCAAAGGTCGTCATGATCCGATTATTGTCCCCCGGGCTGTGGTGGTCATGGAATGCATGACTGCTCTTACCGTTTTGGATGCCATGCTGATGAATC
Source organism: uncultured Lachnospiraceae bacterium (assembly GCA_945833775.1). Classification (GTDB taxonomy): domain Bacteria; phylum Bacillota; class Clostridia; order Lachnospirales; family Lachnospiraceae; genus Acetatifactor. The sequence continues at coordinate 8,853 of CAMAGI010000075.1, forward strand.
TGTCGGCGCGCATGGACAGACTGATCCGCTTTTATCATCCCGATGCCGATTGATTACATCATCAGATTACATTTTCGCTCTCATTTGCTCCGCAAATGGGAGCCTTTTTATACAAAATCTTCCCGCATGGGAGTGAAAATATCTAAAAGGATCCCTTCCTTCAGGCAGACACACCCGTGCTCAATGCCCTCTCTCTTTAACAGCGCATCCCCGGGATTTACAATCTGTTCCTCTCCATCTACCGTAAAGGCAAACTGCCCGGAGACAACATAAGTAATCTGCGTGTGCGGATGGTGATGCATAGCTCCTATCGCACCTTCTTTAAAATGGTTCTCCACACACATAATCTCGTCTGCATAGGCCAGTATTTTCCTCTCCACGCCCTCCGCACATTCCCGGGCATCAATTTCACTGTTTCGATTCCAAATCCGATTTTTCCTTGTTTCCATTTTCGCTTCTCTCCTTTTTTGTAAGATATCCCGTGAGGAACAGGATACAGATCAGGTCAACGACAACCACGGCACCAACAGAACTCATTCCCGCTGCAATTCCTGCGTTCTCGGCAATTTTGCCGATTACGGAAGGCATCAGAATAGAGCCAAAGCTTGCCAGAGTCAGGATAAAACTCCATGCCAGAGGGTAATCCTGAATCAACTTTCCGGAAAAGGAAACCGTCGTCGGATAAATCCCTGCCATACTGAAGCCAAATCCCATAATACCAATCATAATCAAGCCTGCCGAGGTACTGTTGATCAACAGCAGAAAGAAAGCAACCAGACCGATGCCCATCACGGGAAGTATTCTTTCTTTTTTTACTCTGGTTGAAAGCCAGGCATTTGTCAACCTTCCTACAAGAATCATAATCCATTGGACACTTGCCATCAACTGTGCATTCGAGGCACTCAATAAGCCTGTATCTTTAAAATAAGTCACAAGCCAGCCGATTACCCCCTGCTCGGCACAAAGATAGAAAAACAGAGTCACTATGGTCAGATAGAAGATCGGCTCTCTCACAAAACCAAAGGTATTTTGTGTGCCGGTTTCGCCGGACTTTCGTTCCACTCTCTCGTCTTCCACCGGGATCATCCAATAAAGAACCCAACTGAGCACACCCATAATCAACATAAAGGCACAGGCATAGCTCCAGTTTGATGGATTCCGTCTGGTCAAAAACATCAAGAATATGGGAAATGCAAATGCACCCAGGGAAAACATTGCATGAAGGCCGTTTATCAAAGCCGCTTTTCCGGGCGCCAACCCGTTGACAACGGCATTGCAGAAATTGCTGGTCGCCCCTCTCGCAAGCCCTGTCATAGTAAATGCAAGAATCAGAAAAGCAGGCGAATGACCGAATAAAATAAGCGCATAAGCCAATGCAAAACATGCGTCGAACAACAAAATGCTTCGCTTTCTACCGAGTTTTACTGCCAATGCCCCCGCAAAAAAGCTGGAAATAAGATTTCCCACCGAATGCAGACTTACCAGAGTGCCGCAGAGCGCATAAGAGAGATTCCTCTCGTCCCGTATAAAGGGCATAATCGCACCGATGGATAAGGCAAGCATTCCGTTTAAAATAAAAACCGCATAACTGTACATCAACTGCTTTCTCTTCTTTGAATCCTGAAACATAACACACCTCTTTATTCTCTGTAATCCAGCACTTTTTGAATCAGTTCCGTGCCGTCTCCGCTGTATTGTTGATAAACTTCTTCCATCGCCTTCTGGAACTCTGCCTTTTGTTTCGGCGTCAACTCAATCACGACCACACCGCTTTCCTCCGCTGCTTTCCTGCAGGCTGACTCCTGCTCCCGCCAGAGTGTTCTCTCATACAGAGCCGATTTTCTTGCGCACTCTTCGATGATTTTTTGATCATCCTCCGTCAACAGCTCAAACGTATGTGCCGAGCAAAGCTGCAGCTCGGGAACCCTGGTATGTTCATCCACGGTAAAATATCTTGCTACCTCATTGTGCTGCATAAAAATATAAGAAGACCAGTTATTCTCCGCTCCGTCTACAATTCCCCGCTCCAGACCGGAGTAGACATCCTCATATTCCATTTTAACGGGTACTCCGCCCATGGCCTCCACCATATCTGCCATCAATTGGGATTCCTGAACCCGGATTCGCATTCCCCGCACATCCTCCAGACAGGTGATTGCTTTTGAAGCACTGTAGAAGTTACGGGCTCCGGCGTCATACCAGGACAGCCCCACCAGCTCATAATCCTCCGTAAGCGACAGAAAGTAACCGCCCAGATCTCCGTCCAGCACACGCCACATATGGGAAGAGTCCTGGTAAATATAAGGGAGCTGCAGAATATTCATCTCCGGGATTTTCTCGGCAAG